>JBOGIQ010000018.1:0-34696 GCA_050742535.1 Vicinamibacterales bacterium | reverse complement strand
CCTGCTCCACCGGCAATGACGGTTACCACCGAAAAGCTCGGCGACGGGCTGTGGAGACTCACCACCGGCGGCGGCAGCTACGATTCGCTGGTCGTGGAGTTCAGGGACCACGTCATGGTGCTCGAAGGCGGCCAGAGCGAGGCACGTTCGCTTGCCTACATCCCGGAAGTGAAGAAGCTCGTTCCGAACAAGCCGATCCGCTACATCATGAACACGCACCCGCACTCGGACCACACCGGCGGACTGCCGGCATGGGTTGCCGAAGGCGCCACGATCGTCACGCACCGGAACAACCAGGAGTTCTTCGAGCGCGCGCTGAATACCCCGCGCACGCTGCTCACCGACACGCTGGCCAAGAAGCCGACGAAAGCGCGCGTCGATCCGGTGGGGGACAAGAAGGTGTACTCCGACGGTACGCGCACGGTCGAGATGCATCACGTTCCGGGGGCACCGCACTCGAACGGGCTGCTGATCGCGTACTTCCCGAAGGAGCGGATCCTGTTCCAGGGCGACTTCTCACTGCCCGGCAAACCGGGTGAGCCGGCCAACGATCACGTCAAAGCGCTGGCGCCGGTGGTGAAGAAGCTGAATCTGCAGTTCGACCGCTACATCAACGTTCACACGTCGCCGCAGCCGCAGACCAGCAAGGATTTCTGGGACGCGGTGAGCGCGGCAGGCGTCAAGTAGAGTCCGTAGTCCTTTGTCCTTGGTTCGTGGTCCGTTCCTGGTCCTTGGTGCTTCGTGCGCTGGCGCAGGACATACGGACCACGGACCAAGAACGGACCACGGACCAAAGGACGGACTTGGCACCAAGGACCAAGGACGAAGGACCTGTAATTAACGGCCGGCGGCCTCGTCGGCGCGGGCGCCGGCCAGCATTCCCCGCAGACTGTAGTTTCCCTCGTGGCAGGCGTACTCGAAGACCTCGCTCTTCGACGCTTTCCAGTAGATGACCGCCGTCCACGGCTTCGTCCACATCGTCGGGTTGTCGACCGTGAAGGTGTATTCGAGCGTGTCAGCCGCCGTGCGCCTGAAGCGTTCGGTCAGCCGCAGGTTCTGATCCGACAGCGTGAAATAGCCGCCCATCGGGTTGCCATTGGGATGGAAGTTCGTCGTCTCGACGACGAGCGTGTCGCCTTCCCAGCGGCCGCGCGAATCACCAAGGTACTGGCGCATGGCAGACGGCAGGTGCGGCCGGCCGTCGAGCGGGATGATGCGCGTGTCGTGGATCTTCTCCATCTGGATCGCCACGTACTGCGGCGTCTGCACGATGCGATAGACGCTCATGTACGCGGCAAACAGATCAGGGAAGCCGTAGTGGACGCAGCGGTCGGGCAGCGTCATGTCCTGAGCGGATGCCGCAGGACGGCCGAAGCGCGACACCAGCGCGGTACGGGAGCGGGCACCCTGCGGCGTCGCCGGCGGCAGCCGGCCGTCCGGTGGATCGACGATCAGCGACGTGCGGTGCTCGAAATACCTGTCGGGAAGCCAGTTCTGACTGTATGAGCCGGTCGCGCCCAATCCTGTGGGCGTCCGGTTCGCGAGCAGCGTCTGATACAGCGCGTCGCCGAAGGTCGCTTCGGCATCCGGCGAGAACAGCGTCTTCGCACGGCGCTCGAGATCCGCCAGTTCCTGGTCGGTCAGACGCGGTTTGGACGCGAGCTGGGCCGGGCGCTCGAGCGGCGTGGCGCTGTTGTTCTCCCACACGCCCTCGAGACTGGGCTTTCCATCCGCCGCCCGCGGAGGCGTGTACTGCGCGGCTGAAAGCGTAAGCGGAACGAGCAGCGTCAGCGCCGGGATGAGCCGTTCAATCAGACGCTTCATGATGTGGCCGATTTTAACCACGAAGAGACACGAAGAACTCGAAGATTCACGAAGAAGGGCTTTGGCACGGAGCCACGGAAGACGCACGGAGCGTCAGCCGTTCGGCCCATCGAACGGCCTCCCCACTTGCTTCCCATCGTGATCTTCGTGACCTTTGCGGTCTTCGTGGTTAAGACTCCCTCCCTCCCAGCTAATTTCTCAGATTCCGCCGATTTCATTCGAGAATCTCTGGATTCATACCCCCCAAAAGGCGTGAGTGACATTGTTGAGTGACATTTCGATCGCCTCGGTCGATCCCCACCCGCCGTCCCCTCGCGAACACCAGGGAGCCTCAGAGTTCGCAAGCTAGCTGCTGATCTTCTTTCGGCTGCCTGCTCGGTATAGCTCTGGCTGCTCTTTGATGAGGCTGACCTCGTATCGTCGGCGGTCAAGAACCTCAAGAAACCCCATCTCGTGTCCTTCCGCGACTGTCAGCTTGCCTTTGGATTCGGAGACCTGGACTCCAGTCTGTTTACAGAGCTTTCGAAGGAGGGATTTATCGACGCTGCTCGTCTCATCCTGCGACAGGATCGACGAGAGATACCGTGCTGCGCGCGGATGCTTGGCAACATAGGCCTCGATGCCATCGAAGTCTACATACGCAATATCCTTTCGAATCACCCGGATGTTCTCCGGGACAGCGTCGAGGATCGCCTGCTGAAGTTGACCAAGGAACTCAAACCCGCTGGGGCGAAGGATGTGGACCTTCACGTCGTCAACGAGAACGTCGAAGTCGTTGTCCAACCGAAAAACAGTGTCCTCGATAATCTGCAATGTGTCATCGAGCATACGAACTAGACGATTCTTGCTCTTCAAAATTCCCTTGAATTGGCTGGCTCGACGTAACGCCGTCAGTCGACGACCTTTGGTGTCGCCAATTCGCGCGAAGTAGCAGAACACGTCTGAAGGATCTGACAAGGCAGCGGCGTCGATTGGCAGCTGCGCTGATTGGTGCAGCTCACGAATCGACGCCGCTAGCTCGTCGGCCAGCGAAAGATAGAGATAATCGGTCGCAGCGTGCTTCTCTGACGGTTCGTACTTCGCGGGACTGTCGTCGTCGGCCTTCTGAAGCGCATCCCAAGTTGCTTGCACCATCTCTACCAGTGCTGCCTGCACTTCAACATCAACAGGAACGGCTACAAACTCTTGGCCGGCATCCGTGTCGCGGCCGATGCCGAACTCCGTAATCGACACATTGCCGATACCGAAATTCAACTTCATGCATCCGCCTCCAGATACACCGTGTCACTTATGCGGTAGGCCACGAGTCTTTCTCCAGGCGCGAGACTGACCCGATTCGTAATTATCGCTTGACGGGTCTTTCCGGTAAGCGGATTCCCGTCTGCTGGCGGATACACGGTGAACACGCGCAGGCCGCGAACGGCGAACCACAGGTTCATGTAATGCAGATTAAGGTGCCAAAACAGAAAAACGATGAAAGCGAGGGCGGCGAGCGTCGCGCCGAGCTCCCGCCAGGTTCCGATGTCCTCGGAATAGAAGGGCAGCAGCATTGCGAACAAGTAAACCAAAATGTGATCGCGGTGATCGTCGGCGTTGCCTACAACGATCTCACGGCGATCTGACTGTGCCACCGCTGTTCGAATTCGCAGCCATAGGAATGCATTTGGCCCAACGACCATCAGCGCACAAAAACCCACGAACCATCGATCTGGAACGAGAGTTGTACCGCGTATAGCCCACAGAATGAATAATGGGGACACACTGCTCAGCACCATCAGTAGCCTCGCGGCTCTGAGGCCTTCGCCTCGTTTGGTTGGTGCTAGACGCGACATCAGTCAGCCCTCGTCTTGCGGTGATCGGCTGCCGCAGTTTAGTCGTCTTCGGGGGGGGGCCTTTGCGAGGCTGGCTCGGTAGCGAGTTGACCTCCTCCGTCACTCTTCTCGTCGATGATGCGATTCGATCGAACACCGTAACCTATCGACAGTAGTTCCTTTTAGTAGCCCTACTTAGGATTTACTATTGGTATATACTTGCAACGGTGGTCGCTGCCAGCGAGATCGGTCTCGTCGTTTTGAACGGTTGCCGCTGCCGGTGCGGTCATGAGTGGCTGCCACGAAAGGGCGAAAAGCCTCGGGTTTGTCCTCGCTGCAAGAGTCCCCGCTGGGACCTTCCAAAATCCTCGCGGAGGAAGGGCAAGGATCGATGAGAATCTCCGCTTCGCATCGCACGCGTCCCAAGTCGTTTATGAAACCCCTTACAGTTGCGGACTTGTTCTGCGGTGCTGGTGGCCTGTCAGAGGGGTTCCGCCAAGTCGGATGCCGGATACTGCTCGGCGCCGACGCTGACCCGGATGCATGTGCGACGTTCCGGTTGAACTTTCCGGAGGCGCAGACGATTTATGGCGACATGCGCAGACCGGAGATTAGGGGAAAAGTTGCCTGCTCTGCAGAAGGTGATGTCGACATTGTGGTCGGCGGTCCTCCGTGCCAGGCGTTCTCGCAAATGCGAAACCACAGCCGTCTGATCGACGATCCCCGCAATTCGCTGTACCGCGAATTCGTGCGGATCCTCGACAAACTTGAGCCTAGGGCGTTCGTCATGGAGAACGTGCCGGGACTCGAGCAGATGGGGGCTCGCGAGCAGATTCTTGAGGATCTGTCGCTGCGCGGTATCTACAGCGTCAAGGCTCAGGTCGTGGACGCGGCGGATTTTGGTGTACCCCAAACGCGGAAGCGGATCATCTTCATCGGAGTGCACTCTTCACTCCGGTTTGCTCCACCGACACTTGAAGGCACCGGCGCAACTGACGTGTTCTCTCTTGAACGACGAAACGGCAACGGCGACGTGCGTTACCGTGTCAGCAGCCGCAGCGAACTCTTCTTGTCTGTCGACGAGTTGCGGGACCCGGCGAACCCGTCGTTTACGACGGCGGCGCAGGCCATTGGCGACCTCGCGTTTCTAAAGGCTGGGGATGCTCAGGATTCACTCCCGGTCAATCGGTTGCCGGAACCCTTGTCCGAATATCAGCGTCGCATGCGCGAAGACCTTGGGAAGATGATCGAAAACGTAAGCGTTCCAAGGATTAACGCCGATACGAAGCTCCGCCTTTCCAAGCTGCCTCCAGGCGGCAATTTTCGTGATCTGCCCCATGAATTGACTGAGAGATATTTGAGCGATGATCGTTGGGGACCCAGCAACGGAACAGGAAAACTAGGGCGTCGTCACTACTACGCCTATCGTCGATTGCATCCAGACCTTTGGTCGTGGACGCTGAATACGAAGGCTGACTCCGTCTATCATTACCGCTATCCACGAGCTCTTAGCGTGAGGGAATTCGCGCGCCTGCAGTCCTTTCCTGACAGGTTCGTCTTCACGACCGATCAACGTCCCGGTGAGCTGCCGGGTCGCATCGACGGCGGAGCCGCTCATTCGCGATATCGGCAGGTTGGAAATGCCGTCCCACCCCTGCTGGCGCGGGCGGTCGCTACGACGCTCCTACAGGTGTTATCGAGCAGACAGATACACAAAACCGCGTGACGAAAGCCACCAAGAAGTCCGCCAGCGTCGATCGAGCATTCGGCGAGGACAGTCGGCTTGAGTTGCTGCAGGAGTACTTTTCAGGCAGTGGACCGGTCACGCCGGCCAACGCTTGGGTGCACGTCTATAGGCTTCTACTGTGGACCGATCGCACCACAGGGCTTGCACACTGTTATGAAAGCGACAAGGCGCAACCCGGCCGCCCGTGGTACGGCCGCTCACTCGCTTTCCACGACTGGCTGGCAAAGACGCTCAACGCAGCTCCACACAAGATTGGCGAGGACATCGACTGGCTGTTCCGTCGCTGCACGGAACGCCTTGCGGTAATTGCCGCCAGGCATCAAGAACGTCGAGCTCCGATTGCTGCAGCACAGCGCAAGGCCTTTGACGGACGCAACCTGCCAGAACCTGGAGAGGACCCGATCTTTGAGACCATGATCCGAGAGGAGTTGGGGTCTTGGCTCGCTGCGGAGCCGCCGCCCGATGCACTTCGACGGCTGGCGCAGCGGATTCAGACCTATTTTCGTCTGGAGAACAAGCGCAAGAACCTCGTCGGCGAAGGTTTCGAAGATGTTCTGGCAGCGATCGTTCAACGCCTTCCTGAAAGTTCAGCGCTGCAGGTCCACGCACGGCCCTTGCTCCATTCGCTTCCCGGATTTCGACCGCCACCTGGCGTTGAGAAGCCGCGCAAGGTCGACGTTGCGGTTATACGGCCAGATCAGCGCCGGATTCTTGTTAGCGCAAAGTGGAGTGTCAGGGCGGACCGAGAAGAACAGTTCGGAGTCGATTTTGACGCGTACGCACGTCTTGAGGACTTGGGCCGCGACTTTGACTTTGTGCTTGTAAGCAACGAATTTGACGCCGCGCGGATCGCGGCGGCGTGCGACCGACGACGCCAGAATGCGTTCCTGTTTAACGCCGTCGTACATGTCAATCCGGCGGGTCCAATCGCGGCTTATGGCACAACTGGACGAGGTTCGGCGAATCGACTACCTGAACACATTCAGTCTGGCCGTCTCATCAGCTTAGAGCAGTGGCTTGAGCGGCTGACAACTCCGCGATCTTAGCGATCGAGCCGGTCGCGTGCTGAAAGCAGACACTTCGCCAGTACCCTGAGTTTCGATTGGTCCCTTAGCTGGCACTCCCAGATTACGTGTACCGACCAACCGGCGCTGGACAGTGCTCGCTGGTGCGCCCGGTCTCTGCGCTGATTGCCCTGAATCTTCGGAATCCAATAGGTCGAGCGAGACTGCACTCTGCGAGTTCCATCCACGCAGAGCGTGCAACCATGCCAGAAGCAGCCATGCACGAAGACGCAGCTGCGCAAGGCGGGAAACACAAGGTCAGGCTTTCCGGGTAGGTGCGCAGGATGCAGACGGTACCGAAGGCCCTTCGAGTGAAGGAAGCGGCGAACCAACATTTCCGGCGAGGTGTCGCGGCTGCGGATTCGACGCATGTTGTCGCTCCGCCGCTTGCTGGAGATTCGATCCACGATTTCACTCTATCTTGGTCGCATGGGACCCGGATTGAGAACCTGCTACGTGGATACCGACGACGCCATTTCGATTCGCGTGCCGACTTGATTACCCAATGAAACATCCTTCACGGTTCACTCGGCCGCGCTTCGGAAGAAGCGCAACTCGAGGAGCAGGAGCGCGACCGTAGCGCCATGTCGCGTCTGGCCTCTTTAGGGATCGAGCTTCTTCGGATCTGTGCCGAGAATGCGGATGCGGTCGTACCGGAGGGTTCGAATCATCATGGGCAAGAAACACGACGTGCATGTCTCACCGGCGGAAATCGCAGCGGCTGGCAAGTAACCCAGAACAGTCAGGTGCAGTCGAACCACCGTACGCAACAGGCGGCGATCGACGCGGGCCGACGCGAGGCAAAGCGCGGCGGCGTAGACTTGGTGACGCACAACCGCAAAGACGTCATCCGCAGCAATGATTCATTCGGCAACGACCCGAACCCGCCGCACGACATCGAGCACTAGAGCAGTAGGTCATCTTCAGAAAGGAGCCGGCGATGTCAGGTGCTCGAATGACGTCGCCAGCTCCCCTACCACCCGGTCAGAATCGCGTCGAGTGACATCGAGCCGGAATCAGGCGCAACGGCCCGTAACCGGAAGCAAGCGGACGAATAAGAGGTAATAGCGTACTCGCACTGGAAGAAGGGCTTGGCCACGAAACGCAAATCGTGGCGAACGAACGAAAACAGATTTGAGAGCCTCTGTGCGTCTCCGTGCCACCGTGTCTCCGTGTGAATCCGTTTTCTCCGGCCTCTCCGTTCCCTCCCGCGAGCAGGCTTGAGGCTGAGCTCGGCTCGTGAGTCGGACTTGGTAGAATTCGGCCCCGGCCGTCACTGCTATGACCACATCAGGTGAATTCCTTGCCGGCGGCGGACGCGTGGGCGCATTGATGCGCGCGCACGACTGGTCCACGTCGCCGCTGGGGCCGCCTGCGTCGTGGCCGCAATCACTCCGCGCCGTGGTTGGGCTGTTGCTGCAGTCACGCTTCCCGATGTTCGTTGCCTGGGGCGAGGACCTCGGCTTCCTCTATAACGATCCGTACGCCGAGATCCTGGGCGCGAAGCACCCGCGCGCGCTCGGGCAGCGGTTCTATGACATCTGGTCCGAGATCTGGGCTGACATCAGCCCGCTCATCGACGCCGCGCTGGCGGGCCAGGCAACGTATCGTGAGGACCTTCCGCTCGTCATGAACCGCAAGGGCTACGACGAGCAGACATGGTTCACGTTCTCCTATTCGCCGGTTCGCGATGAAAGCGGCAAGGTTGCCGGGATGTTCTGCGCCTGCACGGAGTCGACGCAGAAGGTGCTCGCGCTGCGCGGGCTGCGCGAGCTGAACGAAACGCTCGAGCGGCGCGTGGACGAGGCGGTCGCGGAACGGATGGACCATCAGGAGAAGCTGCGCACGGCGGAGGCGGCGCTGCGGCAGACGCAGAAGATGGAGTCGCTGGGACAGCTGACCGGCGGCGTGGCGCACGACTTCAACAACCTGCTGGCGGTGTTCGCCAGCGGAGTGCAGCTGCTCGAGCGCTCGGCGGCACAGTCAACGGCGCCGAGCCCGCGTGTCTTCGAGGCGATGCGGCGCGCCATCGCCCGCGGCACCGGCCTGACGCGGCATCTGCTGGCCTTCTCGCGGCGGCGGCCGGTCAATCCCGAGTCGATCGATCTGACCGCGCACCTCCACGGGATGCGGACCATGCTCGACGGCTCGCTCGGCGGGCACATCGAGGTGCAGATGCACTTCGCGCCCGACGTGTGGCCGGTCGAAGTGGACACCGGCGAAATGGAGCTGGCCGTCCTCAACCTGTGTCTGAATGCCCGCGATGCGATGCCGGATGGCGGCGTGATCTCCATCACGGTGGAAAACGTTCAGGAGACGGGCGCTGACTTCGTCAAGCTCTCGATCGCCGACAACGGACAGGGCATGGCGCCGGATGTCAAAGCGCGCGTGTTCGAGCCGTTTTTCACGACCAAGGACATCGGCAAGGGATCGGGGCTGGGTCTGCCGCAGGTCTACGGCTTCGCGCAGCAGTCCGGCGGCCAGGTGAACATCGACAGCGAGGTCGGCGTCGGAACGATCGTCACCGTGCTGCTACGGCGCTCGATGACCGATCCCGTTGCCAAACCGGACCTGCCCAGCGGACCGCCGCGAATCGACCGCCAGCGCCGCGGACACGTGCTGCTGGTCGAAGACGATCGCGAAGTGTCGGCGCTGACCCGTGAGCTGCTCGCCTCGATCGGGTTCTCCGTCACGCACGTCACCGGTTCGGAGGCCGCACTCGGCGCCCTCGCCAACTCGCGGCAGATCGACATCGTGCTGTCCGACATCATGATGCCGGGCGGCGTGAGCGGCGTGCAGCTCGCGCGCGAAATCAGGCGGCGCCAGCCGGATCTGCCGATTCTGCTGACGACCGGTTACGTCGAGTCGGCGGCCGACATCAGGGAAGGCGAGTTCAATCTGCTGCTCAAGCCGTTCAGTCTCGAGGCTCTGGCCGAGGCACTCGGCGTCGACCTGACACAGGACGTGCGGTAATTCGTTTGTCGATGACAACGGTATCCGCGCCGCCGGCCCCTCCGCCGTCCATTCGCTGGCTGGTTCTCCTGTTCACCAGCCTGGCCATGTTCGGCAATTACTACGTCTACGACTCCATCCCGCCGCTGTCGAACATCCTGCAGTCGCAGCTCGGTTTCACGTCCACCCAGGTCGGACTGCTGCAGGCGATCTACAGCGCACCGAACATCGTGATGGTGCTCATCGGCGGCGTGCTCGTCGATCGATTCGGGACGCGCCAGGCGACGGCGGGATTTACCGCCGTCTGTCTCGTTGGCGCGCTGCTGTCGGCGGCGTCCGGCACGTTCTGGATCATGGCGGCGGGCCGTCTGATCTTCGGACTGGGCGGAGAATCGATGATCGTCGCCGTCACCGCCGTTCTCGGACATTGGTTCAGAGGGAAGCAGCTTGGTTTCGCGTTCGGCGTGAACCTGGCCATCGCGCGCGCCGGGTCGTACGCAGCCGACCTGTCCCCGACGTGGGCCGGCTGGGCCTACGACTCCGGCTGGCGCGCTCCCCTCCTGATCGCCGTCGGCTTCGCCGTCGTCTCATTCGGGGCGGCAGCAGCCTACTGGGCCATCGAGGCATCCGCCGCACGGCGATATGCGCTTCCGCAGTCGCGCGCCGCTGAACGATTCGTCTGGTCCGATCTGGTGCGCTTCGATCGCTCGTACTGGTTCATCGTCGGTTTGTGCGTCACGTTCTATTCCGTGATCTTTCCCTTCCGCAGCACGTTTGCCATCGAATACTTCCAGAACGCGCAGGGTTTATCGCTCGAGCGGGCGGGTCAGATGAACGGATACGTCTTCCTGGCGGCGATCTTCGCCACGCCGCTCTTCGGCCTGATCGTCGATCGCATCGGCCGCCGCAGCATCGCGATGTTCTTCGGCTCGCTGCTCCTGCTCGCCGTGTTCCCGACGCTGCTCTACACGGACTGGGATCTCTGGGTGAGCACGGTGATGATCGGGATCGCCTTCTCGCTCGTGCCCGCGGTGCTCTGGGCGTCGGTGCCCTACCTCGTCGACAGTCATCGTCTCGGCACGGCGCTCGGGCTGATGACGATGCTCCAGAATGTCGGGCTGGCGGTGGTGAACGTGGCTGCAGGGTGGCTCAACGACTGGGCCGGAGCGGGAGTGTCCAACCCGGCCGGGTACCGGCCGATGCTCCTGCTGTTCACCGCGCTCAGCGTCGCGGGACTGATCTTCTCGCTGCTGCTGCGCCGCCGCGAGGCCGGACCGTACGGTCACGGCCTCGAAACCGTCCGCGCCTGACGAGCCGCGTACAAACGCCGCCGACGTGGCGCGAACCCTGTCGGGTTCGCGTGGCGAGCCTGACAAGGCTCGCCCCACGCGGTGCGCAGGGCACACGATCAGCGGGTACGTGGGGCCGGGTTTAGCGACTCAGCCGACCTGGTAACACCAGTGGGCAAAAGAAGAAATCATCGGCATTATCCTGAATTCCGTTGCCGTTGAGGTCCTCCCACCATCGGCCGCCGAGAAATCCAGGCATGCCTGGACCGAGATTCGTGCGATTGTCGACGAGCAGCTGAAATTCACCGTGCCTCGGCAGAGGTTCTTTCACCACGCACGCGTCAAAGAACAAACCCTGACTGATCACGAAGATCACGATGGGTTTCTCGTCGCTTGTGGGATTGAGAGTCCAGGACGCGGAACGCGTCACGTCAGGTGCTGCCGGTGAAGCTGAGCAGGCAAAGCTCGCACAGCAGACAAGCACCGCCGCAGAGGTTCGATATACGCGTTGGATCATGAGAACCGCCTTTCGAAGCGCGGTTTCAACGCAAAGCGTGCGCCGTCTCTATTGCGCAGCCGGCGGACGGGCCGCACGCGGCCCGGGGCCTTCCTTCCCACCCAGCTTCTTCAGCAGCGCGACGGTGCTTTCCTGCGGCACGGGCAGCTGCAGAACGATGGTCTTCCCCATCGCCACATCGAGCGGCGTATAGCCCTGCTTGCTCGTGGCATTGACGTCCATCTTCTGATCGACGAGGAACTGGACGATCGTGTCGGCCCCGCGCACGGCGGCGCCGTGCAGCGCGTTCTCGCCGCGCGTGTTGGTCTGGTTGACGTCGAGGCCGGCGGCCATCATCACCTTGACCGATTCGAGCGCGTCGCTCTCGGAGCCGCGCGTGTTCTTGTCGCGGTAGCCGATCCCGGCGGCGAACATGAGCGCGTTGGTCCCATCCTTCGTCGCCGCCCTGGCGTTGGCGCCCTTCTCGAGCAGGAGGCGGATCACCGCGTGATCGCCGGCGCGCGCCGCACGCATCAGCGGCGTGGCACCGGCGCCGAGGGTGTTGTCACCGAAATCCATTCCGCTGCGCACCGTCAACGGCCGCGTCAGCGGAACGTCGAGCTTCGCGCCGCGATCGATCAGCGCCCGGACCACATCCAGCGAGGGCAGCTGGTCTTCCAGCGGGCGGTTCGGCATTGCCGTCCAGTCTTCGTTGCGAATGTCGATCATCGCGTAGAGCGCGGTCCGGCCGCCCGCGTCGACCACGTTGACGTCGGCGCCGCGGTCGATCAGGAACTTCGCCAGCGTGTAGCGCTTGTTCATGATCGCGGCCACGAGCGGGGTGACGCTGTCCACGTCGCCGTGATTGATGTCCACGCCGGCGTCGAGCATGATGCGCGCGGCGTCCAGATCGCCCTCGCGCGCCGTGAACATCAGCGCGGTGAAGCCGCCGCGTGGAATGGGTGAAATCGAGGAGGCCGCACTCAGCTTCGGTGGCCTGGTCTCGCGGTCGAACGAGCGGACGCGCCAGTCGGCGCCGCGCTCGAGCAGCAGCTTGACGATCGGCGCGTGACGCTCCGACGCGGCCCACATCAGCGCCGTCTGGCCCTTGTAGCGCTCCCGGGCATTGACGTCGGCGCCGCGATCGAGCAGCAGGCGCACCGTCTCCACGCTTCCGGATCGGGCCGCGCTCATCAGCACGGTCTCGCCGTCGAGTGTCGACACCGTTTTCGCATCGGCCCCCGCATCGAGCAGCAGCTTCACCAGCACGGCGTTGCCCGAGGTCGACGCCGCGGACAGCGGCGACGCGCCGAACCGATTGGCTGTCGAGGGGTTCGCGCCTGCCTTCAACAGCAGCTGAACAGCCTCGACGTCGCTATAGTGCGCGGCCCAGTGCAGCGCGGTGGTTCCGTCGGCCTGCGGCGTGTTGACGTTGACCTTCTTGCTCACCATCGTGCGCAGGGTGGCGAGATCCTTGCGCTGCGCGGCGTCCGCCGCTTCCGAGCCGGCGGCAGATGCCACGGCCGGCATCGCGCCGATTACGAGCACCGTCAGAAAACGAGTCATCAATCGCATATCGCCTGATCCCTGATCCCTGATCCCTAAACGTCCGTCAACAAGCCCGTGCTGTCGCCGACCGCTTCCTGCCGCACACCGGCCTTGTCGAGGATCGTCAGCAGGAGGTTCGACATCGGCGTCCCGGCCGCATACGTCAGATGGCGCCCGCCCTTCAGCTTCCCGGCTGCGCCGCCGGCAATGAGCACCGGCAGCGGCGCGTGGTCGTGAATGTTGCTGTTGCTCATCGCGCTGCCGTACAGGATCAGCGAGTTGTCGAGCAGCGTCCCGTCACCATCCGGCGTCGACTTGAGACGGTCGAGCAGATGCGTCACGAGCGAGACGTGGAACGCGTTGATCTTGGCCAGCGTCTCGAGCCGCGCCGGGCTGTTCTGGTGGTGCGATGCCGGATGGAACGCCTCCGAGATCCCCAGCTTCGGGAACGTCCGGTAGCTGACCTCGCGCGCCATCATGAACGTCGAGATGCGCGTGATGTCGGCCTGGAACGCGATCGCCATCAGGTCGAACATCAGCTTCGTGTGCGCTTCGTGGTCGTCGGGAATCCCCGTTGGCGATTCCGGCACGGCCAGCGACGGGTTCGACGCCTGCCGCTCCGAAATCTGAATGCGCCGCTCGATTTCGCGCACCGCGTCGAGATACTCGGCCACGCGGTTCCGGTCGCTGACGCCCAGATCGCCCTGGAGCCGCCGGACCTGCCCGGTGATCGCGTCGAGGATGCTGCGCTGCGTCTCGATTCGCTGCACGCGTTCCTGCACCGTGGCGCCGTCGCCGAACATGCGATCGAACACCACGCGCGGGTTGATTTCCATCGGCAGCGGCGACGTCGGTGTCCGCCACGAAATCGTGTTCATGTACGTGCAGCTGAACCCGACATCGCACGATCCGACCAGCCCGCTGTAGTCCTCGACGGCCAGCTCCAGCGACGGCAGCAGCGTGTCCTGCCCGATTTGCGCGGCGGCCATCTGGTCGATGGTCGTGCCCGCCTGGATGTCGGCGCCGTCGGTGCGCTTCGGGTGCACGCCGTTCAGGAAGACCGCCGGGCACCGCGTGTGATCGCCGCCGTTGTCGCCGGGACCCTGCGGGCCGGCCTGGGCGTGGGCGAGGTTGCTGAGCACCACCACCTGATCCTTGTGTCCCGAGAGCGGCGACAGAATCGGCGACAGTTCCAGCGGCCCCGTCGTTGCCGGCGTCCACTGATTCATGACCGCGCCGTGCGGAATGAAGCAGAGGCCAAGCCTGACCTGCCGCCTGGCGGCCGTCTGCGCCAGTGCCGTGCGCGCCGGCACCATCGCGTCGAGGAACGGCAGCGACATCGTCACGCCGGCGCCGCGGATGAACGTGCGCCGCGACAGGTGCTTCTTGAACAGGACGCTCATCTCGTCTCCTTGACGACCACTGCGGTCTCTTTCATCTGAAACGGCACGCTGCGCGCCACACCGAGGACGATGGACGAGAAGCGGTAATTGTTCGCGCGCGCCTGCCGGACGATTCTGCGCACCGCCGGCATGTCGTAGTGTTCGAGCCCGCGGCCAACGGCGTAGGTCAGCATGCGTTCCGTGAGCACGCCAACGAAGACGTCGGGCCGCCGGACCAGTTCCTGTCGCAGGCCATTCACGCCGTCCAGTTTCGCACCCGTAAAGAGCGTGCCGGACGCGTCGATCGCCTGGCCGTCTTCCCTCGCGCGCCAGCGGCCGATGCCGTCGAAGTTCTCCATCGCAAACCCGATCGGATCCATCGCACGGTGACAGCCGGCGCACACCGGATTGGCGCGATGCCGTTCCATCCGCTCGCGCAGCGAGACGATCTTCCCTTCGGTCCCGCCTTCCGGCAGCGGCGGGATGTTCGGTGGCGGCGGCTGCGGCGGCACCCCAAGCAGGTTCGTCAGAATCCACTTGCCCCGTTCGACCGGCGACGTGCGGTTCGGATACGACGTGACGGTGAGGATACTGGCCTGGCCGAGCAACCCGCGCCGCGCCTCGTTCGGCACCGGCACACGACGGAAGCGGCTGCCGTAAATATTCGGAATGCCGTAGTGGCGCGCCAGCCGCTCGTTGACGAACGTGTAGTCCGCGTTCAGCAGATCCATTACGCTGCGGTCCTCGCGCATGATGCTGTCGAAGAACAGCTCGGTCTCCTCGCGCATGGCCTGCCGCAGGTTGTCGTCGAAATCGGGGAAGGCACCGAGATCGGGATTGGAGTTCTTCAGATTACGCAGGTGCAGCCACTGCTCGGCGAAGTTGTCGATCAGCGTTTTCGACCGGCGGTCGGCCAGCATCCGCCGCACCTGCTGCTCGAGCACGGCCGGCTGCTTCAGTTTTCCCTGCGCGGCAAGAGTGATCAGCTGGTCGTCGGGCAGGCTGCTCCAGAGAAAGAAGGCCAGCCGGGAGGCCAGCGGGAGGTCGCCCAGTTGGTAGGCCGACTTCCCATTCACGGGATCTGGTTCCACGCGGAAGAGGAATTCGGGACTCGCCAGGATGAACTGCAGCGCCGACTCGATCCCGCGATCGAAATGGCCGCCACTCTTACGGCCCTTGGCGTAGAAGTCCATCAGGAGATCGGTCGTCGCTTTGTCGACGGGCTTGCGATACGCCTGCCGTGCGAGGGTCGTCAGAATCTGCCGTGCACACGCTGCCTCCTGCGCCGTGGACGCCGGCTTGCAGGAAAGGATTTTCCGGCGTGACGCGCTGTCTCCCGGACCGGCGGCAGCATACGGACCTTCAATGGTGATGCGATCCACGGAGGGGTCGCCCATGATGTCGAGACCGTCCACGGTGGTCCTGATGAACGGCTTGATCAGATCGTCGCGCGGCGCATGACTCTTGAGGACGGTCGTCGCCCAGATCGTGTGGGTACCCGCCTTCACGGGCAGCCGAACGGTCAGCCGACGATCGAGATCGGCGCCGAACGTCCCCGGGTTCTCCGCCATCCGGCCGAAGTCGTCGCGCCCGCCGACCGTGACGACCGTCAGGCGCGTGCCGTCAATGGCCATCTCGATGTCGTGCGGATCCTCCATTCCACGCATCAGGTCGAAGGTGTTGCGCCACATGCGGAGCCTGATGACGTACTCGCCGTCCACGGGAAACGTATGTTCGACCTTCATACCGCCGCGTGTCCCCGGCGGCATCCCGTCGATGTGCTGATCCTGCGACAAGTCCGGACGGACGCGGTATGTCACGGTACCCGGGGTGATGTTCACGTTGCCGAGGGCCGTGCGGCTGATGTTCCACGACGCGGACAGATACCGCTCCATCAGCGACGGCGAGACGGTCAGCACGTCGGCGATGTTGTCGAAACCGCTGCTCTCATCGTCCGGAGGCAGGAGCGCCGTCGCGTCGATCTCGAGTGACAGCAGATCGCGAATCGCGTTGGCGTATTCCGCGCGGTTGAGGCGGTGAAGCGCGGTACGGCCCGGCCTGGGGTTTGTCGCCGCGGCGCGATCGATTGTGGTTTCGATGTGAGTGACGAACGCATCGAGCGTCGCGGCATCCGGCCGTGGCATTCCGGCGGGCGGCATCATCCCGGCGCGAACCTTCCGAATGACCTTCTCCCACGTCTCGGCGTTCCTGGGGATGTCGGCGAGGTCGGCGTGCTCGAGCGACAGCTCGCCCGATCGCATCCGGTCGCTATGGCACGTCGCGCAGTACGTTTTGACCAAGGCGGCGTGGGATGCCGGCGCGGCGGCGGCCGTGGCCGCTCCCTGCGCGGAGCCCGTCCGCCCGGCAAAACCGGCGACGACGAGGAGGATAACGGCGGCCGAGAAAAGGGCTGTTCGCAAGGTGATCGAAAAGTGTACCCGAGATGACCGGGCCAGACCGTCGTAGTGTCCGCCTTCAGGCGGACCCAGCAGAGCTCAGGAATGCCGGCGTTCCACGCACTGACCGACGATGTCGCCGGCGGTGCTCTTGATGGGAAAGGCCACTTCGCGCCCATCGGCCAGCGTCAGCGTCAGGGTGTCCACACCGGCCAGGACCGCGGCTTCGCCGATGCCGCTGATATCGATGTGGCCGTCAACGGTTGGTGCCGCGCCGGACTCGCTGCCGTGCGCCGGGGGGTCGTCATTGACCCAGAAGGAGAGCCGATACCGTGTGGCGCGAAGCGTGAGGTTCTCCGCGCGTACGGAACCGATGCCGGTAACGGTATCGAGAAGACGCTTTGCCATGACCTCTCCCGGCCGCGGATTGTAGGCGGGCGGCGTTTACTTTGTATTTTAAAGTAGTTTGCGATATGCTTGGCCGGTGAGGCACGCGACGTTCATCCTGCCCGCGCTGACCGAGGCGACCAGTCCGTTCTGGCGACCGGTCAAGTACTCACTGTTCCCCCCACTCGGCCTCGCCACGCTGGCGGCGTACCTCGCCCCCGGCGTCGAGGCGACGTTGCAGGATGAGCACGTCGAGCCGCTCGACCTCGACGACCGCCCGGACCTCGTCGTCATCCAGGTCTACATCACCAACGCGTATCGCGCG
Source organism: Vicinamibacterales bacterium (assembly GCA_050742535.1). Classification (GTDB taxonomy): domain Bacteria; phylum Acidobacteriota; class Vicinamibacteria; order Vicinamibacterales; family UBA2999; genus Gp6-AA40. Next base: position 17,475 of record JBOGIQ010000018.1, on the reverse strand, counting down.
TATCGGATTGCGGACCACTACCGCGCGCGCGGCGCCTACGTCGTGCTCGGCGGCCTGCACGTCACCTCGCTGCCCGACGAAGCGGCGCCGCACGCCGACACGATCGTGCTCGGCCCGGGCGAAGACACGTTTCCGCAGTTCCTGCAGGACCTGGCTGCGGGACGGCCGGCACCGCGGTACGTCTCGACGATTCGGACCCTCGAAGGCATCCCGCCGATCCGGCGGGATCTGATCCAGCGGCATCGCTATCTCGTGCCGAATTCAATCGTCGTGTCGCGCGGCTGCCCGCATCACTGCACGTTCTGCTACAAGGACGCCTTCTTCGAAGGCGGACGCGGCTTTTACACACAGAAGGTGGACGACGCCCTGGCGGAAATCGCCAGGCTGCCGGGACGTCACCTCTACTTCCTGGACGACCATCTATTGGGCCACGTGCGGTTCGCGCGGGAACTGTTCCGCGGGATGCGGGGAATGGGCCGCGTCTTTCAGGGGGCGGCGACCGTGGATTCCATCCTCCGCGACGATCTGATCGCGGAGGCGGCCGCGGCGGGTCTGCGCAGTCTGTTCGTCGGCTTCGAAAGCCTCTCGCACCGCAGCCTGCAGGACGCCAACAAGCGGCAGAACCTCGGACGCGACTACCAGCGCGTCATCCGCCGGCTCGACGACCTCGGCATCATGATCAACGGCAGCTTCGTCTTCGGCCTCGACGGCGACCATGGCGACGTGTTTGCGCGCACCGTGGACTGGGCGGTGCGCAGCGGAATTACGACAGCGACATTCCACATTCTGACGCCGTACCCCGGCACGGCGCTCCATACACGAATGGCTGCCGAGGGACGCATGGTCACGAACGACTGGGACCTCTATGACACACGCCACGTCGTCTATCGCCCAGTCGGTTTGACCGCGGAGCAATTGAAAGCCGGCTACGACTGGTCCTACGAATCGTTTTATACGTGGGGCAACATCCTCAAGGCTGCCGTGCAGCATCGCTCCGTCGGCCACCGGATCAGACACGCGGCATACAGCGCCGGCTGGAAGAAGTTCGAGCCGGCATGGGACTTCGTGATTCGCGTCAAGCAACTGGCGCAGATGCGGCCGCTGCTCGAGCAGATCCTTTCCCCTGCCGCGCCCCAGGTTGACCCCGCCGGGAGTCCAGCGTATTTACAGCTCTCGCGTCCAGTCACCACGCCGCCGCCTTAGGCGGTGTTAACAAAATGACGGACCCGTTGTTTTCCTGCCAGGAAGCACATGTCGCCAGTCGCGGCGTTTCATCGAGCCCCAGAGCCCTTGGCAGACGAACTCGACGAGGTCTTCCGCGAGCATTCCCGGCTGGTCTATCGCACGGCGTTCAGCGTGACGGCCAGCGCGCAGGACGCCGAGGACATCGTACAAACGCTTTTCCTGCAGCTGCTGAGGCGTGGGTTTCCGCCTGACTTCAGGCGAAACCCCAAGGGCTACCTCTATCGCTCGGCGATCAACCTGGCGCTGAACGTCGTGCGGTCGCGACGGCGCCGCGAGTCGGTCGTCGACGCGGCCCGGCGACACGCTGTCACCGACTCGTCGGCCACGGCTGGCGGCTCCGAACACGACTCCGACCTTCAGAAGCGGCTCGTCGCGGCCATTGCGCAACTCAATCCACGGGCCGTGGAAATGCTCGTCCTCCGCTACGAGCACGACGCCAGCGAAGCAGATATCGGCCGGCTGCTCGGCACCTCGCGCGCTGTCGTCGCGGTGACGCTGTTCCGGGCACGCGCGCGGCTGAAGAAGCTGCTGCGCACCAAGGACACACCATGAAACGACACGAACGAAAGATCGAGGATGTCCTGAAGCGTCTGCTGCCGAGCGCGCCGCGCGGCGAAATGGAGCCTGCCCTGGATCGGGTTCACGCCCGGCTTCGGGCCGATCGGTACGTGTCGCCGCATGAGCCAGAGGCGCGCATCGAAGCGGCGCCTGTTGCTGCCTCGTGGCGGCTCGCGATGCGTGCGGCAGCGGCGGCGATCGTCGTGGCCGCGGCCGTGTGGACCGGTGTATCGCTGAGAGATCAGGATGTTTATGCGGTGCTCGAGGCTGCGGACGGTTCTCGTTATCGAATCGCGGCGCAGGAGACGATTCGATCCAGCGATGCGGCGGGCGCACTCCTCTCGCTCGCCGACGGCTCGCACGTCGAAATCCGGTCACAGTCCGAACTGTCCTGGGACCATGCCGCCGACGGCACGACGATCCGCCTCGACGCCGGCAGCATCATCGTCAGTGCGGCAAAGCCGTCACGCGGTCAGTTGTACGTAGAAACGAAGGACATGACGATCGCCTCGCTCACCCCGGCGCAGGACGTGAAGGCAGACGGCGCGACGTTTCTGGTCAACACGGCTGGCGATGGCTCGCGCGTGGCTGTGATCAACGGCGAAGCACGGGTGCGTGAGGCAACAGGCGAAACGAGACTGCGTGCGGGCGAGGAGGTTTCGACGAGCCGGACGCTGTCTGCACGACCGGTGACGGAAGAGATCAGCTGGAGCCGCAACGCAGAGGCGCATCTGGCGGTCCTCGCCTCGTTCATGAAGGGCATCGCGACCACGTCAGGTCCGCTCACACCGTTGGACGGCACGTCGAGTGCGCTGCAGGCGCCGGCGGCACAGGGCGGAGCGGCCGCCACGCAGGGCGCTCGCTTCGAAGAGGCGTCCGTGCGCGAGTGCGATCCCGACAATCTGCCCTCGTCGCCGATCGGGGCACGCGGTGGCGGGGCAAACAGCTTGCTGATGACGCCGGGTCGTTTGTACGTGCAGTGCGTGACGTTCGCGACCTTGATCCGGACGGCATACGAGTACGGTCCTGTTGAGCTCGAGTTCAGGAGCGGGAACGAGCGCGGCCGTCGGCGCGAGGGGGGGATGAGGCTCGAGGCCGTTTACGGGCTGGGCGTCGAGGACGGCGAACGCGTGCGCGGCGGCCCGGACTGGATCCGTGACGTCCGCTACACGCTCGAAGCGGTGGGTGACCCTCAGGCCACGGCCGCCATGATGCGGGCCCCGATGCTGCGCGATCTGCTCGAACGCCGCTTTCAGCTGAGGGTCCACATCGAGTCAGAGCAGATCCCGGCATATGCACTGGTGGTAGGGCCCGGCGGGTTGAAGGGAATGAAACCTTTCCGCGAGAGTGATTGCGGGGGCGAGGTGAGCGACGCGGTGAAGGCCGAACGCGCGCGAAAAGGATGGAGGGGGCCGGTGCTGATTACGGAGGCCGCCTACTTCGGCATCAAGCCGAGTTGCGGGGGCGTGTACGGCGAGACGAACGGCCCGAACTATCACTTCGAGGTTGTAAACAGCACGCCTGGGATCGTGGCTGGCTCCATCGGTGGCTCGATGGGCGTGCGCGTCATCGACCGGACGAACATTACAGACCGATTCACGTTCACGTGGGACTTCGGAATCGACGAGCAAACGCCTCGGGCGATCGAGGATCTGAAGCGCGGCAAGACATGGAATCCGAGGCCCGGCTGGGACAGCCCGATGACGATCCCGAAGGCGCCATCGATTTTTGCCGCCGTCGAACAGCTCGGGTTGAAGCTCGAACCGATCCGCGTCCCGCGCGAGTTCATCGTCGTCGATCGCGTCCAACGGCCGTCTCCGAACTGAAAGACCGACCTGAAGGTCGGCCTCTACCGAGCACAGCACAACCGGACAATCCGCGGCGCGAGTCAAAGCGGGTAGCGCGTTTTGCGCGTCCCATCCGTTGGCACTTCATTTGCCGACTCCCTGTCGCCAACGCCCGCCTCAGGATCGATCGATGCTTCGACGAACAGCTCTGTCCTTTCTTGTCGCCGTGTGCCTGGCTCCGGCGGCGGCGAGCGCGCAGGATCGCACCGCATCGGCGGTCGGATTCGGCGGCACGTCGCTGAATTCCTTCTCGACGTCGGCGTCGAAGGTGGACTTCGGCTTCAACGTCGCCAAGGAGCTGACGCCGAACATCCAGCTCGTCGGGGAGTTCGGACGTATCGGCAACATGCTGCCGTCGCTCGCGTCCGGTATCCTCGCGTTCACTCCGTACGACGTCAGCGTGTCGGCGTTCTACGGTGAAGGCGGCCTTCGCCTGCTCGCGGCGCCCGACAGCGGGGTCAGCCCCTACGTGGAGGCAACTGCGGGCATCGCGAGGTTGTCGCCGCACCTGTCCGGATTCGGATCCACTCCCGACGCGATCCTGGGAGCCGGTCTTGGCTTCCTCCGCAGCACGGAACCGATCCTCGGAGTGGGTGGCGGGTTCATGCTGCGCGGCGGCCCGGTCGTGGCGGACGTGGGCTATCGCTACAAGCAGGTCGCGGGAAGCGACTCGCTCGTCGGCATGCTTGGCGCCGGGCAGAACCTGCGGGCGCACCAGGTTCGCTTCGGCATAGGGGTGCGGTTCTAGCGGTCTGATTTCATCAGGGCGCGCCAGTTGGTGACTAATGAAAGCGCCGCGCCCTGGATGGTTCGTTCCAGCAGGAGCACCCGGCCGTCGGCCGTCACGTCGAACGGCGATCGCGCCACCGGCATCACCGGGATCCGCGCGAACACAACCGGCGCATCGCTTTCGATCCCGGTTGCACCAGAGCGAACCGTCGCGCGCATGATGCTTGCGTCGTCGAGCGACACGTAGAACAGCGAACGCCCGTCGCCGCTCCAACGCGGGCGGCTTCCTCCAGCAGTCGATACCTGCCAGCGAGGGGCGGACGCGTCGATCTGAGCCGGCGATGCCGGGAATCGCGTGACGAACACTTCCGGCCGACCGGTGTGCGGCGATTCAAAGGCCAGCCACTGGCCGTCTGGGGACAGAGACGGGGCGGTTTCCAGGAACGGCGTGGCCAGGACAGGAAACGGCTTGCGATCGCCGTTGAGCGGGAGGGCCCAGATGTCTTCGGAGGTCGCGGCGCCAATCTGGATGAACAGGATGTACCGCCCGTCGCGACTCCACTGCGGAACGATCTTGTCTTCCGGACCCGTCGTGAGTTGTTCTTCCGGCCGCCCGCTCAGAACGTCTTTTCGAAAGATCTGCCAGTTGCCGGTTCGGAGAGAGCTGAACGCGAGCTCGCGTCCGTCCGGCGACCAGGTCGGCGCCCGGTCCGGTTTGGCGTCGAACGTCTGCCGCAGCTTCGCGTTGCGTGAGAAGTCGACCGTCCAGACGTCCATGTTTCCCGTGGCGTCCGCCAGTTCCAACGCGGCGCGGGAGCCGTCGGCACTCACACGTACGTGTGTGAAGAAGTCCTCGTTGCCGGTCTCCGTTTGCCGCTTTCCATCGCCGTAGAGCCATGTGAGCCGCGGCTTGTCGGACGCTTCGCTTCGATACGCGAGCAGATTGCCAGAGGCCGACGACCAGAAGGCGGCGTGGAAGCCCGGTGGAAAACGCGCGATGCCTGCTGACAGAGGCACCGGGTCGCCGTCCAAGGCAAGCGTCTGACCATCGATACCCTGAGAGAGGAGCGTCGCGTCCTGCAGATAGAGCAGGTAGCTCGGCTCACCGTCCTCGCCCCCGGTGAACACTGCCTTGCGGCCAGTGGCGAGCACGCGTGTCTTCTGTTCCGGACGAGACAGGGAACTGACGTAGATGCCGCGGCGGGCGGCGTCGTCGTGGCGGACGAACATGAGGAATCGATCGCCGTCGGGCAGAAACTGCGGCGAGCCATAGCCGGTCTCGCCGCCTTTGCTGTCGACGGGGGCGAACAACACCGGGGTGCCGCCGGAGGCGCTGACGCGATACATTCCCTGAGGCGAACCGAAGATGATCACGCCAGCTCTGTTCCACGATCCGCCGGTGGTGGTGGTATCCACGTCAGCGGCATCGGCCAGTACGATCGGCGAACTGAACTCCATGTCTACGCGTTTCAGCTTGCCGGTGGCAAAGAAGCCAATCGAGCGCCCGTCGGGCGACCAGAATGGAAAATCGCCTCCATCCGTGCCCGCGATGCGACGGCCCTCGAGCGCGTCGAGCGGTCGCAGCCAGAATGCCGGCGCCTCGGCGGCCGTGGCGACACGAAACACGATGTGCCGGCCATCAGGTGAAACCGCCGTGGCGGTGTAGGTGTAATTGAAGGACGCACCGGCTGGTGCATCGACGGAGAACCGTGTGATCGCCTCGACAACAGGCTCGCGGCGAAGCGCCACCCAACCCAGCGCCGCGGCAATCGCAGTCAGCAGAGCGATCGTTGCCGGATAGACCCAGCGAGGACCGGGCAGACTCTTCGTCCCGGACGGGCTGGATGTGCCGGCCGGAGAAGACTCGTCAACGAGCGCAAGCGCGTCGCCGATGTGACGCAGCCGCTCCCGCGGATCCTTCGCCAGACACAATCGGACGAGACGACGCAGCGGAACCGGCACGTCGTTGACATCCGGCTCGCTGGCGAGCACAGATGCAATGATGTCCGACGTCGTATCACCGCCAAACAACTGCCGTCCCGTCACCATCTCCGCGAGGACGACGCCGAATGCCCAGATATCGGTGCGCTGATCGGCCGGACGGCCCCGCGCCTGCTCGGGCGACATGTACGCGGCGGTTCCGAGGATCGTTCCAAGCTCGGTCGCGCCGCGCGTCATGGTCGGCGACTGCGAGGACCCGACAGTGTCCGACGATATCGGGGCCACGCCGTCCGCGGTCTTCGCCAGGCCGAAGTCCAACAGCTTGACCTTTCCGTCTGGACGCACCTTGATGTTGGCGGGCTTCAGATCGCGGTGGACGATGCCTTGCTCGTGCGCCGCTTCGAGAGCCGCGGCGATTTGACGCGCGATAGGCATCGCGTCGCCAAGCGGTAAAGGCGATTGCGCGATTCGCTCTGCCAGCGTCTCGCCCTCGACCAGCTCCATGACGAGCGCCGTGACATCGCCCGCCCGCTCGAGCCCATAGATCGCGGCGATGTTCGGATGGTTCAGCGAGGCGAGCACTTCAGCCTCGCGCTGAAATCGGGCCAGCCTTGCGGCGTCCAGCGCCACCGAATCCGGCAGCACTTTGATGGCAACCTGCCGCTTGAGGTTGGTGTCGGTGGCGCGATACACCTCGCCCATCCCGCCGACGCCAATCTGCGCCGTGACTTCGTAGGGACCGAGCCGTGTGCCCGTAGCTAAAGCCAAGTTCGAGGGGATTATATCGGCCCGATCGAGTGAGACGACGACGGCTGGCTAGCCCGGCGCCGAGCCCTGCGTGTTCACATACACCGCGTACAGAGACTGACCCGCCGCCATGAACAAACGATTGCGCTTCGGCCCGCCGAAGGTGACGTTCGCGCAGACCTCGGGCAGGCGGATGCGACCGATCAGCCGGCCGTCCGGCGAGTGCACGGTCACGCCGCTGTAGCCCACGTTGTTGCCGGAGTTGCTGCTGCACCACAGGTTGCCGGACACGTCTGTACGGATGCCGTCAGGACCGCAGCGGATATCGTCCACCGTGAAGTTGCCGAACGGCGCAACGTTGGCCAGCGTGTTGTTCGTTGTGATGTCGCCTGAGATGACCCCGCCGCGGGCGACGATGTAGAGCTTCTTGTAGTCGGGAGAGAAGGTGATGCCGTTCGGCGCGGAACCGAGCGCGTCCTGATCGATCACCAGCGCCACGCGCCCGCTCGCGTCCACGCGATAGACGTTGAACGGCAGCTCGCGCTTCAGATCACCGGCGCCCGCCCGCTGGCCTGCGCGCGGGTTGATGAGCCCCTGTTTGTTGCCCGCGCCTCCGGCCGCGTCGACGACGCCTTCATAGAGTGAGCCGCCAAACGGCGGATCGGTAAACCAGATGCTGCCATCGCGATGGACCGCCACGTCGTTCGGTGAATTGAGCCGCCTGCCGTTGAAGGAGTCGGCGATGACCGTGACCGATCCGTCGTGCTCGTAGCGCACCACGCGGCGCTCGCCATGCTCGCAGGAGAGCTGCCGGCCTTCGAAGTCAAACGTGTTGCCGTTGCTGTTGCCCGACGGGCTGCGAAACACTGTGACCCGCCCGTCGTCGTCGAGATAGCGCAGCTGGCGGTTGTTGGGTATGTCGCTCCACACAAGGTAACGGCCCTGGCTGGACCATGCTGGTCCCTCCATCCACAGCCCGCCGGTCCACAGCCGTTGAATCGGCGTGTTGCCAAGACGGAGCGCGTTGAACGCTGGATCGACCGTGATCAGATCGGGATCGGGATACGTGACCGGTGCGGCGCCGGGTGAAAAGTCGCGCGGCGGATTGGAAATTACCGACGGTGGGCTGCTGCGTGCCGCCGTTGGCACCGGCTGAGGGGCCTGTGCCGGAGCTGTTCGTGGTGTAAGGGCCGCCATCCCGGCAGCCGCACTGAGTTTCCAGGCCAGTTCGCGGCGGGTCATTCGCATGGCGGGCCTATGTTATTCGGCTTCGCCGCGACAGGTGCGATCCGCGGCGAACCCACGGCCGGTCGCGTCCTCGCGCCTGAATATGGGGCGCGAGGACGTGGACTGACTACTTCACTTTGAAGAGAGCGCTCAGCAGGAGGCCGTCCCCCTGCACGCGCACGAGATAGCACCCTGGAAGCGTCGGCGTCTTCCAGTTCTGGACGAATACTCGTGATGACGAGTCGCGTACCGCAGACTGGTGTTCCCCGTCGTCGTAATGAGGTCCCACTGTTCCGCCGTCCCACCCTCACACGCGGCGGGTGACACCTCGAACCGCAGATTGTCGATGTCGTCCGGGTTCGTGATCTCGACATTGCCCTCCCCGAACACGTTGAACTTGAGGGCAACCGTGGAGCCTCCCTTCACGGTGTTCATCTGACCGGCGACCGGCTTGACCGGCGCGTGGAAGCCCCTGGCGTCGAGGGCCGCCGCCGCGATCACGAACGGAGAGAACGACGACGTCAGCCCGCAGATTATCTGGTTCTCGGTGTCGACGCTGGTCGTGATGTCTACCCACGTCATCAGCCCTTCGTCGTAGTGAAGGAGCCGCGGGAATCCGGAGAACGTGATTCCCTCGTAGCTGAAACACACGGTGACCGGGCCGGTGAACGTCAACTCCTCGCTCGGCACGATTTCGAAGTAAACGGGGTCGTCTCCCAGCGAGAAGCCAGCCGGCGGCTCCGGTGCCGACTCAACGATCTCCGGATCGATCGTCGCGACCGATATGGTGCCGCCGTTTGTGACGTTTTCGAACTCGATCGTGATTGGCGGGGTCTCCCCCGGCTCCTCCGGCGGGATCGGCGTGACCGTTGTCGGTCCTTCGCTCACGATTGCCGGGGCGACAACAACGAGCGACAGATGGTTCCTTCCGGTGATCGTACTCAGCGAGTTCGAAGCTTCGACACGAATATCTACGGGCGCGACCGCGGGAGGCGTGCCTGAGATGAGCCCGGTGTCAGGATCGAAACTCAGCCACGAGGGAAGACCGAAGGCGCCGAACGATGTCGGACTGTTCGTCGCGGTGATCTGATAAGCGAATGGCAGACCAACGGTAGCGACGGCGTCCAGCGCGCTGGTGATCAGCGGCGTTCTCGGATCGATGACGCGGGCGAAGTGGAATTCAGAAAGTCCATCATCGTCGAGGGCGTGGATCTCAAGCTCATTGCTCGCGAGTGTGCCGCAGTTGTGAAGGTCGGGCGCCCCGCCCTCGGGAAAGATATTCAGTTCGTGTGTGAACGGAGCACAGATGCTCTCAGGTCCAAACGTGTATGTGCCGCCCTCGGCCCCTGGGCCACCAAAATCGGGGTTGTCGGTCGCCTGAAAAATGAGGCTGTCGAGGAAAATTGTCACAAACGAGTTGCCCGGCACGGTCGGGTTACCTTGCACCCATCCGCCGAGGATGGAGCCCGGGCCGCCGACGACGCGTTCGAGATGGGAATCGACCGGATCGTCGAGGAACGTCGCCTCGTCCCCGACAACGCTGAGGGCAAACGACGTCCCGTTCGCATCGGACAGTCCATGGTGGCCGCTGTTGTCGAACAGCGTGGTGATGGTGATGGCGCTGCCGTCGTAGGTGTAAAAGCCGCGCTCGAAACCGTATGACACGAAGTCGCCCGATTCCATACGCCCGATGTGAAAGTAGGCGCCGTCGGCAGTGAACACGACGGCTTCGTCTGGTGCGCCCGGTGCGATCCACGCACCGACGAGCGAGGGATTCTCGGGCGATGCGGGCGTCGGGTTGAACGAAGCAAGGGCACCAGCCGGGAACTCAGCAACGAATCCCTTGACGACGCCATTTTCTGCGCCGGCTCCGAAAACGAGCGTGCCATCCGGAGAGATGCCGCTGAGCACGAGTGTCTCCGGGTCCCAGCCGTCGCCGAGGTCGACCCCGTACGCGAACAGCGCACTGCTTAGATGAAACCATCCATGCTGGTTGTGAAAATAGGCATATTGCCCGCCGAAGCGGGAAGGGCTTCCAAAGGTCATGACCACAACCGAACCGTCGGCAGTCATTCCAGCTGCGATTGCCCTGCTGCTGCTGCAGGAGCCCTGCGAATCCGAACAAATTCTGCCGCCTGGTCCCCACGCCTCCAGGAGGTGGTTGTTTGGCGACCCGAGTCGCTGAATCTCGCCGGTGCCAGCCCTGTACAGGTAGGGCTCGCTGTTGGGGGCGCCGACGCCATTACCAACCACGAGAACGAGGTTACCGTCTGGCGATACGGCGAGCGCGGTGTTGGTCGTGCCGCCTGGAAGGAGCGGGATTGCGGTGGCGACGCCCGACGCGTGCACATAGCGATACGCTAGACGGTTAAAGACATTCGGGGCGCTGAAAAACGAGCTTGTACCCACGGCGACGCTGCCGTCTGCTGAAGTGCCCTTTTCCGCGACACCGTTGACATTGTGCACGTGAGTACACGCGCCACCAACGGAGGGACACAACAAGGGAATGTTGACCTTCGTCTGAGTGGCAGTGTCGAACCGAATCGCGAGACCAGACGCGTTGCCGTAAAGGACAGTTCCAGACTCTGAGACTGCCACCGCGCCCGCAGAGACAGTCAACGCAGGAGAGTAGGCACTGAGGTTCTCGTCGTTTGACAGCGTATTCGTCGTCACGCGCACGGCGCGAAGAATCGAATTCGTGGTGCCCGCGATGACATCGCGTGCCGTGCTCGCGATATAGCTGGCATTACGTGTAATGGCGAACGCGGTCACTGCCGGGTTCTGTACAGGCGACGCGATGTCCGGCAGGGCCTGTGGTGTGCCGTTCCCGTCGGACCGCCAGAGAATCGCGGTATCCGTGCTCGCGCATGGCGCGGGAGGCGGCCCCGAGGGACACGCTACACGCGCCACTGCGCCGCCGACGGCGTAGATCACGCCGTCCACCTCGGTGGCATCTTTAATTACGGTCGTCGCGCCGCCACCCGGTAGGTCGCCGATGACGTGAAACGTCGCGGTTGGCCCTGCCGCCTTGGGGCGATCGCCAAACCCGATGATCCCGGCCAGAAAGCACCAGAATAGAAGCCATTTGCGCATAAGTCAGTCCTCGTGAAGAGCCTTTACGTGCCTTAGCAAGCGGTCCGCCACGGATGAGTTTGGTGCCTTTGCAAAATTAACTGGCCTCAATCGCTTCGCCGCCGCCAACGGCTGACAGTCGATACGCTGACCCCAAGGGCGCGGGCGCGTTCCCGGAGCGGCGGGTCGGCTCCGGCTCCAAGTTGTTCGCGGAGGCTTCTGCGTGTCTCTGAATCGAGCAGCGGCTTGCGTCCCCGGCCGGCCGCATCACGGAGCAGCCCCTCCGGCCCGCTCTCGCCAAACCGTCGTCTCCACAGCCGAACCGTCGCCGGTGCGATTCCGAGCCGTTCGGCAACCGCTTTGACTCCGTAGCCATCGGCCAGCATGAGGACGATTCGACTGCGCAGCACGACGCGGGCGGCATGCGTCCGGCTCCTGGACCATCTGGCCAGGAGCGCACGATCGTGCTGGGAGATCCGCAGACCATCCCGACCTGTTGGCAGGGCAGTCATTTCTGACAGCGCACGACTCGTCGTGTTCCGCTGGCGCGAGAAAGTCCGACGCTCAGGAGACTCCTGGCGCCCAAACCGAGGACCGCGAGTCGACTCCACCCGGCGGTACACAGCGAACCGGACATTCGAGGGCGGATGATCGCTGGCTGCTTCCCGGGTGTCATCACCCAGGTGGGGTACGGGGGAATTCAGAATTCAGGATTCAGGATGCGGGGTGCAGATGGACAACGCGCCACGAAAGGCGTCGGCGGTCACCGGGATGGTATAGCCGGCATCGTCGACAGCAGGCGAACCAGCTCGCCCCGATGACGGAGGCCGGTCTTGGCGAGAATCTGCTTGGTCTGACGTCTCACCGTTTCGAGCGCGCTCCCGCGATCGGCTGCGATCTCGACGAGCGTCCGTCCACCGGCGATACGGGCTGCGACGTCGCATTCGGCCGGCGTGAGCCCGTACCTCTCACGGAGCACGCGCTCGCCCGGAGGCGGCGTGTCGGCGGGATCGCTCACGAAGATCAGCGCCGCGGCCCGACGGCTGGTGAATCCCAGCGGCGCACGAGATACGGCCGGCGTGACGAGCACCTGCAACGGCGGCCTGCCGGACGAACGGCCGCCAATTGCGAGCGCCCCGCCTGAGGAGCGCGGAACGACCGCGCTCGTAGCGGCCACCTTGGCGCAGTAGTCGCGCAGCTTCTTCGTGTCACCAGGTGACGGCGCGCAGAGCCGCCCACCGTCCGTCCACAACCCATCACGGGCCGCCAGCAGCGCGCTCCCCCGGCGATTGGCCAGCACGACGCGCGATTCCCCATCGACCATGAACAATGCATATCGGAGGGCATCGAGGGTATCCATCACGGCCGACCGCTCGAATTCCGCGACGTAGAGCCGCCGATGAATCTGCAGCGCACGGCGCAGGTGCGGCGCAAGGGTGCGCAGCCAACGCGTCTCCTCCCGTCGGAATGGCGCGTGACGCTCCCCGCGCGCGAGCGTCAACGCCGAAACCAGGCCGTTGTCGTGGTCTCTCTCGACGAAGGTGGTGATGAATCTCGTCTGATCGAACCTGACGGCGAAATCGTTAAAGAACTCTGAGCGGACGAGATCGGCACGGCCGACGAACGTTTCATCGACTGCGCAGAAGCCGGGCCCAGCCGTGCGCGCAACCGGACTCATGGCCAGCGGATCGACGCGATGGAAGTGTTTCTCGTACAGGCGCAGTGCGTCGGGATCGTTGCGAACAGTGGCGAACACCGAGCCGGCAGCCGCGAGATCGTGGTGCAGTAGATGGGCGGTGGTAGCACGCAGCGATTCGGCGAGCGCCAGCAGAAAGGCCTGCCAGTGCCGCGAATCCTCCGCGGCGGCATAGGCCAGCTCGATCAGACCCAGCAGCGCCTCCTCGTCGGATCGTCTGGACCGCATATCAATCGGCCGGCCGCAGATGCATTACGCTACCGACCTTCAATCGGTACGCGAAGCGGGCGGCATCGTCGACAGCAGGCGAACGAGCTGGCCTCGATGACGTGCGCCGGTCTTGGAGAGAATCTGTTTGCTCTGCCGTCTCACGGTCTCGATCGCGCTCCCGCGTTCGGCCGCGATCTCGGCAAGGGTACGTCCGACCGCAATCCGGGCCGCTACCTGCGACTCCGCCGGGGTGAGGCCGTACGCCTCGCGCAACAGCACTTCGCCTGGAGATCTCTCCTCGGCGGGGTCGCTGACGAAGACGACGGCGGTCACGCGATCGTCCTGAAGGCCCGGGGGTTCGGCGGACGGCGCGGGCGCGACGACGACCTGCAGCGGCGGGCGTTCGGAGGCGCGCCGGCCGAGAGACATGACTCCGCCGGGGTGACGAGGGACGTCGGCGCGGGTGACAGCAACTGCCGCGCACAGCTCGCGGAGCCGTGTCGTGTCGCGCGAATCCACAGCCGACAGGCGCGATCGGTCGGTGGACAACCCGTCGTTGGCGGTCAGCATCGCAAGCCCGCCGCGATTCGCCAGCACGACCCCCGCGTCCGCGGTCACAAGGAACACGGCACACGGGGCCAGATCGAGCGCTTCGATGGCCACCGCGTGGGCGTGTTGCGCCGTGTCGAGCCGGCGATGGATGCGCAGCGCCTGGCGGACGTGCGGCACCACCGCAGAGATCAGATCTCGATCGCTCGATTCGAAGGGCGCATCGCGCTCGCCTCTCACGACAGTCAGCCCGGAATGGGTGCCACCGTGCCGATCGAGGATGACGGTCAGCAGCCGTGATGCGTCGAACTGTGTCGCGAAGTCGTTGAAGTACTCAGTACGTCGCAGGTCGTGGGGTGAGATCAACATCTCGTCGGTCGCCACGACACCGATGCCCAGCGCCCGGGCGCCAGCGGCCCAGGGATCGAGCGTGTTGAAATGGCGATTGTAGAGGGCCAGACCCGCCGGATCTATTCGTACCGCGACGTTGATGGCGCCGCTCGCCACGAGATCGTGCTGGAGCAGTCCTGCTCCCCTGCCGTTGACCGACTCCGCCAGCGAGCGAAGGAAGGGCTCCCACAGTGGCGGCGTCTCCGCTGCGGCATAGGCCTGCTCGATCAGGCTGAGCAGGACGTCATGCCGGGACTGCCGGGATCGCACGTTTACCTCTCGCGACCGTAAGCGATATGGAGCGCGTCTACCCCGGCCAGTCGGATGAACGCCGATTGCGACCGCACGTCCGCTTTCTCGAACACGCGCTTGATCTGCGAGCGGGCGGTCTCGCGCGACACGCCGAATCGTTCAGAAATATCGGCGGCGCTCTGTCCGGCCGCCAACGCACCGGCCACGCGCGCCTCGGCGGCCGTCAGCGAATACAACGCCTGCAGCCGGTCATGCGGCGGCAGGGCAATCGCGTCTGGATCGACCAGGAACATGACTGCCGCCGCGGGCCGCGCGAGCCCGCTGTACGACTGTCGCTGCCCGACGGGGCTTACCGACGCGAACAGCGGTCGTCGTCCCGCGGATCGCGGAATGACGAGCTCGGCATGTTCCGTCGCGAATGCTCCGCCGTTCGCGACGGCAATCGCAGAGCCGAGCGCCCGTGCAAGGCGAGCGGAGACCCCAGGCGCCGCCGCGACCAGGGACTCGTTCTCGATCGACAGCGCGCCGCCCTTTTCCAGCATGCGCGCCGCAGACCGGTTGACGAAGATCGGTCGTGCGCGACCGTCCACGAGCACGACGCCGAGAGCCATTCGATCGATCGCATCGAGGATGGGTGCACGCTCCTTATCGAGGGCGCCGAGCCTCCGCTGAACGGCGAGCGCGCGCCGGAGATGCGGAAGAAGGATCGTCATCACGCGCGAGTCGCGTACATCGAACTCGTCGTGCCGATCGCCGCGGTTCACCGTCAATGCTGCCGTCTGATGGGTGGACGCGTGCAACACGCCGACGATGGAACGTGTGCACTCGTAGCGGCGTCCCATGGCGGCATAGAACTCTGTTTTTCTCATGCGCGCGTGCTCCAGCTTAGACGCGCCGATGACGACTTCGCCGGCCGGGACCGTTCCCGGCCGGAAGGATCGAGCCCACGGATCGATCGCGTGGCCGAAGTCTCGGTAGAGGCGATACAGCTCCGGGTCAGCGCCGACTGCCAGCTGGATCCCACCGTTCGACCGGTGGCCTGTGTACAGGAGATTGGTGGACGTGCCGCCCAGCAGCCTGCCGATCGAGGTGAGACACCCGGGCCAGCGTGCCGCATCGGTGGCACTGTCGTAGACCTCCCGGATCGCGGTAAGCAATCGATCGCGTGGCACAAATCGCTCCACGTCTGCCGCGCGAGTCGAGAATTCGGGCCGACGGAATCTTGCGGATGAGCTGGCGCGGCGGCGCATTATATACCTCGCGCAGGGGCAGTTAACTGGACCTGGCGGGCCTGCCGCAGAACAGGGCGAGCCCTGCTAGAATGCGCCGGGAATCGTGCGATTTTTCGTTTGTCCCGCCCTGATCGCGCTGCTGCTGCTGCCAGTTTCAGCCTGGGGAGCGGCCGTCCCGCTGGTGGACGCTGCCGAACGCGGCAACCTGGCGGAGGTCCAGGCGCTCCTCAAGAAGGGCGCCGACATCAACGCCGCACGCGTTGACGGTCTGACGGCGCTTCACGCCGCCGTTTACGCCGACCGTCTCGACATCGTCGAGGCGCTTCTGGCGGCCGGTGCCAAAGCCATCGCAGCCAATCGTTACGGCGTGACACCTTTGTACCTGGCTGCGGTCAACGGCAATGCCGCCATCATCCGTCGCCTGATTGATGCGGGTGCCGATCCCAATGCCACTGACGCCGGCGGCGAAACCGTGTTGATGACCGCGGCGCGAACCGGCAGTCCTGCCGCGCTTCGTGTGCTCCTCGAGCGCGGTGCGCACGTGGACGCGAAGGAACCGGAGTTCCAGCAGACGGCGTTGATGATCGCCGTTCGCGCAGATCATGACGAGGCGGTCGGCGTGCTCCTCGCCGCCGGGGCCTCGCCGAACGCGCAGACGCGCAAGGGACCGGTTCCGGCCTTCGTCCCGCCGTGCAAGGGAACAGGCTGCGGCTCAGAAGGCGTCGGCATCAACCGCGGCGGGTTGCCCGACCGCGGCCGGCGCGCCGAGGCGAAGGGCGGCATGACGCCGCTGCTCTATGCCGCACGCGACGGGAGGGTTGCTGCCGCGCGCCGGCTCATCGACGGCGGTGCCGACCTGGAGCTGCCCGACGCCAACGGAATCCGGCCGCTGTTGATGGCGGCGCTCAACAACCAGATGGACGTCGCGCGGCTGCTCCTCGCGAAGGGCGCCAACGTCAACGCCGACGACTTCTGGGGACGGACGCCGCTCTGGGCCGCGGTCGAGTACCGCAATCTCGACATGAACAACGTCGAGGTGGAGGCCCCCAAGGACAACGGCGTCGAGCGCGGTCCCATTCTCGTCTTCATCCGAGAGCTGATCGACGCCGGCGCCAACGTCAACGCACGCACGCGCGAGCTGCCGCCACCCCGCCGCTGGCTCTATTCGCTCAACGACGTCTCGTGGGTCGACTTCACCGGCCAGACGCCTTTCCTGCGCGCCGCGCTCTCGGGCGACACGGCGACGATGAAGCTGCTGGTGCAGCGTGGGGCGGACCCGAATCTCCCGACGCTCGCCGGAACGACGCCGCTGATGGCCGCCGCCGGCGTGAACTGGACGGTGGGCCAGACCTATACCGAGTCGCCGCAGGCGCTGATCGACGCCGTCAATCTGTGTCTCGAGCTGGGCGCCGACATCAACGCGACGAATTCGATGGGACTCACCGCGCTGCTGGGCGCGGCCAATCGCGGCTCGAACGACCTCATCGAGCTCCTGGTGAAGCGCGGCGCAAAGCTGGACGTCAAGGACAAGGAAGGCCGGACGCCGCTGCGCTGGGCGGAAGGCGTGTTTCTCGCCTCCGTCGGCGCCGAACGCAAGCCGGCAACGATCGCGCTGCTCGAAAAATTGATCGCCGAGTCGCAGAGAAAATGAAACCGACGATCTTCGCGGCGGCGGTTCTGCTCCTGGCGGTTCAGATCGCGAGCGTTCAGTCACAGAGCGCTTCATCAGACGCGCCTGACAAGGCGCGTCCCACGAGTCCCACGGCGCCTGGCGAGCCCG
>JBOGIQ010000017.1:0-34985 GCA_050742535.1 Vicinamibacterales bacterium | reverse complement strand
GGGCGAGGCCGCGATCGACGCCGGGGTTGGAACCACGGCTGAACGATCTGATGACCACCGGTTGCCGAAGCGCCGTCATCGTCAGATCGTGGGCGCGTTCGGCGTCGAGAGCAAAGAGCGCGGGCCGGATCACCCGCGTGTACAAACTCACTCTCAGGCAGTATAGGTGTAATTGGTCTGACGCGGGTCGGTGCGACGAGGCTGACGCGGTCGGTGCGAGGAAGGAGGCTCACGCGGTCGGTGCGAGGAGGCTGACGCGGTCGGTGCGAACAGGCTTCGCCGGGTCGGTGCGAGGCGGCGGCTGCTGGTCGGTGCAAGCAGGCCACGGGTCGGTGCGAAGTGGTTGCGGGTCGGTGCGAGGCGGGAGAAGACTGCCAGTCACTCCGCTTTCATCGTTACCATCGGATCGATCGTCGCCGCGCGCCGGGCCGGCGCATAGCTTGCGAGCGATGCCGCCGCGATGGTGATACAGAGGGCGGCGAGGTAAGCCGCCGGGTCGAGCGGGCTGATGCCGAACAACAGCGACGACATCACCCGGCCCAGGGCGACCGCCGCCACAAGGCCGAATGCCGCGCCTGCTCCGCTGAGAATGAGTCCGTGCCGCAGGAACATCCTCTGGAGTTGCCGCGGCTCGGCGCCGAGCGCCGAGCGGATGCCGATTTCCCGCGTCCGCTGCGACACCACGTATGCGATGACACCGTAGATGCCGACGACGGCGAGTGTCAGGGCCATGCTCCCGGCGATCCCGAGCATCACGAGCGCGAATGACGTCCGGGCGATTGATTCCGCGTACAGGTCCTGCATCGTGCCCTCGAACGTCATCGGGATGGTGTCGTTCACCGACCTCACTGCCTGCCGGACCTCGCTCGCGAGACTGGCGCTACCCGCACGATCGCTGCGGATGACGAACGACACGCCCGACATTCCGATCCTGTTCGCGGTGAGCACGGGCCAGTACACCATGCTGGGTGGCTGCTCGTACAAGCCGTCCTGGTGGACGTCCTGCACCACACCGATCACCTCGTGCCATGCGGACAGCCCGTTCGATCGGATACGTTGGCCGAGCGCGGCGACGGGTCGTGCCGCCATCGCACGAGCGAAATCCTCGGAGATCACGGCCACGCGGCCGCCGGTCTCGATATCCCGCCAGGTCAGGTCGCGGCCCGCAATCATGCGTATGCCCATGGCGGCGAAATAGCCGGGCGACACGAAGTTCCACCTGCGCGAGGGCGGTGCTCCACCACCCGCGATCGTCGCGCGTTCGACGAAGACGGGTGCGTTCCACGACCCTCCGCCCATCGGAAGGTCGATCGCAAACCCGGCTGACGCGACGCCCGGACGTGCGGCGATTCCGTCCAGGATCTCGCGCTGCAGCGAGGTCATCTTCCCGACTCGCGCGGCCTGATCGGGATCGGACACCAGGGCGAACGGTATCGAAATCCCCGCTGTGTGAATAGTGGCCGGATCCGAAAAGCCGGGTTCCATGTTCCGCAACGCCTGGAACGTCCGGATCATCAGCGCCGAGCTCACGACCAACACGAGTGCGAACGCGACCTGCACCACGACCAACGCGCTGCGCGTCGTGTTCTGCTCGCGACTCGCGCTCGAGCCGCGCGCGTCACCGCTCAAGGGCGATTCGATGTGCAGCGCGTGCCTCAGTGCCGGGATCGCGCCGAATACGACGGTCGAGACAAGCGCGATCGCCACCGTAAACGCGAGCACGGGCGCATAGACGGCGACCTCTTCAAGACGCGGCACGTTGCTCGGACCGATCGTCACGAGGGCCTGCACGGCTGCGTATGCGAGCGCCAACCCCAGTACGCTGCCGGCGGCACCCAACATCAGGCTCTCGACGAGCAACTCTCTCGCGATCCGTGCCGGAACCGCGCCCAACGCCGCGCGCACGGCGAACTCCTGCCGCCGCGCGTCGGACCGCACGATCAGCAGATTCGCGATGTTTGCGCACGCAATCAGCAGTACGGCACCAACGGCTGCCATGAGCACCCATAACGGGTTCGCAGCGCCGGCGACCAGGTCGTCCTTCAACGGGCGAACCACGGGGGTGATGCGCCAGTTCGCGATCGCCTCCTTCGTTTGCGCGCTGCCGGGGGCGAGCGGCCATGCGTCGAGCCAGATCGACAACATGCGCTCGAGGTCGGCGCGCGCCGCGGCAGCCGTGACGCCAGGCGCGAGTCGCGCGAGCACGTGCTCGCTGAAGGAGTTGATGGTCTCCTTTGCGGGATCGAGCCGCATGGTGACGATCACGTCGGGCTGCGGCGTCATATCGAGGAACCTGAAATCAGGCGGCATAATGCCGACCACGTGCCACTGGCCAAACAGCGGCACGGCGCGGCTGCCGGTCGGCGCCTCCATCGAGAGCACGCGCCCGAGCGCCGCGTCCTCGCCACCGAATCGCCGTTGCCAGAACCCGTACGAGAGAATGACGGGCTCCGGTCCTGCGCCCGCCGGTCCGTACTCCTGATCGGTAAACCACCGGCCGCGCATCGGCCGCACACCGAGAGCCTCCAGCGTGCCGTCCGTGACACGAAGAGCGCGCACGATCTCCGGCTGGCCGCGGCCGGTCAGCGTCGCGGAGCTCTCATCCCACAGGCCGACGCTGGCGAACGTCCGGTTCGCCTCCCGGTACGTGAGGTACATCGTCGACGAAGCCCAAAGGTCATCATCGTGGATGCTTCGATGCCTGATCCGCACGAGCTCGTCGGCGTTCGGATACGGCAGCGGCTTGATCAGCACGGAATAGACGACGCTGAAGATCGCGGTGGTCGCGCCGATCCCGAGCGCGAGCGTGAGTACGGCCGCCAGGGCGAACGCGGGCCGACGGAACAGCTGGCGGGCGCCATGCCGCATTTCCGTTCCGACCGTATCGACGACGTTCTCCCATCCGTATGCGCGCACCCGTTCCTGAACGCTTCCGACCTGGCCGAACTGAACGCGCACGGCGCGGCGCGCCTCCTTTGGCGAGAGGCCGGTCGACTCCAGTGACGCAGCGGCCTCATCGAAGTAGTGCTCGACTTCATCAGCGATGTCGCGATCGGCTGCCGGCCGATTCAGGAGCGACCGGAGGCCACGCGTCGCGTGGCGCCACAGAGACATGCGGCTATCCCTCGCACTTCAGGATTCGTGCGACGGCCGCTGCGCGGCGTGTCCAATCAGCGGTTTCAGCGTCGAGCTGCCGCCTGCCGCTGCGCGTCAACGTGTAGTACTTCGCCCGTCGCGCGTTGGCGGTCTCACGCCATTCGGAGTCCAGCCATCCTGCGCGCTCCAGTCGGGTCAGGGCTGTCAACAGGGAGCCGGGATTGACCTTGAAGACGCCCCGCGAGATCTGCTCGACCCTGCGCCCAATGCCAAATCCGTGCATCGGCTCGAGGCTGAGCGTCTTGAGGATCAGCAGGTCCAGCGTACCCTGGATGACATCGGTGTTCGCCTCCATGGTACGGACGATACACTGTTCTCATCTTGACAGTCAAGATGTGATTGTCAAAATGAATGCGTGCGAACAGGCATCGCCGGGTCGGTGCGAGGTCGCTGCTGGTCGGTGCGAGCTGGATCCCGGTCGGTGCTAGTGGGTCCCGCGGTCGGTCCAAATGGCGCGCTGCTGCTGTTCAATGGGTAAATGGCGGCAGTATCCGTCTGTGGGACGACGTGCTGCTGAGCGGTGCTGTATCAGCCGCGCGGCGTGTTCGCTGACGACACAACGTCCTTAGTCATGAACACCCGATCGAAGCCGCGATCCATTCGACGCTCGCGCGCCACGAATCCGCACCGACGGTAGTACTCCACCAGTGCATCAAGTGCGGCGTTTGTATACAAACGTAGCTGTCGAACCTTCTGAATGCGAGCTCGTTCCTCGGCAAACGCCAGCAGGGCGGCCCCGATGCCCCGTCTCTGCTGCGCGCGACGAACTGCGACGGAAGAAACCTCTAGCGTCGTCGTTTGCAAACGGAGCAGCATTACGGCAAGGAGCGTCCCGTCAGACTCAGCGACCAATAGCTCCCCGCGCTCGACAGCAGGCAAAGAATCCGTCGTCATGGACGCTGGCTGTCTGCCGATCCTTGAGACGTATGGGGAGTACGCCTCACGAACGATTTGATGGACCTCTGGTAGATCATCCATCCGTCCGACGCGTATCGTCAGGTTCACCGCTGCTGCATTCCGTGGCGCCACACCCACGCTCTATAGTGTCCCGGCTCCCCGTCTGCGGCTTCGCGTCGGCGCCCTCCCTTCGGTGGTGCCCCGCGCACAACGGGACAAACCTTGATACAGATCGAACAGCCAGACATGCTGGCGTTCCGACGTTGTAGTCCTCGATTCCAACCTGAACCCATTCGACGGCGTTGTTCAGACGTCCGTACCCAAAGCGCAGGAGCATATGCCGGCCATGCTGGACTCGAACCAGCAACCCACCATGAATCGGAGACCAGTTTCGCTCTGAGAAAGAGCGGAATGTCACTCACACACCAAGACTCAGTACGAGCAGCGGAATCGTTAGGATCATTCAGCGATTCTTGAGAATTGGCGGAGAGGGCGGGAGTCCGACCCACACACATAGTCCGCCGTTCCGAGGTGGCAGTTGTGGCCAACTCGCAGCCGGCGCACTCTTTTGCACCGACCGCGTCAGCCTGCTTGGACCGACCAGGCGAAGCGTGCTTGCACTGACCCGGCGAAGCCGGCTCGCACCGACCAGGCGAAGCCTCCTCGCACCGACCAGCGGCAGTGCGCTCGCACCTTCCGCGGTATAATCAACCCACTCTTTAATTTCGGTCCTGTGAGGCCGGGAAGGGTTTCGTGGCACATTCCTTCGCTCTCCGTACGGCCGCTCCGTTGTCGCGGCCGCTGAATCTCCGCCAACAGGACGTCGTGGGTAACGGCAACCTTGCTGGGAGGACCCAGTAATGCCTACCGTTGTCATGGACGCGGACCGCATCGGCCGCACCCTCACTCGAATCGCTCACGAAATCGTCGAACGGAACAAAGGCGTCGAAGATCTGGCGCTCGTCGGCGTGCGTACGCGCGGCGTGCCGATCGCCCGCCGTATCGCCCGCGCCCTGAAGGAGATCACCGGCGGGGAGATTCCGACCGGTGCCCTGGACATCACGCTCTACCGCGACGATTTGATGCGCCATGCCGTCGGGCCGCAGCCGCTCGTCCGCCGCACCGAAATTCAGTTTTCCATCGACAACCGGAAGATTCTGCTCGTGGACGATGTGCTCTACACGGGGCGGACGACGCGGGCAGCGCTCGATGCGTTGATTGATTACGGCCGGCCGCAGGCGATTCAACTGATTGTGCTGGTCGACCGCGGGCACCGCGAACTGCCCATCAAGGCCGATTACGTCGGCAAGAACCTGCCGACGTCCCTCGAGCAGAGCGTTCAGGTCCGACTGCTCGAAATCGACGGCGTCGACGAAGTGGTGCTGGAGGGAGGAGCGTCATGAGCCTTCACGATATCGACCGCCGGAACGGCGAAAGCGTGACAACCGCGCCTCGCGAGCCCGATCCGCCCGCGGTGACGACGCTGCGGCGCAAGGACCTCCTCGGGATCGCCGATCTGTCAGCCCCGGAGATCACCTTGGTGCTCGACACGGCAGAGGCGATGAAGGAAGTTGCCACGCGGCCGATCAAGAAGGTCCCGGCGCTGCGCGGCAAGACCGTGGTGAACCTGTTCTTCGAGCCGAGCACGCGCACCCGCACATCGTTCGAGATTGCCGAGAAACGCCTGAGTGCGGACACGCTCAACATCGCCATCGGCACCTCGAGCGTGGTGAAAGGCGAAACGCTCGCCGATACGGCCCTCAACCTGGAGGCGATGGCGCCCGACATGATCGTCCTGCGCCATTCCTCGTCCGGCGCCGGACACCTGCTGTCGCGCATCTGCCGCTCCGGCATCATCAATGCCGGCGACGGCATGCACGAGCACCCGACGCAGGCGCTGCTCGACGCCTTCACGATTCGCGAACGGAAGGGGCGGCTGTCGGGATTGAAGGTCGCCATCATCGGCGATCTGCTGCACAGCCGCGTCCTGCGCTCGAATATCCAGCTGCTGACCAAAATGGGCGCTGACGTCTGGGTGTCTGGCCCCCCGACGCTGATTCCGGCCGGCATGCGGGATTTCGGCGTCACCGCGACCGCTCACGTGGACGAAGCCGTTGCCGATGCCGACGTCATCATGCTCCTGCGCATCCAGCTCGAGCGGATGGAAGGCGCCTACTTCCCGTCGCAGCGCGAGTACTTCAACGTCTTCGGCATGACGACGAATCGTCTCCGCCTGGCGCGGCCGGACGTGATGATCATGCATCCCGGCCCGATGAACCGCGGTGTCGAAATCGCGTCGGAAGTGGCCGACGGACCATATTCGGTGATCCTCGATCAGGTGGCCAACGGCGTCGCCGTGCGGATGGCCGTGCTGTATCTGCTCGCCGGCGGTGTGGACCATGAAGAAGCTGCTTAAAGGAGGACGCGTCGTCGATCCCCGAAACGGGATCGACGGAACCTGCGACGTGCTGATCGACGGTGACAAGATCGCGCGCGTCGGGCGCGACATTCCCGCTGAGGGTGCGGCCGTGATCGAGATTCCGCCGGGCCTGGTGGTGTGCCCGGGGCTGATCGACATGCACGTGCATCTGCGCGAGCCCGGCCAGGAGCACAAGGAGACGGTTGCCACCGGGACGGCGTCCGCTGTCGCCGGCGGGTTCACCGCGGTGGCCTGCATGCCCAACACGGTCCCGGTCAACGACAATGCGAACGTCACGACGTTGATTCTGTCGAAGGCTGCCGAGGCGCGTCTCGCACGCGTCTACCCGATCGGCGCGGTGTCCAAGGGATCGAAGGGTGAGCTGCTGGCGGATATCGCCGAACTGCGTCAGGCCGGCTGCGTCGCCATCAGTGACGATGGACATCCGGTCGCGACGGCGTTGCTGATGCGTCGCGCCCTCGAGTACGCCGGCATGTTCGATATGCCGCTCATCGAGCACTGCGAGGACCCCACGCTCAAAGGCGACGGCGTCGCCCACGAAGGATTTCACGCCTCCGTCCTCGGGCTCCGAGGTATTCCAGGCGCAGCGGAAGCGCTTGGCGTCGAACGCGGCGTGCTCCTCGCCGAGCTGACCGGATCGAAGCTGCACATCGCTCATATGAGTGCCCGCGCGTCGATCCGCGCCGTACGGAAAGGCAAGGAGGCGGGGGTGCGCGTGACCTGCGAGGTTGCGCCGCACCACTTCACGCTGACCGACGAAGTGCTCGGCGCGCCAATCGCGTACGACACCAACACGAAAATGAACCCGCCGCTGCGCGAGGTGGCCGACAGGGACGCCATGGTTGCCGGAATCGTCGATGGGACCGTCGATGCCATTGCCACCGATCATGCGCCCCACCACTACGACGAAAAGCAGGTCGAATTCGACCGCGCGCCGTTCGGCATCGTCGGCCTCGAAACGGCGGTGTCGCTGACCTTCGATCGACTGTTGCACACCGGGCTGGTCCGGCTGCCGCGCATCGTCGAGCTGCTCTCGTCGAACCCGGCGCAGATTCTGAAGGTTCCCGGGGGGACGCTCGCCGCCGGCACGCAGGCGGATATCACCATCCTGGCGCCGGACCTCAAGGTCCGTGTCGATGCACGGTCGTTCCGCTCGCGTTCGAGGAACACCCCGTTCGACGGATGGGAACTGCGTGGCGGCGTGGCCGCGACAATCGTCGGCGGACGCACGGTCTTTACGAATGCGGAGGCGGGGTTGACGAACCTATGAACCGGCGGGAAGAGATTCGCGAAAAGGCGCTCACCGATCTGCAGCGGCACGAAGTGCTGATGCTCAACGGGCACTTCGACTTCGGGAACGGATACCACGGTCCGGTCTACCTCAATCCGCATCAGCTGTTCCGCCACCCGTCGACCATCTGGCGGTTTGCGCAGGATCTGCTCGACATTCTGCCCGCCTCGATCGTCGAACAGGCGGAAGTCGTGGCCGGGCCGGTCATGGGCGGCGCGCTGCTCGCGCACACGATGGCCGGCCTGCTCGACAGCCGCCAGCACCTGTCACGCTCGCGTCTGCTGTTTGCGCCGTTCAGCGTCGACGCGCAGTGCGGGCAGACGCTGAGCCGCTTCTATCAGCAGCAGGTGAAAGGGCGGCGCGTCCTGCTCGTGGACGACGTGCGGAACACGGGGCAGACCTTTGCCCGTTGCGCCGAGCTGATACGCGGTGGCGGCGGAACGGTCATTGCCACTGCCGAAATTTACGATCGCATGGAATCGATTTTCGAGCTCGAGGTGCCGAATTACCCTCTCGCCGAATACAGGGCACCGGACAACTACGCGGCCGCCTCGTGTCCGCTCTGCAAGTCAGGAATCCCGATCAGCTCGTTTTGAGGCATTTCGGTAATGCAAGCCGTGCTCTTAGCTCTCACGGCATCGTTCCTCATCGTCTTCGGCTCGCCATATGTCGGAGAGATCCGCGGCGAGATCCAGTCAGCGGCTCCTGAGTATTACCGGTCGATCGTTATAGGCATCGTCGCCGCGTCGGCGGTCATTGCCATCGTCTCAGCGGTCGTACGGCTGCGCCGATTCCGAAACGACTCCACGACGGCAGAAACGTCCGCACATTTACCGATCCGCATTCGCTACGTGCTGATCGCGGCAGCCGTTGCAATCGGCGGAGGGTACGCGCGCGCGGTGAGCACCGGCGATCCCGACGTCGATATGGTCGAGGCATTTCATTTCGTCGAATATGGTCTTGTTGCCTATCTGTTCTCTCGAGTGTGGCGCAGGCGTCCCGACCTCTCCGGCGTGCTGCTGGCCGCATGTGCTGGCATCGCCGTCGGAATCGCTGACGAGTGGGTGCAGTGGCTGGTACCCGGACGCGTCGGAGAAATGCACGACGTGGCGCTGAACGCCGTGGCGGTCGTCTGCGGACTTCTGTTCAGCACAGGCATGCATCCCCCACTGTCGCTGGTGTTCCCACGCCGCCGCGGCTCCCGCGTGGCGCTCGGCGCGTCGGCCAGCATACTGTTCGTCGCGGGCGCGGGCTTTGTGGACCGCGTCCACCTTGGCTACGAAGTTCATGATGGCCAGGCGGTCGTCTTTCGCTCGCGGTACGATGCCCGAGAGCTGGCGGCTGCTGCGATGAACCGTGCGGCGCGCTGGGATGCCTCACCACCGCCGCAACGCGGGTTCAGCCGGGAAGATCACTACCTGACCGAGGGTGAGTGGCACGTCACACGCCGGAATAACGCAGTCGGCACAGGCGACTGGGACGCCGCCTGGGGGGAAAACGTGATCCTCGAGCGGTTCTACGCACCAGTGCTCGACAGGTTGGGTCGCTGGTCGATCGAGCAGAAAGCCGCAGTCGAACGAAGCCTTGCAGGGCGCACGCGGGATCCATACGTCAGCGACGCCGTGCCGTATCCGATTCACGTGGTGCGACGGTCGATGTTCTGGCTGCTGGCGGGTCTCCTCAGCGTGGCCATCGTCTGGGCCTGTGCACGCGCCGGCAACGCTTCTGAACCTCTTCGAGTCTGATGAAGCGCCCTGCCAGGCTGCAACCGTCGGACGCACGTGATCGTCTCGACGATCTGTACCGCACCTTCGATCACGTCAACTCGGCGTCGGATCCCGTGCATATCGTTCGCAGGTACTCGAATCCGGACGATCGGGAGATTGTCGGCTTCTGTGCGTCGGCGCTGGCGTTCGGCCGGGTCGCCAGCGTGCTGCAGTCGATTGAAAGGCTCCTGGACGCAATGGGTCCCCATCCCGCGGCGTTCGTCAGGAACTTTGACGCAGGCCGCCATCGCGGCCCCCTGGAGCCGCTCGTCCACCGGTGGATTCGCGGACGCGACCTCGTGGCCCTGCTGCTGATCCTGCAACGGATGCTGCGCGAGTCGGGCTCGGTGGAAGCGTTCTTCCTTGCCGGTGACGATGCGGCGCAGCCCGACGTGGGCACGGCCCTGAACTCGTTTTCGCAACGGGCGCTCGCGACAGACCTGCGTCCCGCCTATGGCGCCAGGCCGCCGAAACGGCCGGGCGTCTGCTACTTCTTCCCCCGTCCGTCCGCGGGCAGCGCCTGCAAACGGCTGAACCTGTTCCTGCGATGGATGGTGCGGAAGGACGAGATCGATCTTGGCGTGTGGACCGGCGTCAGTCCGGCGCGGCTCGTCGTTCCGCTCGACACGCACGTCATCAGGCTCGGCCGATGTCTCCGTCTGACCCGTTATGCCTCACCAGGCTGGAAAATGGCGGCGGACATCACCGCCGCGCTGCGCGCCCTGGACCCGGCCGATCCTGTGCGCTACGACTTCTCGCTCTGTCACGTCGGGATGATGAATGCCTGCGGGTACGGGCGGCGTCAGCGCGACGCCAACTGTCCGTTGCGAGGCCTCTGCGCGCCGCGGCGGGCGTAGACCGCGGCTGTTTCCTCGACCATCCGTTCGACCGTAAACAGGCGGCGCGCGCGATCCAGGCCGGCGTGGCCCATGCGGCGGCGGATCGCCTGATCCTTCAGCAGCTGAGTGATTCTCCGTGCCAGCGCCTCCGGTTCACGAGGCGGGACGAGGAAGCCGGTCTCCATATCGTCGACGACTTCAGGCACGCCGCCCACCGCAGTGGCCACCGCAGGTTTTCCGGCCGCCATGGCGTCGACGAGCGACGTGCACATGCCCTCGTGCGTCGAGCTGAGGGCGAACACGTCGATGTCCTTGAGCAGTTCGAGCACATCAGCGCGAAAGCCGGCCAGGAACACATGGCGCTCGAGGTGAAGATGCTTGATTTGCTTTTCGAGCTGCGGCCGGAGCTCGCCCTCGCCGAGGATGACAAACCTGACGTCCGACACCTGCTTGACGACGATGGCTGCGGCCTCGATCAGCGTGTGGTGGTCCTTCTGGTCGACCAGCGCGCCGATGCTGCCGACGATGGGGGAATGGGTCGGGAGGAAGAGCGCCGCATGGAGGTTGCCGTGCGGCAGCGCGACGACCCGTTCGACGTCCACGCCTTCGTGCACCACCTCGATCTTCGAGGGTGGAATCCGATCCGCGATCAGGCGATCGCGCACGGCGCGGCTGATCGCCAGGAAACAGTCCACCTGCGAGTACTTCCAGGCCGAGAAGGAATTGCGCGCAATCGGGAACTCGATACGGCGAGAGGCAACAAGCATCGGGCGCGGCCGCGGCGCCGCAATCGAGAGCGCCGTGGCGGCCATTGCCACCGCATTCGGATCGTGGGCGTGCACGACGTCCGGCCGCAGCTGTTTGAGCACACGCGATAGACGCCATGCCGCCGCGAGATCAATCTCGCCCCGCGACGACAGCGGCACCAGATCGAGTCCCTCCGACATGCGCTGGAAGAGCGCACCGTCGGGATCCGCGACGAGCGCCGCGCGCTGGCCGATCGCCCGCAGTCCCAGCACCGTGTAGCGGACCTGACTTTGCCCGCCGCGCCAGGTCGTCGCCGTGTCGACGTGCAGGGAAAACACGGATCAACTCCCAACTCCCAACCACCAACTCCCAAACGCGAACACGTCGCAGCGGTTCATCAGCTTTTGGACGTTGGAAATTGGGCGTTGGGAGTTTGTTGCAACTCCCACAGCTTCGCAAACTTCAGCAGCACTGAGTAGGCATTGACGAGCGAGATGGTGAGGCCGGCCATGCCGTCGGCAAACCCGCCGCGCAGGACGTAGTTCCGCACGAACGCCGCCGGCGGGTGGAGCAGCAGATCGATCGGGCTCGCGCGGCGCCCGCTTTCGTACATCTGCCTCGCGGCCAGCGTGCTGTACTGGTTGATGCGATCGAGGTGATCGCTCAGGTCGCGATATGAGTAGTGCTCCAGCTCGTTCTTGAGCTGACCGACTGGACCGTCGGCGGCGACCGATTCGTGAACGTACTTGCCCTGCCAGCGCGCCGTGCGCCGGTCGTACAGACGTGTCTGATAGTCCGGATAAAAATCCGTGGTACGTACCCATCGTCCGAGGTGAAACGTGACCCGCGGCACGCGGAACGCGCGTTCCGCCGGACTGCCATCGACGATGGCGCGGACTTCAGCGGCGAGCGCCGGCGTCACGCGTTCGTCGGCGTCGAGCGAGAAAATCCAGTCGTTGGCGGCGACGGACGCGGCGTAGTTCTTCTGATCGACGTACCCGGGCCACGTCCGGCTCATGACCCGGACGCCTTTGCCCGTGGCGATCGAGACCGTGTCGTCGGTGCTGCCGGAATCGACGACCAGAATCTCGTCGGCCCACGCTGCGCTGTCGATCGCGGCCGCGATATGGCGCGATTCGTTGAGCGTGATGATGGTGACGCTTACGGGCACACGCGGATTGTAGGCGGTCCCGCCCCCTTTTTTAGCGGAGTGGGACTTCCTGCACCGTCTCGAAGTCGATGAGCGACACGTTGTAGTCGAGGATCGCGCGTAGCTCGTTGTTCCGGGCGACGGCGAGGTCGCGCTGTGCCTGGAAGACGAGGAAGTTCGTCGAGGTGCCGGCCGCGAACTTGCGCTGCTCGGCCTCGAGCCGGCTTTCGTTGAGCTCGCGCGCGGCCCTCGTCGTCTGCACGCGCTGCTGGTTGGTGAGCACCTGTCGCGCGGCCTGGCGGACCTGCGTCACGACCTGGAGCTCTTGGTTCCGCAGCTCGGTCTCGGTGCGCGTTTTCTCCAGCCGCGTGCGCGCGAGGTTCGCCTGCTGCGGGCTCCTCCCGATTGGATAGCTCAGATTCAGCGACACCGTCCACGCCGGAAAATCGTTGGCCAGGAGGTCGCCGATGACAGACCCGAATCCCCGGCGCTGCTCCCCAATGATTTCCCCCGGCGCCAGACCGACGCCAGGTGCGCGCAGGAACTGCACCCCGCCGAGCGCGCTCAGGCCGTAGTCGACCCGCGCGCTCAGGTCGGGAAGACTTTGATTCTGCAGAAAGCGGATGTTGACGTCGGTCGCTTCCATCGACTTCTTTGCCTGCTGCAGATCCGTACGCCGATCGAGCGCGTTCCGGATTGCGCCCTCGAGGTCGACGTTCACGGCTGCAAACGCCGGCGGGTCGGCCGGCTCGAGACGGATGGTCCAGAAATCGGGCGTCGACGGGTTGTAGACGAGTGCACGGAGCGTATCCTCTGCGGTCGCGATCTGCGCCTGCGTCACGATCACCGCCTCCCGGCGCTGCCACACCTCCGCGTCCGCCTCGATGACGTCGACGGGCGGCGTGGTGCCAATCTCGACGCGTGCGCGCGTGTTGCGGAGCGACTCTTCGGCGAGCTCGAGTGACTGCTGGGCGACCCGCAGCGACGCAATCTGGTAGGCGAGGTCCCAGTACGCGCTGCGAACGGTCCGTGACGTGGCTGTCACCGTCTCGCGGAGGCCGACCTCGGCGATTTCGCGGTTCTTCTGACCGAGCTCCACCTGCTGGCGCGTGCTGTCGATCTTGAATCCGCGCAGGATCGGCTGGGTGAAGTTGACGGACAGCGACGATCTGAGCTGCGGGTTGAAGTTGGTGAAGAAGTTGTTCGACGTGGATCGCGCGCTGTCGAAGCCGACGCCGTATATGCCGCCGCCCCATTTCAACGCCTGCTGGACCTCGGTGGTCATCGAGAACTGGTCGGTATTCAGCGACCCCTGCGCGCCCGAGAGGAAGCTGTTGGGCGGCTGCGTGTTGCTGTTCTGCTGCATGGACGAGGTGAGCGTCGGGTTCCAGGCGGCCTGCGCCTGGACGATGCTCAGGTTCTGGATCTGAGGATCGAAACGCGCGATCTGAATACCGAGGTTGTTTTCCGCGGCAAGCCGAACGGCCTCGTCAGCCGTCAGCCGGCGCACCTGCGTTCCCGCGGCCGCAGTCTGCTGGGCAGCGGGAAGGATTACGCCGGGGGCGGACGACGGCGTCTGTGCGGAAACGGACGTTGTTGACGCAAGACCGGTCACGGCCAGCGTGCAGGCAAGCAGGCGAAATACAGGCGTACGCATTGAAACCGGGCTCCACATTCAGGAACGCCACGCGTTCCTCGATTACTGAGAGATGACGGGTTGTAGGACGATCCCTCGACGTCGGATGTTCGGCGTTGGAAGTTCGCCCTCTTGCAAAAGGTATACTCGGCGGCGTGCCGCCCGCCACTACTGAAACGACTCTGGACCTTTTTCGGCGTGTAGGAGCGTTGCTCGAAGGGCACTTCCGGCTCACCTCGGGGCTGCACAGCCCCGGCTATTTGCAGTGCGCGCTCGTCCTGCAGCATCCGCGCGAAGCGGAAGCCTGCGGCGCGGCGATCGCGGCGCGCGTCCGCGAGCTTCAACCCACGGCCGTCCTCTCGCCGGCCCTCGGCGGCATCGTCATCGGCCACGAGGTTGCGCGCGCGCTCGGCGTCCGGGCTATTTTCGCGGAGCGTCAGGAGGGCCAGCTGACGCTGCGGCGAGGCTTTTCCCTGGATGCGGCGGAGCGCGTGCTGGTCGTTGAAGACGTCGTCACCACGGGTGGTTCGACGCGCGAGACCATTGCCGTCGCCCGCGCCGCCGGCGCGACGGTTGTCGGGGCGGGCGCGATCATCGACCGCAGCGGCGGCCATCAGCATCTGGGCGTGCCGTTTCACGCCCTCGCCACCGTTGACCTGCCCGTCTACCAACCGGACGCCTGTCCGCTCTGTGCGCGTGGTGAGCCGGTGGTGAAGCCCGGCTCGCGCGCATGAGTGATGCGCACGCTGAAGATCACCCTCGCCTACGACGGCACGAGATTCGTTGGGTGGCAGCGTCAGGCGCAGGGTGAGTCGATTCAGGGGCTGCTGGAGGACGCGCTCTCACGATTCGAGGGCGGCCCGGTTACGGCGCACGGCGCCGGACGCACGGACGCGGGCGTTCATGCCCTCGGTCAGGTCGCGAGCGCGCGTGTGACATTCGCGCATGAGCCCCGAACACTGACCAAGGCCTTGAACGCACATCTTCCCGCGGACATGCGAGTCGTCGCCGTGGAAGACGTCGACGACGGCTTTCATGCGCGTTTCAGCGCCAGGGGCAAAACCTACCGCTATCAGATCCGCAACACTGCGGTTGCGGACCCTTTCGATCGCGCATTCGTCTGGCACGTGCCGGAGCCGCTCTCGCTCGGCGCGATGACCAGCGCGGCCGCGCTGCTGATCGGCACGCACGATTTCAACGCGTTTCGCAGCGCCGGCAGCGAGATTGCCAGTCCGGTGCGCACGGTGACACGCTCGGAGTGGCGAAACAACGCCGGCCTGCTCACGTATGAGATTTCGGGCGACGGCTTTCTCCGGCACATGGTGCGGGCAATCGTCGGGACGCTGGTCGAGATCGGCCGCGAGTGGCGGCGGCCAGAGGAAATACCGGCGCTTCTGGCCGGTGCGACGCGCGCTGATGCCGGGGCAACGGCTCCGCCCCTCGGCTTGTTCCTCGTATCCGTGGACTATGATTAAGTGCTTGCAGACAGGGGACATGCCACGTGGCGCGTGACGAGCTGCTGGCGTGGATCCCGGCTGGCGACGTGGACCGGGCGCTCGTGGAGCAGCTCAGCTTCGAGCGCCTCCCTGCCCACATCGCGGTCATCATGGACGGCAACGGCCGCTGGGCCGCGCAACGCCACCTGCCGCGAGTCGAGGGGCATCGTGCCGGCATCGACGCAGTCCGCGACACGGTCGAGACCGGTGCCCGCCTCGGGATAAACGTCCTCACCCTTTACGCCTTCTCCGTCGAAAACTGGAAGCGGCCGGCGTCCGAAGTCGGGACGCTGATGGGTCTGCTCAAGCGCTATCTCCGGTCGGAACTGCACACGCTCCTGGACAACAACATCCGCTTTCAGGTGGTCGGCCGGATGGAGGAGCTGGCGGCGGATATCCAGGAAGAACTGCAGACGGCGATGCAGCGGACCTCCGCCAACAGCGGGATGCGCTTCAACATCGCGTTGAACTACGGCGGCCGCACGGAAATTCTCGACGCGGTGAAGCGGGCGATAGACGAGGGCCTCCGGCCGCAGGATGTGACGGAGGAGAGCTTTGCGAGCCTGCTGTACACGGCCGGCCAGCCGGATCCGGATCTCCTGATTCGGACGAGCGGCGAGATGCGCGTCAGCAATTTTCTGCTCTGGCAGATCGCCTATGCCGAGATCTACGTGACCGACACGCTGTGGCCGGACTTCCGGCGGCGTCATCTGCTCGAGGCGGTCCTCGCGTATCAAAAGCGCGAGCGGCGATACGGCGGCATCACCTCGTCTCCGGCGGTCACCCTCGCGAAATGATCGTCGAGAAATGACAGCCGCGAAGTGACAGCGCCATGACACGCCTTCTCAGCGGCGTTCTTCTTGCCGCCGCGGCGCTGGCGGCCCTTCTGTTTCTACCACCGGTTGGTCTGCGCCTCGTCGCCGCGATCGTTGCCGCGATCGCGGCGTTTGAATACCTTGCGCTGATTGGTATCGATGACCGGCGCGGGCGGGCGGCATTCATGTTCCTGGTTGCGTACACCGCCTGGGCCCTGTCGTCGAGCGGCCGGATGAGCGTGGTTGCGTTGGCAGCGCTCTTCGTCGCGGCTGTTGCCGCTGTGTTCCTCAAGCGCAACTCGGGGCAGCAGGCGGTTCTGGGTGCTTTTTCGGTCGTGTACCTCGGCATGCCGCTCGGTCTTCTCGCGCTCCTCAACATCATTCACGGCTGGCGCGCCACGGCCCTGTTGATGGCGACGATTGTGGTGAGTGATTCGCTGCAGTACTACACGGGCCGCGCGTTCGGCCGTCACGCGCTCGCGCCCACGATCAGCCCGAAGAAAACGATCGAAGGGGCAATCGGCGGTGCGATCGCGGGCACGGTGTTCATGACGGTTGCCGGCAGCGTCGAATTCCCTGAGCGTCCCTGGCCTCTGCTGGCGGTGCTGGGATTCGTGATGGTGCTGCTCGGCATACTTGGAGACTTGTTCGAGTCGCGCCTCAAGCGCGACGCAAACGTCAAGGACAGCTCGTCGCTCATTCCCGGGCACGGTGGTGTCCTGGATCGGATCGACGCATTGCTGTTCGTCGCGCCGGCGTATGCAATTGCGCTGGGGGTCGTCAGGTGAAGCGGATTGCCATCCTCGGCTCGACCGGGTCAATCGGCCGCAGTGCGCTGGCGGTCGTGGATGCCCATCCGACGCGACTGCGCGTTGCGGCGCTGGCCGCGGGCGATAACGCGTCGCTGCTCGCGGCGCAGATCGAGCGATATCGTCCCGATCTCGCGGCGATTGCCAGCGCTGCCGGGCTCGACCGGCTCAAGGCGGCGCTCGGGTCCTCGACAACGGCTGTTGCCTCGGGTCCGCACGCGCTCGTGGAAGTGGCGACGCATCCTGACGTGGACGTCGTGATCTGCGCCTCCGCCGGCACGGCCGGGCTCGAAGCGGTGCTTGCGGCCATCGAGGCTGGAAAAACCATCGCGCTGGCGAACAAGGAAGTCCTGGTCATGGCGGGCTCGCTCGTCACCGGGGCGGCGCGACGTCGCGGCGTCGCGATTCTGCCGGTCGACAGCGAGCACAACGCCATTCATCAGTGCCTGCACGGGCGACATCCGAGTGAGGTCCGCCGCCTGGTGCTGACGGCGTCGGGAGGTCCGTTCCGCGAGCTGACGCCAGGGGATCTGGAGCGGGTGCGGCCGGAGGCAGCGCTGCAACATCCGACGTGGCAGATGGGGCGGAAGATAACGATCGACTCGGCGACGCTGATGAACAAAGGGCTCGAGGTCATCGAGGCGCACTGGTTGTTCGACGTCGACGCAGACCGGATCGACGTCCTGATCCACCCGCAGTCGATCGTTCACTCGATGGTGGAGCTGACGGATGGATCGGTCATCGCGCAGCTCGGCGTCACCGACATGCGTCTGCCGATTCAATACGCCTGCTCATACCCGGACAGGTGGGAAACGGAGCTGCCGGCGCTCGATCTGGCGCGCGCGGGCCGGCTCGAGTTTCATGAACCTGCACACGACCGGTTTCCATGCCTGGCGCTGGCGTATCGCGCGCTCCGGACCGGCGGGACGGTACCGGTGGTGCTCAACGCCGCCAATGAGGTCGCGGTCGAGACGTTTCTCGACGGCAAGCTCGGCTTTACTGCCATTCCACGCGTCATACAGAAGACGATGGACGCGCACCAGGTCGAGCCCGTCTCCACGATTGAAACCGTGCGCCGTGTCGATCGCTGGGCGCGCGAGCAGGCACTCGACGCGGCGCGGGCGCTAGAATTGACAGTGTAGTGACCACTCTTCTCGCATTTCTCTTTGTCCTGGGTGTCCTCGTTTTCGTGCACGAGCTGGGGCACTTTCTTGCGGCCCGCCGCGTCGGCGTGCGGGTACTGACCTTTTCGCTTGGATTCGGCCCCAAGATCCTGAAATTCACGCGCGGCGACACCGAGTACTGCGTCAGCGCGGTTCCGCTCGGCGGCTACGTGAAGATGGCCGGCGAGAACCCCGACGATCCGCGGTCGGGGCAGCCGGACGAGTTCCTGTCGAAGACGAAGTGGCAGCGGTTCCAGATCCTGATCATGGGGCCGCTGATGAACATCGTGCTGGCGGTCGTCGTGCTCGCGATCGTGCTGTCGCAGGGCGCGCACGTGGCCGCCTACCGCGACGAAGCCCCCGTTGTCGGCGTGGTGGTGAAGCAATCGCCCGCGGAGCGGGCCGGGCTGATGGTTGGCGACCGCATCCTCTCCGTCAACGACGACACCGTCGAGACATGGGAACAGCTGCTGCTGCAGGTGGCGACGAAGGCGAACCGCGACGTCGAGCTGGCGATCGCCCGCGGCGGCCAGAGAATCACCCTATCGGTGCGGCCGGAGGCCGAGGGCCGCTTCGAGGTCGGCACGCTCGGCGTGATGCCGGACACGCACCCGATCGTCGATTCAGTCATCGCCGGTGGGCCGGCTGAAAGAGCCGGCTTGAAGGCCAAAGACGAGATTCTCTCGTTCAACGGCGAAGCGATGGTGTTCCGGTCGCAGTTGATCACCGCGATCTCCGAGAACGCCGATCGGAACATCGAGATCATCGTCAAACGGGGCAACGAGACGCTGACTCTCCACGCGACGCCGGCGAAGCGCGGGTCGCGCGGAATGATGGACATGTACCTCACCGACCGGGTGAAGTCGTTCAAGCCCGGTCCGCTCGAAGCGGTGAAGCTGAGCGTCGAGGAGAACATCGAGTCGAGCGGTCTGATCTTCAGGACCCTGGCGGGTCTCTTTACCGGCGAGACCTCCGTCCGTCAGCTGCAGGGGCCGGTGGGCATCGCCCAGCTGTCGGGCGAATCCGCGTCCGAGGGCTGGGTGGCGCTGTTCTCGCTGATGGCGATGTTGAGCATCAACCTCGGCATCCTGAACCTGATGCCGATTCCGGTGCTCGACGGCGGCCACATCCTGATCCTGATGCTCGAAGGCATCGCGCGCCGCGACTTCAGCATGCGCGTCAAGGAGAAGATGCTGCTGGCCGGGTTCGTCGTGTTGATGATGCTGATGGTGACTGTCATCTATAACGATCTCACGCGCATAAGTTGGATCGAGGGCCTGATGCCCTGGCGGAATTAGTGCCGATATCCATGCCAGGCCGCCGGCGCGCGTCGGCCTGGTCTTTGCACTAGCACGATCGATCAGAAGGAGGCAGGATGACGTTCATGATCCGGGCTGCGCTGGCTGCACTCGTGGCGGTAAGTCTCGCCGCGCCAGCCCTCGCTCAATCGAGCGTGACCCAGGCAGATATTCAGCGGCTCCAGGACAACGTGTTTCAGGCGGAGCGCGACATCAACCAGATGAGCAACCGGGATTCGGCGCGCGCGAACGAACTGCGCGACGAGCTCGATGATCTGCGCGACGAAGTGATTTACCTCAAAGTGAAGCTGCGTAAAGAACGGTCGGTGACTCGCTCGGAGTACGCCGACCTCCGCGATCGGATCGAAGACGTCCGCAGCAGCGCTCGCGGCGACCGTATCAGCGCCGCACCGCCCGCCGCGCCGCGTGCCACCACGCCTCCACCCGCGCCGGCGCGCACGCAAACCACGGCGTCGGCCACCGAAGTGCCTGCAGGCACCGAGCTGGACGTGCGGCTGCAGAACAGCCTGAACTCCGGCACCGCGCAGGTCGAAGATCGGTTCGAAGCCACCACCCTCGTCGACCTGAACGTGAACGGCCGCGTGCTCATTCCCGCCGGGTCGGTGATGCGCGGCGTCGTCACGGCCGTGGAGCCGGCGACGCGGACGAACCGCACGGCGCGCATGACGGTGAGCTTCGATCAGGTCACGGTGAACGGCCGTTCCTATCCGATGCGTGGAACGGTGACGCAGGCGATTGAGGGCGAAGGCATCCGCGGCGAGGCCACGCGCGCGGGCGCTGGAGCCGCGGTGGGCGGCATCATCGGTGCCGTGCTCGGCGGCGTGAAGGGCGCGGTGCTGGGCGTGCTCATCGGCGGCGGCGGAACGATCGCTGCGACCGAGGGCAAGGAAGTCGAGCTGCCCCAGGGGACCGTGCTGCGCGTCCGCGTCGACGCGCCGCTGCAGATTCAGAGCGCTCGCTGAACCTCTTTCATCGCGCCTCGGGCCGCCGCGATCGTTTTCACGACGTGGCGGTCCGTGTGCGCTGCCGATAGGAACCAGGCCTCGAACTGCGACGGCGGCGGATAAATCCCTCGCGTCAGCATCCCGTTGAAGAAGGTCGCATACGCAGCGGTGTTCGCGCGGACGGCCGACTCGTACTCGCGCACCGGCCCGTCCGTGAAGAACGGCGTCACCAGCGAACCGAACGCGTTGACCTGGAGCGGCACGCCCGCGTCCCGGGCCGCATCCGCGAGTCCGGCCGCGAGCATGGTTCCGCGCCGCGCCAGATCCTTGTAGAGCTTCGGTGTGAGCCGCTTCAACGCCCACAAGCCTGCCGTCATCGCAATCGGATTGCCCGACAGCGTGCCCGCCTGGTAGACCGGGCCTGCAGGCGCGACCATCGACATGAGGTCGGCGCGCCCGCCGTAGGCGCCAACCGGCAGTCCGCCGCCGATGATCTTGCCGAGACACGTCAGATCGGGCGCCACGTCGAAGATCGCCTGCGCCCCTCCCGGCGCCGCGCGGAATCCGGAGATCACTTCGTCGAAAATCAGCACGCTGCCGTTGGCCGTCGAGCGATCGCGTAGACCGCGCAGAAACCCGTCGGCCGGCGGCACGACGCCGATGTTTCCGGCAATCGGCTCGACGATGAGGGCGGCGATCGAGCTGCCGTGCTCGTGGATGAGGGCGTCGACCGACGCCAGATCGTTGTACCGGGCAATCAGCGTGTCGGCCGCGACAGCCGGCGCGACGCCTGGACTCGTCGGGATGCCAAGCGTCAGCGCGCCCGAGCCGGCTTTGACGAGAAATGCATCAGCGTGCCCGTGATAGCAGCCGGCGAACTTGACGATGCGCGGCCGGTTGGTGAACGCCCGTGCCACGCGGATCGCGCTCATTGCCGCCTCGGTTCCCGAGCTGACGAACCGGACGCGCTCCATAGACGGCATCAGTTTGCGAACGAGAGCGCCCAGCTCGTGCTCGAGCGCGGTTGGCGCGCCGTAACTCGTGCCATACCGTGCCGCTGCGCCGATCGCCCGGACCAGCGCGCGCGGCGCGTGCCCGTGAATGAGCGGGCCCCACGACATCACATAGTCGATGTAGGTGTTGCCGTCGACGTCGCGGATGGTCGCGCCGGACGCGCGGCTGATGAACAGCGGCGTTCCGCCGACCGCCTGAAACGCGCGGACGGGACTGTCGACGCCGCCGGGAAGAATGGTGCGTGCGCGCGCGAAAAGCTTCTGGGATCGAGCCGGTTTCTTCATCCCAGCGTGCGCGCGGCGTCTCTCGCGTAGTACGTGATGATGATGTCCGCCCCGGCGCGCCGGATTGCCGTCAGCGTCTCCATCATGACGCGCGGCTCGTCGATCCACCCTCGTGCCGCCGCCGCCTTGATCATCGCGTATTCGCCGCTGACGTGGTACGCAGCCGTCGGCCGGCCGAAGCGCTCTTTCACCTTCGTGAGTACGTCGAGATATGGCAGCGCGGGCTTGACCATGACGATGTCGGCGCCTTCCGCGATGTCGGTTTCGACTTCCCGCAGAGCCTCTTCGACGTTGGATGGATCCATCTGATGCGTGCGGCGGTCGCCGAACTGCGGGGTCGAATCTGCGGCCTCGCGGAACGGTCCGTAGAAGCCCGAGCAGTACTTGGCCGCATACGACATGATCCCGACACCTTCGAACCCGGACTCATCGAGTGTCCGCCGGATTGCCGCAACCCGTCCGTCCATCATGTCGGATGGCGCGACGAAATCGGCTCCGGCCGCGGCATGAGACAAGGCCGCCTGCGCAAGGTGTGCGACTGTGGCGTCGTTCAGAATCTCGTCACCGTCGACGATGCCGCAGTGGCCGTGGGAGGTGTACTCGCAGAGACACACATCGGTCATCACGACCAGATCGGGCAGCGCGCGCTTCAGGGCCCGCACCGTTTCCTGCACGGGCGCTTCCGGGTCGGCGGCGAGTGAGCCGACTTCGTCCTTGCTTGACGGCAGCCCGAACAGAATGACGCCCGGCACACCGTCGGCCCGTGCCGCCTCGGCTTCCTTCACCGCTTCGTCCGTCGAGAGCTGAAAAACGCCAGGCATGGAGCTCACTTCCCGGCGCACCCCTTTGCCGTCGCAGACGAACAACGGGTAAATAAAGCAGTCCGGCGTCAGTCGCGTCTCGCGCACGAGCCGCCGGATCGCTTCGGTGCGCCGAAGCCGCCGCGGTCGGTGCGTCAGAGAGAGCTTGTAGGTGGTGGAAACGCGCATGTCGGTCGATCTTGCCATGAAGATTCCTCAGCGGGTCTTGCCGACCGCTCCCTCGGCAAAATGGGCAGCGATGGTGTCCACCAGACCGCCGATCGTGTAGGAGGCGGGCTCGACGGAGACCGTGATCCCTGCCTGGCGGGCCGCCTGGCCTGTCACCGGGCCGATGACGGCCACCGTCGTGCTCTTGAGCAGATCCGCGACCTGATCCGCTCCGTAAACGCGCACGAAGTTACGAACGGCCGAGGCGCTGGTGAAGGTCACCACGTCGATTCGGCCCTCCAGCAACAGCTTGTACACGTCGGGATCGCCTTCGCGCTGCAGCTCGTCGAGTACGGTGCGATAGGCGATCACGTCGGTGACCGACGCGCCGGCATTTCGCAGCTGCTCGGCGATCACTTCTCGACCGATGTCCGAGCGCGGCAGCAGGACGCGAGCGCCTTCCAGCGGGCCCTGCGCCGCGAGCGTGCGCAGGACCGCCTCGGCGCGGTACTCGTCCGGCACGACGTCGGCTACCACGCTATAGCGCCGCAGACGTTCAGCCGTGCCGGGTCCGACGGTGCACAGCCGGGGCCCCTTCAGCGCGCGGACGTCGCGGTGGTGCGAGAGCAGTGCCGTCATGAATCCTTCGACGGAGTTGGCGCTGGTGAAGACGATCCAGTCGAACGCGGACGGATCCGTTGCGGCGTCGAGCAGCGGCGTCGGATCGTCCGGTGGCGTAATCCGGATCATCGGCGCTTCGACGGTATCGGCGCCGAGCGCCTGCAGCCGATCGACCAGATCCCGCGCCTGCTCGCGCGGCCGTGTGACCAGCACGCGACGCCCGAACAGTGGACGGGCGTCAAACCACCGCAGATGATCGCGGAATCCGACCACGCGGCCGATGACGAGAATCGCCGCGTCGCGCCGCGGCGGATGCGTGCCGAGATGCTGCTGTAATTCTCCGATCGTCATGGCGATCGTTTCCTGGGTCGGCAGTGTCCCGTTGTAGACGACCACCGTCGGTTCGTCCGGCGCCCAGCCGTGAGCGAGGAGCGCGACCGTGATGTCCAGGAGTTGATGCGAGCCGGCGTAGCAGACGATCGTGCCTTCCAGCCGCGCGAGGCTTGCCCAGTCGATGTCCGGCGCCGTTCGGCTCTCTCCCTCGTAGCCGCGAACGAGCGTGATCGTGTCGCCGCCGCCCGGATACGTCACCGGAACGCCCGCGTACGCGGGCACCGCGGTACCCGCCGGAACGCCGGGAACGACCTCGAACGGAATCCGCTGCTCGTGGAGAAACAGCGCTTCTTCGCCGCCGCGGTCGAACACGAACGGGTCGCCCCACTTCAGCCGTGCGACGACTTTGCCCTCGCGTGCCTTCTCGGCGAGAAGAATGCTGATCGCCTCCTGTGCCATCGGCTGCGGCGCGGCAGTGCCGACATCGATCAGCTCGGCGCTCCGCCGGGCCTCGCTCAGGAGCGCCGACGACACGAGGTGATCGTGGATGACGACGTCGGCCTGACGGAGGAGCTCGAGGCCGCGGGCCGTGATCAGTCCGGGGTCGCCCGGTCCGGCGCCGATCAAGTAGATCAGGGTCACGGCTGGATGCCCTCGACGGCTGCATGCGCACGCTGCACGTCTGCGAGGATATCTCCAGCGCCCCCCCGCAGGAGTTGATCCGCCACCGACCGGCCGAGCGCTTCGGCATCGTCACGTGATCCGGAGGCCGATGCGCGCACGAGCCGTTGACCATCAGGTGATATGACCACACCCCGTACGCTGAGTCCGACATCTGCGACGTCGGCCAGGGCGCCGATCGGCATCTGACAGCCGCCGCCGAGGCGCGTGACAACCGCACGCTCGGATCGCAGCGCCGCCGCCGCCTCCGCGTCGTCGATGACGGCGAGCAGGAGTCCGGCGCGCTCGTCGGTGTCGCGAATTTCGACCGCGATAATGCCTTGTCCCGGTGCCGGCACGCATGCGTCCGCTGGAATCGTGGCGGTGATCCTGTCGGCGCGCCCCAACCGCCGCAGGCCTGCCGCGGCCAGCACGAGCGCGTCGTATTCGCCCCCGTCGAGTTTCCTCAGACGTGTGCCCAGATTGCCGCGCACCGGAAGAAAGGTTGCGCCTGGGAACAGGCGGATGAGCTGCGCAACCCGGCGGACGCTGCTCGTCCCGATGCGAGGTGCATGGCCGAGTTCGCTGACGACTTCATGGATCGAGAGCGGCTCGCCGGCTGGAGACGGGAGCACGATCGCATCGTGCGGATCTTCGCGCGCCAGCACCGCGCCGATCTGCAGACCTCCCGGCAGCACGGCCGGCATGTCCTTACTGCTATGGACGGCAAGGTCGACCTCGCCAGCGGCGAGCGCGTCCTCGATCTCCTTCACGAAGAGCCGCTTGCCGCCGATCTGCGCGAGGCTCGCCTCCGCCAGTCTGTCACCCGACGTCTTGATGACCACGATGTCGCAGGTAACGCCCGCCCGGCGCGCGAGCAGTTCCGCTACGGCGTTGGCCTGGAACAGCGCGAGCTCGCTGCCTCTGGTGCCGATTCTGAGCCGGTCCATGGGTCAGCGCGGCCGCCGGCGGGACGGCGTCTCGTCGTCCGCCGAATCCGGGGACGCGGTCGATCCGTTTTCGTCGCGGAGGCGGAACAGCCGATTGACCGCTTCGGTGTAGGCGGCCTGGGTCTCTTCGTCTGGAAGCGCCTTGAGCTGCTCCGTGGGATCGAGCAGCAGCTTTTCGACGATCAACCGTGTGAGCTGATCGAAGACGGCACGCGTTTCGGGCGGCAACCCGCCCAGTCTCGATTCCAGCCGCTGCAGCTCGGAACGGCGCACCGCCTCGAAGCGATCGCGCAAGGCGACGACCGTCTGAATGGCGCCGCGGGAACGCTGCCAGGCGGCGAACCTGCCGAGTTCCTCCTTGACGATCGCTTCGGCCCGCTCTATTTCCGACGTGCGTTTGGAGAGGTTCTCCTGGACGATCGTCTGCAGGTCATCGACGTTATACAGGAACACCTGCTCGATCTCGCCGACGGATACCTCGACATCGCGCGGAACGGCGACATCGAAAATGAAGAGCGGATCGCGCCGGTGGCCCCGCAGCGCCGTTTCGACATGTGCCCGCGTGATGATCGGCCGCTGCGAGCCGGTGGCGGTGACGATGATGTCGGCGTGGGCAAGCGCGTTGGCGAGGCCGTCCCACGGAACCCAGTGGCCACCGACTTCGGTGGCCAGGGCCTGGGCGTGCGCGGCGGTCCTGCTCGTAATCGCCACTTCGGTGGCGCCGTGCCGGCGCAGATGCTGGGCGGTCAGCGTGCTGATTTCCCCGGCACCGACGACGAGGACGCGCCGTTCCTGCAGGCGGCCGAAGATCTTCCGCGCCAGCTGCACGGCGGCGAAGCTGATCGACACCGCTCCTTCGCCCAGTGCCGTCTCGCTGCGCACGCGTTTGCCGACGTTGAACGACCAGTCGAACAGCTTTCTCAGAACGGGACCGGTACAGCGCTTCTCCGCCGCCGCCTGGAACGCGTCCTTCACCTGTCCGAGGATCTGCGGCTCGCCGACGACCAGGGAATCGAGCCCGGCCGCCACGCGAAACAGATGCTGGGCGACGTCGGATTCGGAAAAGGAAAACAGATGCGGCGTAAAGCTGTCGGCCGGCAGCTGATGATATTCGCTGAGGAACCGGATGATCTCGTCGCGGGCGGTCTCCGGAGCGGCACTGGCGACGTAGATCTCCGATCGGTTGCACGTGGACAACACCACCGATTCCGCTGCCGACGATCTGGCGGCGAGCGCCACGACCGCCGCGCCGACATCGCGGCTCGAGAAATCCAGCTTCTCGCGAAGGTCGACCGGCGCCGTCTTGTGACTCACGCCGAGCAGAAACAGATGCATCGTCGTCGAATCACTGAAAGGTGTGGCTGCTTTCCACGAAATAACTGACGAACACCAGGTTCAGCTGCACGACCACGAATCCGACGGCCGAGAGCCACGCCGCGCGCCGTCCCGTCCAGCCCATCGCGCTGCGCGCCAGCACGGCGAACGAATACAACGCCCATGCGAGTACGGCAAACAGCACCTTCGGGTCGTACAGGCCGATGTCCTGCAGGTTGCTGTTGGCGGGCGCCAGCTTCTTCGCCTCGAAGGTCCAGACGACGCCGACGATGAGACCGAGCGTGAGGAACGCCCATCCCGTGACGGTTGCCCGTGAGTTCATGCGATCGAGGATCTGCAGCGACGGCAGGCGGGTGTAGAAGTATCCGAGGTGCTTCTTCTTGATCTCCTTGAACTGCAGCATGTAGGTCAGGCCGAGCACGCCGGCCAGTCCGAAGCTGGCATAGGCGAACAGCAGGGACGAGACGTGCACCCAGAACCACGGGCTGTCGAGCACCGGATCGCGGTTCTCGATACCGGGAGACAGCACCGGGATCACC
Source organism: Vicinamibacterales bacterium (assembly GCA_050742535.1). Classification (GTDB taxonomy): domain Bacteria; phylum Acidobacteriota; class Vicinamibacteria; order Vicinamibacterales; family UBA2999; genus Gp6-AA40. The sequence goes on along the minus strand of JBOGIQ010000017.1, from coordinate 7,813 downwards.
TGCAATCCGACGATGATCGGCAGGATGAAGACGCCCATCGCGCGCTCGTCGGTGGTGAGCTCCAGATACAGATACGACAGCGTCAGCAGCCACACGAACGTCGACACCGCGCGCGACGGATTCGCAAACGGCACATGGCGGACCTCCATCGTCTGCATGCCGATGACGAAGGTGTGGGACAGGACGCCAAGCAGGAGCAGCGTGGTGGCGGTTCGACCGACGCTCGCGTCGCGCCGCGCGAAATGGATCGCGTAGGCGATCCCGGCGGCGGCGTAGAGGATGAGCGGGATGAGATTCAACGCCCGGTCGGGGCGTAGTAGCCCCGCTTGGTGCGGGCGGCGGCGTTCGGGCGCGACACGCGCACGTCGATGCGGCGCCAGGCGCCGTCACGCCGCGGATTCTTGGACGCGTAACCCATCGTGTACTGGCTCGCGAGGTCGTCGGCGATCTGCGAGTAGACGCTGTCCAGATCGTCAATCTTGCCCGGGAAGAACGATCGGCCGCCCGTTTCCAGCGCCAGCGTCCTCATCACGTACTCAGCCTCACGAAACCCCTTGCTCTGCACGTCGGGACCTCGCAGGGCGATGGCGTAAATCGAGGTCTCCGAGCGCTTGGCCAGATCGAGCACCTCGTCGAACGAGATGAGGCTCGAGGTGTCCTCGCCATCGGAGAACACGACCAGCGCCTGGCGCCGGATGTCCTGTTCGGTCACCGCGCGGACTTTCCGCAGCTCTTTCAGGGCGATGTAGATGGCGTTGTGCAGCGATGTCGAGCCGCCGGCGGCGGTCCGATCGATCGCGGTGAGGAGGTCCGGCTGGCTGCCGGTGAACATCTGGCGTACGTCGACCCGGCTGTCGAAATCGATCACCTGCGCGATGTCGTTCGGCTTCAGGCGGCGGACGAAGTTGCCGGCCGCGGCCTGGAGCGTCGGCAGCTTGTCCTCCATGCTCGCGCTGCTGTCGAGCAGCAGCGACAAGGCGATGGGCTGTTGGCGCCGCGAGAAGAACGCGGCCTCCTGCCTGATGCCGTCCTCGAAGATCTGGAAGTCCGGTTCCTCCAGATCGGTGACGTAGCGGCCGCCTTCGGTCACCGTCACGGCGAGCGAGACGATATCGATGGCGGCGCGGAAGGCCGGCCCCGACGGCTGCTGCGGCTTCTCCTGCTGACCGGCGACCACGGTCCCACAGACGATCACGGCAAGCGCTGCCAACAGACGGCCGATCATTTCGCGGCCCCAGGCTGACGGCGTGCCGGTGTGCCACGCACGGTAAGGCCAGGACGGCCCGACGTTACTTCGACGTCCCATTCGTACAACGATTCGGGACGGCCGTAGACGACCTTGTACTGGGCCGACAACTCGCGCGCGAGCCGTTCCATCATCGCCGGCAGCGCCTGTGGCGCCAGCATTGTCATGCGCTGTCCGCCGGTTGCCCTGGGCGCCTCGTCCAGCACGAACCCGCGCTCGCGCGTGGAATGCTCGTCCGAATACGGGAAACGGCCGATGGTGACGGCGTGCACCGCTGCGCCAGCCTCGCGCAGCTCACGCACGACGTCCTTGGAGTAGCGGTTGGTGAACTCGACGCCGTCGGTGACGACCGGCACGAAGACAGCGCGTTCGCCGTCGCGCGAGCGTAGGCCCCGCGCGGTTTCGAACAACGCGTCCACCAGCGTCATGCCGCTGCCGGTCACGAAGAAGAACCGTTTGATCGCTGCGGCAAGCTGCTCCCGGTCGGTGGTGAACGGCACGAGCACCGTCGGGCGCTCGGCAAGGCCGATCAACGCGATGCGGTGCTCTGGCCCCATCGCGGCGGCGAACTTCGACAAGGCCTCGCGGACGTAGGTGATGTCGCCGGTGATCGCCTGGCTGTTGTCCACCAGCAGCGCCAGATCGATCGGCTCGGTGGCGCGCGAGACGCGCAGCACTTCGCGTCGTCGGCCATCTTCGCGCACGACGAACGCGTCGGGCCCGAGACCTTCGACCGGTTCGCCCTTCGCGTCGACGGCGCTGACAAACAGGGTGCGTTCGCGCGACGCGGTTTGCGCGGCGGCGCGTGAATCGGATGTGAGCGTGAGGCCGGCGATCGCGGCAGCGATGAGCGCCGGCAGGAGAAGGATGCGCATGCGAGGGTGGCTGCGGCCAGTATAGGGCCCGCCGTGAAAGAGGGTCAAGCGGCGATCGTGGCGGAAACGCGTTGAAAACACAAGACTTATCAGCCGCCTTGTAACGCCTGCGCGCGCCGGGCGTTTACCGGCCGCCGCCAGCGTGAACTGTCTCAGCTGGTGAATCTTTTCACAAGGCGGAGTATACTGATCGACGGTACGCTGGACGACGAAGCGGACCGTGCGGCCATGGCAGGCAAAGAGAAGAAATCCTCGTACGCACGTTCGGTCAAGTCGCTGCAGGAGAACGTCACGCAAGCGGCGCCTGCGATGGCCGCCGCCTATTCGCTGGTTGGCGCGATCCTGCTGTTCGGCGCGGTGGGATATGGGCTCGATCGGTGGCTTGGGACGTCGTGGTTCCTGGTCGGCGGCCTGGCGCTTGGGGTGGTCGTCGGTTTCTACGAGCTGATCAAAGCGACCTACAGGAAATGAGGGAAGTGGCGTGGATGGCTGGAGCCGCGATTGGATCGTGGCTCGCCGTCAGCGCCATCGCCGGCGACCGGGCCAATCCCGAGAGCCTGTTCGGCATGGCCGGTCCGCTGGCCGCAGTGTGCGCCTCGTGGATCGCGACCGAGCGGGCGCACCGATCCGCGCCCGAGCGCGGCCTGGCGGTCATGATCGTCTGGTTCGCGCTGAAGTTGGCGTTCTTCGCGTTGTACCTCACGGTGATGCTGAAGCTGCTGTCGCTGAGGCCGGTGCCGTTCGTGGTCGCGTTTGTGAGTTACTTCATCGCCTTGTATGCGATGCAGGCGCTGTTTCTCAGGCGCCTGACAACGATTAAGTGAGATGCTTCAACACGCCGAACCTGCAGCACATGCCGCCGAAGAAGCGGGCCATGCCGCCCCGGAAGCCTTCGATGCCGGCACGATCATCCTCGGCCACGTCGCCAATTCGCCGATCGAGCACCCGCTGATCCATCTGCCGACGATTGCCGGCATCAACATGTCGGTCACCAAGCACGTGCTGATGCTGTGGATCGCGGCCGCATTCCTGCTGATCGTGACGACCGTTGCGGTCCGGCGCTACGTCCGCCGCGGCGCCATGGTGCCGTCCGGTCCGGTGATGGGGCTGATCGAGTACGTCGCCGTGCGCATCCGCGACGAGATCGTCGCGCCGAACGTCGGCAGCAAGTGGGTCAATACCTACACGCCGCTGATCATCGTGTTCTTCCTCTTCATCGTGACGGCGAACGCGATCGGCCTGCTTCCGATCTTCGACCTGTTGGCGCTGGTGAACCACACCGTGCTGCACCTGCCGGAGGACCACTTCCTGACGCAGGTGACGCACGGCGGGACGACGCCGACCGGCAACTGGAACGTGACGGCGGCGCTGGCCACCATCAGCTTCCTGACCATCATCATCGCGGGCATCCGCGCGCACGGGTTCGTCGGTCACTGGAAGAACCTGGTACCGCACGGCACGCATCCGGTATTGTGGGTCCTTCTGATCCCCATCGAGATCATGGGGATGTTCGTGCGGCCGTTCGCGCTGACGATGCGACTTGCGGCGAACATGACGGGAGGACATATTGCCGTCCTCGCGGTGCTGGCGATGATCTTCATCATGGCCGAGTCGGCGCGGAGCACTGTCGTCGGCCTGGGGATGGCGGTGGTTGCCGTGCCGCTGGCGGTCGGGATTTCCGTGCTGGAAGCCGTGGTTGTCGTCCCGGTGCAGGCGTTCGTGTTCACACTACTCACGGCCGTGTTCGTGGGCATGGCCATTCACGCACATCACTGAGTCCGTGCGGGTGCCACGCCCGCTGACGTTACTGAAGGAGAGAAGAGAATGTTGACTGGCGACATCGCAGCACTCGCGTACCTGGGCGCCGCGCTCGGGGCTGGTCTCGCTGCCATCGGCGCGGGGCTGGGTATCGGTAAACTGGCGGCGGGCGCTGCCGAAGCGGTTGGACGTCAGCCCAGCGCGTCGGCGCAGATTACCGGCGCGGTGCAGCTGCCGATGTTCCTCATCGAAGGCGTGGCCGTCATCGCCGCCGTCGTGGCGCTGCTCATCGTCCTGATGATCCCGAAGGCCTAGCGGGTCGTCGAGTGCACCCATGACTAATCCGCTCGTCGCGCCCGACGTCGGGCTCTACATCTGGACCATCGTCACGTTCCTGCTGCTGCTCGTCGCCTTCAACTACCTGGCGTGGAAGCCGTTGAAGGCCACTTTGGCGGCGCGGGAAGACTCGATCCGCCAGTCGCTGGACGATGCGCGACAGGCGCGCGAAGAGCTGCAGCGCCTCCGCGGCGAGTCGGCGAAGATGCTGGCGGATGCGCGCGCGGAGGCCGACACGATCCTCGCGCGTACGCGCGAGGACGCGAATCGCTTCCGCGACGAGATGAAGGAGAAGGCGCAGGCAGAGGCCACGACCATTGTCAAGAACGCCGAACGGCGCATCGAGATGGAGACCTCGCGCGCGCTCCAGCAGATTCGCGCCGAAGCGGTCGAGTTCTCGGTGGCGATCGCGTCAAAAATCCTCCAGCGCAACGTGTCGAAGGAGGACAACGAGCGGCTGATCGAGGAAACCTTCCGGCAGATCGAAACGACCCGCCCGAGTTAGCTCCATGCCGCGCCGCCGCCTGCTAGTTCCGATCGCGGCGGCGCTGGTCGGCGCGCTCCTTTTCGCCTACGCCATCCGGAACGTCGGCTGGGACAACGTCGTCAGCGGCATTCAGCGCGTCGGCTGGGGGTTCATCCCGATCCTCGTCGTGTCCGGCCTGCGGTTCGTCCTTCGCGCCGCCGCCTGGCGTCTCTGTATTCCGCCGAATGCCAGGTTGTCGCTCGGTCAGTCGTTCGCTGCGTATCTGTCCGGTGACTCTGTCGGAAACGTCACACCGCTGGGACTTCTTGCCAGCGAGCCCACGAAGCTCTTCCTGATCCGCCACCGGCTGGCAACGCGTGAAGCCGCGGCATCGCTGGCGGTGGACTTCGTCGTCTACTCGACGTCCGCCGTCACCATGATCGCCGTCGGGCTCGTCGTGCTCCTCGCCAACGTGCCCCTCAGCCTCGGCTTGCGGGAGACAGCGGTTGCGGCGCTCGCGGCGATCGTCATCGGCGTCGTGGTCGCCATCCGTCTGATCGGGGGGACATGGAAACCGGAGCGGGGCGAGCGGCCGCCGTGGCGTGCCCGGCTGGCCTCATTACGCGAACAGGTATTTGCATTCTCCGCCGGAAACCCTGCGCGACTGTGGCCGGTGTTCGGACTCGACCTGTTGTTTCAGGTTCTTGCCGTCACGGAGGTTTACCTGATCCTGCGGTGGGTGCTGCCGGAGCCGCCAACCCTTCCCGAGGCGATCATTTTCAGCGCGCTGGATCGCGCGATCATCATCGCCTTCAAGTTCGTGCCGTTCCGACTGGGCATCGACGAGATATTGTCAGGTGGAATGGCGGCCATCCTCGGATGGCCGACGGCGATCGGCGTGGTGCTCGCCTTGATCAAGAAAGTGCGCAGTATTTTCTGGGTCGGGGTCGGTCTTGCGCTTATCGCCGCGCATCCTTCCCGAGGAGCGCCAGGGACGGATCGCCGCGGAAACGGGCCCGCGCATCCGATCTGAGCGCCTCGGCGCGCTTCGGGTCCCCGACAATCGTCCACAGACGGACCGCAACGGCGTAGCTCTCGGGCGTCGGCGTGGCGGCGACCAGCTCGTTCAGCACGTCCTCGACCGCCTCCTGGCGCTTCGTTGCCGCGTACAGCATCGCCAGTCGTGAATAGACATGGACGCTGCGCGGGAAGCTCTTCAACTCCTCGCGATACTGCGCCTCGGCTTCGGCGTAGCGATCGAGATGCGCGAGCGACTCGCCCAGGTAGAGAAACAGATCGGGGATGTTTCGTTTCTGCGCGCGGGCCATCGTCGCCGCCTCCTGAAAGGCAGCGGCAGCCTCCTCGTATTTCGCGTCGTTGTACAGCAGGCGTCCGCGGACGAACGGCTCGACCGGCAGCGCAGGATCTGCCTCCTGGGCAGCCTTCGCGTGCAGCGTCGCAGTCTCGGCGTCGTTCCGCGCGAGGGCAATCCGCGCCGCGAGCTCGTGCGCCGCTGCGCGCGTCGCCGGCTCACCCGCCTTCGCGAGCACGATGGCCTCGTCTACCTGCTCGAGCGACTCGTCGATGCGGCCGGCGCGCATCAGCGCGTCGGCGAGGGCCATGGCGAAGTCGGCCTCGTCCGGCTGGCGCGAACGACCGTCCTGCAGCACGGAGATCGCCTCATCGAGCCGGCCCGCTCGCATCAGCGCCGACGCCAACTGGTACTGGACGACCGCAAGTTCCGGATGCGCGTCGACAATCGCCTGGAGCGCACGGATGCCAGCGGAGTATTTCTTCTGGCCGATGAGCCGGGCTGCTGCCCGATGCTGGTTGATCAACAGCGCCTGAGCCTGCCACGACAACGCCGGCGGCACGGCGGACAGGTGCGGCCGGGCCAGGTAGCCCAGCAAGGCGAGGCGTTCCTCGTCGGCCGGTGCAATCCGTGCGGGCAGTACCGGCGTTGCGGCGGCAGTCAACCGATCCAGTTCATCGCGCAACCGCGCCGTCTGCGTCGCCGTTCCGGATGGATCCACGGGGGTGGACGCGAGCGGTGTCAGTTCTTCGTTCGCGCCGTGAACATACCGGTACACGCCGTTCGTCATCGCATAAACGGCGTGCCCGCCGAAGCTGAAATATGGTGAGAGCCATTCCGCGTACAGCGATCGATCGCTCAGTTTCGCTTCGTCATCCGTGAGCACCGCGCGCAGCGATCGGCCGGTCAGCGACCCGGGGACGGGGGCACGAACGAGGTCGAGCACGGTGGGCACCAGATCGATGTGCTGGACCGAGCCGTCAACGCGCCGGCCGGCACCCTCGTTGTTGGGCTGCTTCACGATCAACGGGACGCGTATCGCCGCGTCGTCGATCGTCTGCGATGGTTCCTCGCCGCGATCGCCAACCAGAATGATCGTCCCGCCGTCGTACAGCCCCCGGCTCTTCAGCAGTGCAGTCAATCGGGTGACGGCCGTGTCGGCGTCGCGGCGATCGACCTGGACGAAGAGGAAAAAACGCCTGCCGTTCTGCAGGCGCATCCAGGTCTCGGCGGCGTCGAGCGTTTCGGACGCGCTGCGCACGAGGACCGGCTCGCTGTCCGCGGCGGCGCTCTCGGGAAGTTCCGCGTCGTAGAAACGAAACCCCTGGGCGACTCCCGTATCGGGCCGGAGCAGGAACGACGAGACAGCCGCGCCCGTCGCGAAGCCGCGATTTCGCAGCATTTCGGCAAGCGTCTGCACGTCGTCCCTGAGGACGAAGCCCGCGTCATCGCGCACGCCGTGGTGCAGCGGCAGTTGACCGGAAAGGAGCGACGCGTGCGCGGGAAGCGTCTGCGGCGATTGCGCGTACGCGTGCTCGAAGACCACCGCGTCAGACGCCAGCAGATCGATCGCGGGAGTGTCCGTGCTCGGCGCTCCGTAAACCGGCAGGGCAGTCGCCGGTATGCGGTCGACGGAGATGATTACGATCGGTCCCTGATGCGGCGGAGACTCGCGGGCGAACCACCAGCCGACGGCTGCCGAGCCCGTCACGGCGATCGCCAACGCCGACACGATGCCCGCGGCCACCCACGGCCGCAGTTTGCGCGACGGACCTGGCATTAACCGGGATTTACGGCTGCCGCCTCGGCGCGTGCCGCGG
>JBOGIQ010000016.1:0-36705 GCA_050742535.1 Vicinamibacterales bacterium | reverse complement strand
TGGTTCCGCGTGGTTCGCCGGCGCGCAGCTTCGCGCCGGCGTAGCAATAGAGTCCGGCGTTGGCCGGAATGAGGAACGACTGAGATGCACGACGACGAACGAGAGATCGATATCAACCTGCTGGTACGCGTCTATGGCGAGTACATGGAGATGCCCGGATTGCAGCTGACACTTGCGCAGGCGTCGCGGCTCTGGAATATGAAGCCGGCCACCAGCGCGCACGTCCTGGAGCGGCTGGTGGACGCGTCCTTTCTCCGCCGCGCCGGTGACCGCTACGTCCGCGCCGACTGCGGGCGGATCTGCGCCTGAGGCGCCGACGCCGTCGCCGTATCGGCCAGGGGCTTGGTTGGCCGGATCGGCAGCGTCATCGTGACGATCGTTCCACCGTCCGCCGGGCATTCGAGCGTCAGCGATCCGCCGTGCAGTTCTGCCGTCCGCCGCGCAATCGGCAGTCCGAGACCGCCACCGCGGGCTTTTGTCGTAAAGAACGGCTCGAAGATCTGCTCGCGAATCTCGGCCGGGATACCGGGCCCCGTATCCCGAATCTGAATGCACGCCTCGTCGTCGTGGCGTGATGTGCGCACGGTGATGTGCCCGTCGCCCGCCATGGCCTGCGCCGCGTTCAGCAGCAGATTCAGCACGGTGGCACGTACGAGTTCGCCGTCGGCCGAGATCGACACATCGTCGCCCTCGACCTCGATCTGCACGCCGTGAGCCGATGGATCGCGTCGGACGATCGTGATGGCATCCGCGACAATCGGCTGAAGTTCGACGACGGCCAGGCGCGGTGGCCGTGGTCGCGCAAAGACCATCAGGTCGTTGATCAATTCGCTCAGCGCGTCGATCCGGGCCACGATGTCGCGCATCACCGGCAGTTCACTGTGATCGCCGCTGCGTCGCGACATCAGCACCTGAACGGCGCCCTTGATGCCGGCCAGCGGGTTGCGGACCTCGTGGGCGACGACGGCCGCCATCTGTCCGACGCGCGCGAGGGCCGCCTGCTGCGCGAGCCGGTCTTCGGCCGCCTTCCGCGCCGTGATGTCCGCACGAATGGCGATGTACTGATACGGTTTCCCGCGCGTGTCCAGGAACGGCACGATCGTGGTGTCGACCCAGTAGAAGTGGCCGTCCTTTGCCCGGTTGCGCAGTTCACCGTGCCAGACGTGTCCCTTGGCGATCGTGTGCCACAGATCGCGGATGAACTCCTTCGAGTGGTATGCGGAATTGATGATGCGGTGATCCTGGCCGATCAACTCGTCGCGGGAGTAGCCGGAGATTTCGACGAACTTGTCGTTGACGTACGTAATCCGGCCGGAGACGTCTGTCGTCGCGACAATGGCCGCATGGTCCAGAGCCGCTTTGAGATCGGCCAATTGCTGGATGTAATCCGGCCGGCGGTCCGGCGTGGACGTACGGTTCTCGGTCATGCGGACGGGTGTGCTGATCGTAGCGCAGCAGGTAGTGCAACGCCGATATACTCTGAACCGTGGCTGCGACCCTGCTCATTGTTGACGACGAAGCGCTGCTGCGCTGGTCGTTGAAGGAACGACTCGGACAGGAAGGCTACACCATCCTCGAGGCGGGAACAGCCGCCGAAGCGCTCACCCAGGCTGGGAACGTCGTTGACCTGGTGCTCCTCGACTTCAAGCTCCCGGATGGCGACGGCCTCTCCGTGCTGCGGCGGATCAAGGAAATGTCTCCGGATACGCTGGTCATTTTGATGACGGCGTACTCGACGATCGAGAGCGCCGTCGAGGCGATGAAGCTCGGTGCCTACCACTACGTCAACAAACCGTTTCATCTCGACGAAGTGGCGCTGCTCGTCGACAAGGCGCTGGAAACCAGCCAGCTGCGGCGGGAAGTCCGGACGCTGCGCAGCAATCAGGAGCGCGAGTTCAGCTTCGACGCCATCATTGGCGAGTCGCCGGCGATGAAGCAGGTCAAGGCGCTGCTCGCGCGCGTGGCCGCCAGTCCCGCCTCGACGGTGCTGCTCACCGGCGAGACCGGGACCGGCAAGGATCTCGCCGCGAAGGCGATCCACTACCACAGCGGACGGGCCGTGCGATCCTTCGTGAACATCACCTGTTCGGCGCTGCCCGAGCAGCTGCTCGAAAGCGAACTGTTTGGACACGAACGCGGGGCGTTCACCGACGCGCGACAGCAGAAGAAAGGCCTGTTCGAAACCGCGGACGGCGGGACGGTGTTCCTCGACGAGATCGGCGAGATGACGCCTGCGCTGCAAGCGAAGCTGCTGCGGTTCCTCGAGGAGAAGACGTTCAAGCGTGTCGGCGGACTGGCGGACCTGCGGGTCGATGTCCGCGTGATCGCGGCCACCAACCGGAATCTCGAAAACGAAGTCAAGGCCGGCAAGTTCCGTGAGGACCTGTTCTACCGCCTGCAGGTGATGCCGATCGCGCTGCCGCCGCTGCGGGAGCGCCGCGGCGACGTCCTCTTGCTCGCGGACTATTACAGCGACCGGTTCAATCGGGAGTTCCGCAAGCGCGTCCGCGGCCTGTCGCCGGCTGCCGCCGACGTGTTGCAGCAATATGGATGGCCCGGGAACGTCCGCGAGCTGCGCAATGCCATCGAGCGGGCGATGCTGCTCGTCGAGGGCGACTGGCTGGAGCCGGATCATTTCACGACCCTGACGCGGACCGTCGCTCCCACACAGTTCCGCCTGCCGCCCGAGGGCGTCAATCTCGACGAGGTCGAGCGTCAGCTGTTGATGCAGGCGCTCGAGCGCGCCAACGGCAACCAGACACAGGCGGCGCACCTGCTCGGGATCAACCGCGACCAGGTGCGTTACCGGATCGAAAAGTTCGGCCTCGGCAGCAAGACGTAACACGCCTACAACGCGAGGCCGGTCACCAGCCGGCGTGCCAGCCGCACGCCCAGATCCTGGCGTTCGATCAGCTCGCGCGACTCGGGCGGAATCATGTCGGCAACCGCGTCGTCGTAGACGTGCACCGCATGCCGTTCGCCACGTGCCGCTTCGTCCAGGACTGCCCGATCCGGATCGCTGGCCAGTCGTGCTTTCACCCTGATCCAGACGCGGTGTACCGCGGCGGCCGCGGTTCCCTCGGACGCAGACGCACCGCCGAGTCTCTGAGCGTGCGGCAGCAGCTCGTTCGCAAAGGCGTGCCGCTGATCGGCAAGTCCAGTGAGCACGCGCTGCAGCTCCGATGACTTCACCTGATCGGCGGCGACCCTGAGCCCACGCTCTGCGTCCCGGCAATTCTCAATCAGTTGGTTCAGAACCGCTCGTTCCGTGCGTTCGCCCATGACGTCCTCCCAAGCTGATTGCCAAGCGGGCATCGTCCGTACCAGGCCAGGCATGCGAAATCACGCGTGTTGTAAGGAGCGCAGCCTCCGGGTGGAAAAGCTGCTGCGGATTATTTCGCGGTCGGGAGCGTTAGTTCGCATCAGGCTGCCGCATCCTCGTCTCTGCGGCGGATAACGGTGCGGCATGCGAGTTGAATTTCGAGATATCTGACCACCAACTGGAGAATCCAATGATCCGCAGCCTCGTCCCCGTTGTCGTCGCCGCACTCGCCGGAACCGTCACTGCCCAGGAGACGCAGATTGAGAAAGGGAAACAGGTGTACACGGCCCAGAAATGTCAGGTGTGCCATTCAATCGCCGGTGTCGGCAACAAAAAGGGCGCCCTCGACTGATCCTCGCGATCCTGCTCGGGCGCGACGCTGTTCGACTGCCCGCCGCACGGGCAACCTGGTCGGCGACGCGAACAGGCGTCGCGGGCGCGGCACTGCTGGCGCTCGGCTGGACGGACCCGCATTTCCTTCGCACCGATACGTGGGCGGAGTACGCGTATGCGGCGCCAGTCGGACTGCTGCCGTGCCCGACGCTCGCGGTCGTGATGGGGATCACACTGACATTCGATGGTGTCCGTTCCACGAGATGGCGTCTGCTGTTGTCCGCAGCGGGCACCCTCTACGGCGTGATTGGCGTGTTCGTGCTCGGAGTGTTGCTCGACAGCTGGCTGCTGGCTGGTGCGATTCTGCTCGCGATCCAGGTCGTGCACGGCGCGATGCCGCTACGCCCGCAGTTGCGTGAGACCGCCCGTACTCAGCAGCAAGCCTCCTGAGCTGCAAACAGGGACCACGGTGAGTGCGGACTATTCCGCACCAATGTGACAGAGTTCGCCGCCTCCTGCGCCCGACCCCCCTTTTCGACGACAAATCCGCTCGATTCAGCGTGTGTTCCGTCGGCATGCGTGTTGCGCACAGCGTTGTCATAGGAGTTTCCGCCATGACACGCATCACTCGCATTCTCGTCCCGACTGACTTCAGCGCCACGGCGGACGCCGCTCTCGATTATGCGTTCGGGCTGGCCGAGCGGTTCGGTGCCTCGATCCAGCTGCTGCACGTGCTCGACGACCCGTTCGTCTTCGAAGGGATGTCGGCGGAGGCGTACATTGCCGAAGCGCCCGCCCTGAGAACCGCGATGCTGGACGATGCCCGCGAACGGCTGCGCCATCGCGCCGCTCCGCGGGACGGCGTCGACAACGTCGAGACCGAGGTCCTCTTCGGCCACGGCGCGCGGACGATCGCCGAATACGCCGCCGAGCGGGGCGTCGACCTGATCGTGATGGGCACGCACGGCCGAACCGGATTCGCGCACCTGATGGTCGGCAGCGTCGCCGAACGCCTTGTGCGAACAGCCCCATGCCCGGTGCTCACGGTGCGGCACCCGCACGCGAAGAGACAGCGGTCGGAGCTGGTCTACGACGTCGAGCACATTCCGGCGTGAAGGTGCGAACAGGCTGCGCCGGGTCGGTGCGAGGTTGCTGACGCTGGTTGGTGCGATCGTGGGGCGGGCCTTGTCAGGCCCGCCTCGGTCGGTGCAATCGGTCTGACGAGGGTCGCTGCAGGTGTACTGGTATCCGGACGACGCCGCGCCAAAAGCAGCGCAGTCGCCACGTGCGAGCGAAAGCGGCAGCCCGCGGCGCTGTGCTAGTCTGAACCCTCCGTGGAGTTCGACGTCGCGCGCATTGTCATCGGGTTCACCGTACTTCTGCTCTCGTTGTCGTTCCACGAAGCCGCTCACGCCTGGTCCGCCGATGTCCTCGGCGACCCGACGGCCCGGCACCTTGGCCGCGTGTCGCTGAATCCCGTCGTCCACATCGATCCGATCGGGACGCTGCTGTTTCCGCTGATCGCGATGTTCACGAACCTGCCGCTGATCGGCTGGGCGAAGCCGGTGCCGGTGAATCCGTCGAACCTGCACGGCCACTGGAAGCGCAAGTACATGATGATTGCCGCCGCCGGACCGGCGAGCAACATCGTGCTCGCGGTGATTGGCGCGATCGGTTTGCGATTGATCGGGTGGGATGGCGGCGCGACCCCCGCGACAGAGCAGATTCGTGTCTTTCTGTCGATGATGGTCGTCTTGAACGTGCTGCTGGCCGTCTTCAACATGCTGCCGATCCCGCCGCTCGATGGCGGGAACGTGCTGATGGGGCTGCTGCGCGGCCGTGCGTCGGAGCTGTTCAACAGCATGCGGCCGTTCGGCATGATCATCCTGTATGGGCTGCTGATCAGCGGCATTCTGTGGCAGATCGTCGGGCCGGTTCAGGACGCCATTCTGCGCACGCTTCTCTGATGTCAAAGTTGCGAGTGGTTTCGGGTATGCGCCCGACGGGACGGCTGCACCTCGGCCACCTGGTCGGAGCGCTCAAGAACTGGGCAGCCCTGCAGGATCAGTACGACTGCTTCTACTTCGTGGCCGACTGGCACGCGTTGACGAGCGAGTACGCGAACACGGCCGAGATCGCCGCCAACGCCATCGACAACGCCGCGGACTGGATCGCGGCCGGCGTCGATCCCGAACGGAGCACGCTGTTCATTCAGTCGCTCGTGCCGGAGCACGCCGAGCTCTATCTGCTCCTGCAGATGGTCGTGCCGATTCCCTGGCTCGAACGCGTGCCGACCTACAAGGAGCAGCGCGAGCAGCTGTCGGAAAAGGACCTGTCAACGGTCGGGTTTCTCGGCTACCCGCTGCTGCAGACCGCCGACGTCGCACTCTACGATGGCCGTTTCGTGCCTGTCGGCGAGGATCAGGTTGCGCACCTCGAGTTGTCGCGCGAGGCGGTCCGCCGCTTTCATCAGTTCTACGGTGAGGTGCTCGTCGAGCCGCAGCCGCTGCTGACCTCGATGCCGCGGCTGCCGGGGCTCGACAACCGCAAGATGAGCAAGAGCTACGGCAACACCATCGATCTCACGGACGACGATGAGGCGGTGACGAAGAAAGTGCGTCAGATGTACACCGATCCCAAACGCGTCCGTGCCGACATTCCTGGCACGGTCGAGGGCAACCCGGTGTTCATGTACCATGACGTGTTCAATCCCGATGTCGCCGAGGTCGATGACCTCAAGGCGCGCTACCGCGCCGGTAAAGTCGGGGACGTCGAAGTGAAGACCAAGCTGGCGCGGGCGATGAACGCGGCGCTGGCGCCACTGCGCGAACGGCGCCGAGAGGTGATGACGCGCCCCGATCGCGTTCGTGAAATCCTGATTGAAGGCTCGCGCACGGCGCGCGGCATCGCGCACGAGACGATGGAACGGGTCCGTGAGGCGGTGAAGCTGCGATACTGATCGTGAACACTGAACATCCGGACTTCGAATCCTCGCCGGACGCCTACAAGGTCAAGCTCGAGACGTTCGAGGGGCCGCTCGATCTGCTCCTCTACCTCATTCGCAAGAACGAGGTGAACATCTACGACATCCCGATTGCCCTCATCACCGAACAGTATCTCGGCTATCTCGGGCTGATGCAGGAGCTGAACCTCGACGTCGCCGGCGAGTTCCTGGTGATGGCGTCCACGCTGATTCATATGAAGTCGCGGACCCTGCTGCCACGCCCGGATCCGGCACAGGACGACCTGGTCGAGGAGGATCCGCGCGAGGCGCTGGTGCGCCGGCTGCTCGAACATCAGAAATACAAGGCGGCGGCGGAGCTGCTGCACGAGCGCGAAACGCTGCGCAGCGCACAGTTCATGCGTCCGGACGCGAGCGTCGCCGAGGCTGCCGGCGACGATTACGAACCCGAGCTGGAAGTCGATCTGTTCAGCCTGCTGGCCGCCTTCAAGGGCGTCCTCGAGCGCGCCAACCGCCGGCCCCGTATGGTGCTGCCGCCGGAGCAGATCACGATCGAGGACCGCATGCAGCAGCTCCTGCTGCGGCTGTCCGAGCACGAAGCCTGCGGATTCGAGGAGCTGTTCGAGGATGGCGACGGCTCGCGCGGGTTCATGATCGTGACGTTTCTCGCCGTGCTCGAGATGATCAGGCTGAAGCTGATTCGCGTGTTCCAGTCCGGATCGTTTGGCGCGATTCGCGTGTATAAGCGGGCCCGCCCGGCGGATGCTCCGCATCCAATCGGCGACCCGGAGAACCACGCGTAAGTGGAAAAGTACAAAAGTGGAAAAGTGGAAAAGTGGAAAAGTGGAAAAGTAAGTGATGTCTGACGAACAGCTCGATTCAGCAAGCGAGACAGCCGTGGCGGAACCTGCGCTCTCCGCTGAAGTGAAGGCAATTGTCGAGGCGTTGATCTTCGCGTCGCCGGAGCCGGTCACGCCGAAAATGCTGTACAAGCTGCTCGCCGACGAGCCGAAGGAAGACGTCGCGGCGGCCGTCAGCGCGCTGAAAGCTGACTACGAGAGCCGTCCGGGTCTCCAGCTCGTCGAGGTGGCCGGCGGCTATCAGATCGTCACGCGCCCGCAGCTGCACGAATGGGTGCGCCGGCTGTTCCATGAGCGCTCCACGCAGAAGCTGACCGTTCAGGGGCTCGAGACACTGGCGGTCATCGCCTACAAACAGCCGATCACGGCGCTCGAAATCGGCGAAATCCGCGGCGTGAATACCTCCGGGGTGCTGTCGACGCTGCTCGAGCGCCACCTGATTAAGATCGTCGGCCGCAAGAACGTGGTCGGCCGCCCGTTCCTCTACGCGACGACCAAGGAATTCCTCATTCGGTTCGGCCTCAAGGATTTGCACGACCTGCCACGCATCGAGGACATGGCCGAGGCGCTTGGCTTCGATCCGCCAGCGGGGCTCATCGAGCAGACGCCGGCGGAAGACGTGCTGCCCCTTGAGGAAGTGGAAAAAGTGGAAGAAGTGGAAGAAGTGGAAGAAGTGGAAAAGTAAGCCCGAAAGTACTTTCCACTTACTTTTCCACTTTTCCACTTTTCAACTTTTCCACTTCCTGGCGCGTCAGCTCCCTCCATTCGCCGACGCGCAGGCGGCGATCGCTAATCGGGCCGATCCGGACGCGACGGAGCTTTCGCACGGGATGGCCGACCGCCTCGCACATCCTTCGTATCTGCCGGTTGCGCCCCTCACGGATTGTGATGAGCAGCACTGATTTCCCGTGGAGTCCGGCTTTAGCGGGATTGCGACCCAGGACCTTCACGTCCGCCGGCATCGTCCGCCTGCCATCGAGCGGGATCCCGCGGCGCAGCTTGTCGATCGCCTCCTCGTCAGGTGTTCCGGCGACATACGCCTCGTAGGTCCGTTCGACCTCGTGACGCGGATGCGTCAGGCGCGCGGCGAGATCGCCGTCGTTTGTCAGCAGCAGGAGCCCTTCGCTGTCGTAGTCGAGGCGGCCGACCGGGTAGACGTATTCGCGTACGCCATGGAGCAGGTCGATCACCGTTTGACGACGCTGCGGATCGGAGCGGGTGGTGACGACGCCCGTCGGCTTGTTCAGCAGGATGTAGCGATGGCGCTCCGGGGCGCGCAGCCGCCGGCCGTCAACGCGGATGTCGTCGGCCAGCGGGTCGGCCTTGACGCCCATTTCACGGACCGTTCGGCCGTTGACCGAGACGCGCCCTTCCTCGATCAGCTTCTCGGCCGCACGCCGAGAGGCGACGCCCGCCTGCGACAGGATCTTTTGAAGGCGGATGCCCGACGAATCGTCCACCCTTCTATTGTTTGATCACCGAGGCCCAGAAGCTGACGAGCTTCCACGCGTCCATTGCCGTGGCGTGCGGATTCACGCTGGCGTGCGTGATGAGGCCGCTCAGCAGGACATTCGTTCGCACGCCTTTCGCTCGCAGATACTCGGCCAGGAGGACGCTTTCGGCCGGCGGAATGATGTTGTCGTCGTAGCCGTGGAGCAGGAACGTGCTGGCCGCGGGCGGGGACGCGAGCTCCGGCGACAGCGCCGGGTCGTTGACGCCGGCCTGGTCGAGATGCGGAACGAGCACGGCGCCAAGCCGCTTGACGTCCCGCTCGTTCACGTACTGCATGTAGGTACGGGACGGTTCAGGGAGCGACTCGGCCATCGTCCGCGCCTGCGCGAAGATCGGCGCCGCGGCCGCATCGCTGATGACCGTCGCCTGCGACGCGCGGAGGTACGTTTCGATCGCCTCGCGGAGGGGAGCAGCCTGATCGGTCGGGACGACGCCGCGGTCCGCGAGCGTGTTCAGGATGACGGCGACGCCGTAGTCGTGCGGCGCATGGTTGCTGAGGCCGTCCACCTTTGGCGCGATGCCGGTGGCGAGATACTTCATCACCCGCAGCATGTTGCCGTGGCCGCCAAGCGACACGACGTAGGCAACCTTGTCGCGGATGCTGTCGCGCCCGGCGGCAACGATCGCGAGCCCGCCCGAGAAACTGACGGCAATGATGCCGACGCGGCCATCAGACGCCAGGCGCGGCTGCTTCGCCATCCACGCCACGGCGTCCTCGATGACGTCGGTCGCGGCCGGCGTCAGACGGAACTGCTGAAGGTCCGGCAGCGCCAGGGCCATCACCGGATAGCCGCTTGCGGCGATGTCTTCCGCGAGCGCCGCCAGCCGTGCCTCGTCGAGTCCGTTGGAGTTGAACCCCGGCATGACCAGGACGGCACGCTCCGACACGGTGGCCGGCATGTAGAACTGCGCCGGCACGTTGCCGTGCCGTGTCGGCACCATGTGCCGCGGCTGCGCCTCGACACGGTTGTCCTGGATGCTGATGATCGCCTGCGCCGGCCCGCCGAGCGCGGCGACACGGACGATCAGTGCCATCGCGCGCGCGTACGGCGCTGCGAAATACACGCACACGATGAGGACGAGCACAACGATCAGGAGCATGCGCAGGCGTCGCCGGGCCATTCGCGGAGCATCTTACTTCGTGTCCCTTCCTGCCTTCGTGTCCGTCGATCCCTTCGTCCGCGTCGCGTCTCGCGTTTCGTGTAATGTGGGACGGGGATGAAACGATTGGTCATCGCGATCGACGGGCCGTCAGGGGCCGGCAAGGGCACGGTCTCGCGCGCCATTTCCGAGGCGCTCGGCTACCGGCACGTGGACACGGGCGCGATGTATCGGGCGGTGGGGTGGAAGGCGGTGCGCGACGGGATTTCGCTCGACGACGAGGCGGCGGTGTCCGCGCTGGCGCGCGGCGCCCGGATCGTCGTCGAGGGAGGCGTCGTCGAGATTGACGGTCACGATGTGACCCGCGCAATCCGGACGCCGGAGATCGACAAGGCGGCCACCGCCGTGGCGCGGCTGCCGAAGGTGCGGGAAGCGCTTGTTGCCCGGCAACGCGCCCTCGGAGCGGACGGCGGGGTCGTCATGGAAGGCCGGGACATCGGCACCGTGGTTTTCCCAGGCGCCGATGTGAAGATCTATCTCGATGCCTCAGCGGAGGAACGCGCCAGGCGGCGGGCCAGCGATGCGGCACATTCGGGAAGCCAGGCAGGGCAAGCGGCCGTGGCGGAAGCGATCCAGGCGCGCGACGCGGCGGACAGGACGCGTGCAGTGTCGCCGCTGTCCGTTGCGGCCGATGCCGTGCACATCGACACGACGGCGATGCCGATTGAGAAGGTCGTCGATTACGTGATGGGGCTGGTCCGCAGCAGACTGTGAAACGCTACGCGATGCCCACTTCCTGATTCAGAAATCCCACCAGATACTTCCACGCCAGGTAATAGACCGTCATCCCCACGGGTGCCATCGGCAGCACGAACTTCCACTGCAAATGGAACACGTCGAGCGCGCTGGCGAGGGCGACACCAAGCGGCATGAGCAGCAGCGGCAGGAGCGCGCCGTGCACGCCGATCGACCATCGCAATCGCGATCGCACGGCGAGGTAGAGCATGTTCCAGATGCCCCACAGATTCGGCACCACCGCCATCGGGAACACGATGGCGCGATCGAGCGGCGCGCCGGGGAGCGGGATCACGAACTGGCTCGACACCTCGAAATAGAAGCGGTTGTACGCGTAGACGGTGAGGATGATGATCAGAAAGCATGTCGGCACGGCGATCCCGGCCATGTAGGCACGGATAAACGGGTGAGGTTTCATCGACGCCTCCTGGCGCCCTGAAAAACGGGCGCCCTACAGGTGATAGGCAAGCAGCCAGAGCCACTCGGGAAAAACCAGAAACGGTACGGCCGCGGCAGCTGCCAGGCCGAGATCGACGTACGACCACTCGGTCGTTCGATCGAGCCGTTCCGACAGCCGCGGCCACACATCGCGCGCAGCAACACGGTGGTCCGTCGGGGGCAGCGCCGAGCGCAGCAGGTTCTTGAGGTGTTCGTCGGTCATATCTGGATACCCGCGCGAGTCAATTCGGTCCTCAGCTCACGTGTTGCCCGGAACAGCCGCGATTTGACCGTTCCGATCGGCACGCCGAGCGCATCGGCGATCTCCGTCTGTGGCAGCTCTTCGATGAGCGCCATGGTGGCGACGATCCGGAGCTTCGGCGGCAGCGCTGCGAACGCGCGACGGATGTGATCGGCGAGAGCCGGATCGGTGGCAGGTCCGCTGCGCATGGTTTCAGCGCTCAGCGGAACCTGCCCCACATCCTCCACCTGCACTGTCCGCTGGTTTCGCGCGGCCTTGAGCTGATCGAGGGCGCAGTTTGTCGCGATCCGCCGCATCCACGCACCGAAGCTGCGCGACGGATCGAACCGCGCGCGTCCGCGATACGCGCGCCAGAACGCGTCCACGAGCGCATCCTCGGCGGCGTCCGGCTCGCGCACGATCCGGAGAATCCAGCGATACACCTCGCGCTCGAACTGGCGGAAGAGCGCCTCGAATGCCTCGCGATCGCCGTGCGCGAAGCGCCGGAGCAGATCGCGATCTGGCTCGTCCTGCACGCGTATCTGGTCTTACCGGGCGGGTGGAAGGGAGGTTCCGTCAGGAAGAAAGGCAGACCTGGACGAAAGGCCGACCTGAAGGTCGGCCTCTACCGTGTATTCAACAACCCAGGCTACCCAGGCAACCCAGGCTACCCAGGCAACCCAGGCTACCTATCTTCCCAATCATCAGACGACGCCGGGTCGAGCTCCCAGCGGTTGCGGTCGCGCTTGGCGATCTTTTCCTCGCCTTTGAGCTCCTCGTTGTCCTGGTATTCGACGCCGACCGCGCGGCCGATGTCGTCGACGATGTCCTGGTCCGGCGTTGGGTTGTCGCCGCCAGGCGCCTCGTCTCCAACGCTGTAGGCCGATTCCCAGTCCGCGTCGACGTCGCCGCCGGTGAGCGCGGGACTGGTCTCGGTGTGTTCGTCGTAGCGTTCCTTCAACACACGGCGGCCGGTGCGCACCGCGGATGCCGATCGGTCGAGGTCCAGAGACGAGGGGGGAGTTCCCTGGACGACATCGTCTTCGTCGCGGATGATGCGCCGTTCGCGGTCCAGGCTCGGCGGCTTCCGGAGAACGGGGATCGCCGGACGCGTACGGGCGCCGGGAGCGGCCGTCGCCCTGGCCACCACTTTCCGGGTGGTCGCGGCCGTCTTCTTCTTCGCAGCCTGCCGTGCGGACTTTGTCGCCCTCGCCGCCGGCCGCGTGCGGGCCGCCGTCCGTTTGCCGGCACCGGCCCGTGCGGCCGGTTTCCGGGCTTTTCGCGCGGTTTTCGCGGCCGTCCGGCCCTTGAGGGCGGTTCGTTTCCGGCTCGCGGCCTTCTTCGCGGTGCCCCGGCGGGCCGCCGCCTTTCGGGCGCCGCTCGTTCTTTTCACTTGCGTGGAGCGTCGTCGAGGGGCCCGTGCGGCCTTCCGTTTGGCCATGGATCGTCCTTTCGCTGGGTTGCCTACGTTGCCTAGGTTACCTGCGTTGCCTGAGTTGTCGTCCTTCCGCCTACCCAGGCCACTCAGGCTACCCAGGCAACTCAGGGCACCCAGCTACCTTGACTGTTTCCGGTAAGTGACGTATCCTCTATGTCTTATCGGCGACGAACATCCGTTCGCAGAGTGCGTTCCGCGGCCCGTCGGGCATCCCACGTACACCAATCGCGGCGTGCTCAGGCGCGTCGCATTCCAGGCGGCCTGAAGGAGTGCCACTGTACGAACGTCGCATCATCGCCGTTATAGCCGCGGGGGGCCGGTCCCCGCAAGCCTTCAGGTTGAAGGTGCCCATTCCGGCCGCCCAGAACGAACCCTGACACGAGGGCCACGTTGGAAGGGCGCTTGTCCGTATCGCGCGGGGGAAGCCGCACGTCGGACGTAGGAGGACGCGCAGTTAAATGGCGAACGCAGACAACGGGTTGTTAACGCCCGAGACGACACCGGGCGCACAGCCCGCACCTGGTCGGACCCGCTCAGGGAAGCCGGCCGGGCCAGCCTTCAAACCAATGCACCACGAGGACATGGACCCGCAGGATTTCGCGTCCATGCTCGAGGCTTATGACGAAAGCTTCCGCAACATGGCGGAGGGCGAAGTCGTCAAAGGCACGGTCCTCAAGGTGACCGACACTCACGTCGTCGTCGACGTCGGCTACAAATCAGAAGGTCTTATCCCGGTTCACGAGTTCCTCGACGAAAACGGCAACGTCACCGTGCAGGGGGGCGACACCGTCGACGTCCTGCTCGAGCGGACGGAAGATCGCGAAGGCCACATCGTGCTGTCGCGCGAGAAGGCCGAGAAGATGAAGATCTGGGACGAGGTCGAAAAGGCCTACGCCGAAAAGAAGGTCGTCATCGGCCGCGTCATCGAGCGCATCAAGGGCGGCCTGGCGGTGGACATCGGTGTCCGCGCGTTCCTCCCGGGATCGCAGATCGACGTGCGTCCCGTTCGCAATCTCGACGCGCTGCGCGGACAGGAACTGCGCATGCGCGTGATCAAGGTCAACAAGAAACGCGGCAACATCGTCCTGTCGCGCAAGGCGCTGCTCGAGGAAGAGAACGCCGAGAAGAAGAAGACCACGCTCGAGACGCTCGCTGAGGGCAAGGTGCTGCGCGGCACGGTGAAGAACATCACCGACTACGGCGCGTTCATCGACCTGGGCGGCATCGACGGTCTGCTGCACATCACGGACATGTCGTGGGGCCGTGTCGGACACCCGTCGGAGCTGTTCAAGGTGAACGACGAGGTCGACGTGATCGTGCTGAAGTACGACCCGGCGACCGAGCGCGTCTCGCTTGGCCACAAGCAGCTCGTGCAGGATCCGTGGGCGACCGTGCAGGAGCGCTATCCCGTTGGCGCGCGCATGAGCGGCAAGGCGGTGAGCCTGACCGATTACGGCGCGTTCATCGAGCTGGAGCCGGGCGTCGAAGGCCTGATCCACGTCTCCGAAATGTCGTGGAGCAAGCGCGTCAAGCACCCGTCGAAGATCCTGAACGTCGGCGACTCCGTCGAGGCGATGGTTCTCGGCGTGGATCCGGCGGCGCGCCGCATCTCCCTCGGCCTGAAGCAGGTCGAGAGCAACCCGTGGAACGAGCTGGCGGAGAAGTATCCCGTCGGCACGAAGATCAAGGGCAAGGTCCGCAACCTCACCGAGTTCGGCGCGTTTGTCGAAGTCGAAGAGGACATCGACGGTCTGATCCACATCTCCGACATGTCGTGGAGCAAGCGGGTCAAGCATCCGTCGGAAGTGCTCAAGAAGGGCGACGTGGTCGAGGCGATGGTGCTCAGCATCGACGCCGACAACCAGCGCCTGTCGCTGGGCCTGAAACAGCTTGCAACCGATATCTGGGACGACTTCTTCTCACGCCACCATGTTGGAACCGTGGTCGAGGGGAAGGTCACCCGGATGACCAACTTCGGCGCGTTCGTCGAGCTCGACGAGGGCATCGAAGGGCTCATCCACGTGTCCGAGTTCGACGACTCCCATGGCAGTGCGTCAGCCAACGCCGAGAAGATTGATCTACAGGTGGGCAACACCTATCAGATGAAGATCATCAAGCTGAGTCCGCAGGAGCGGAAGATCGGCCTGAGCATCCGCGCGATGAAGGACGACCAGTTCCGCAGCGACTGGGAGACGTACCAGGAGAACGAAGGTACCGGCACGGCGACGTTAGGGGACCACTTCCGGAATCGGTAACAGGGCGGAGGCCCGGGGCCTGACACCCCGGGCATCCGGAGGAGCAAGCAGTGACGATTGGCAGCGGCAACGGGAACGGCGCCGGCAGCATGACCAAGGCGGAGCTCGTCGAGGAGGTCTCGCGCGTCTCGGACCTCACGAAGAAGCACTCCGAGGTCATCGTCGATACCGTCTTCAAGAGCATCATCGACGCGCTGCACCGCGGCGAGAAGATCGAGCTGCGAGGGTTCGGCAGTTTCCGCCTGCGGAAGCGCGAGCCGCGGAAGGGCCGCAACCCGAAGACCGGCGACAAGGTCGATGTGCCGCCGAAGAAGGTGCCGTACTTCAAGCCGGGCAAGGAGCTGAAGGATCTCATCAACCGCGAGGCGGAGGCCGCCGAGGCCGCCGACGCCGCGGCCGGTGGGCTGCCGTCGATCCCGGGCGCTGCTGCCGTCTAGGTGGATCATCTCTGGTCGCCGTGGCGACTTGAGTACGTGATTTCGAAGAAACCGGACGGATGCGTCTTTTGCCTGCCCGCCGTAGGCTGGGCGAAGGCGGGCCACGCATCCGATCCGTCTCACCCCGACCCGCTGCTGGTCTTCCGCGGCGACCATGCCTACGTCGTTCTCAACCTCTATCCCTACAACAACGGACATCTGATGGTTGTGCCGTATCGGCACGAGTCGACGCTTGCGGGCCTGACCCGCGAGGAGATGAACGAGGTCGGCGCGTTGACGCAGTTGTCCGAGCGCGCCTTGCGCGAGGCCTACCAGCTGGAAGGAATCAACGTCGGCGTGAATCTCGGCGCGCCGGCCGGCGCTGGCATCGAAGAGCACGTGCACCTGCACCTCGTGCCGCGCTGGAACGGTGATACCAACTTCATGACGATCGTTGGACAGACGCGCGTGCTGCCGGAAGAAATCGCCTCGACCGCGGCCCGGCTTCGTCCGATCTTCGAGCGCCTCGCCTCGCGGTAGGCCTTTCGTGGGATATTGATCCCATGAAAGCCGTTCTTACGCTTGCCGTCGCGGCCGTGCTTGGCGGGGTTCTCCTGGCCGACGAAGGGATGTGGACCTTCGACAACATCCCGAGGGATGCCATCGCCGGCAAGTACAAGGTGACGCTCACGGATCAGTGGCTGCAGCGCCTGCAGCAGTCGGTCGTGCGGCTCGAAAGCGGCTGCACCGGTTCGTTCGTGTCCGCCGACGGCCTTGTGCTCACGAATCATCACTGCGCGGCGGAGTGCCTGTCCAATCTCTCGACGGCGCAGCGCGATTACATCGCGCAGGGGTTCACCGCAGCGACCCGCGACGCTGAAGTGCGTTGTCCGGGTGAGCAGCTCTCGGTGTTGATGGCGACGCAGAACGTCACCCCGCAGGTGACCAAGGCGATTGCCGGCGTGCCGGCGGCGGAGACCGTCGCCGCGCGCAACAGGATACTGACGGACCTCGAAAGCGAATGCGAAGCCGCGTCGAAGAAGTCCGGTGCGCCCCTCAGCTGCGAGGCCGTGACGCTGTATCAGGGCGGTCAGTACTGGATCTACAAGTACAAACGTTATGACGACGTGCGGATCGTTTTTGCCCCGGAGGCGGCCGTGGCGGCGTTCGGCGGCGATCCCGACAACTTCCAGTTTCCGCGATGGTGCCTCGACATGTCGCTGCTGCGGGCCTACGACAACGGCAAGCCGGCGGGGGTGCCGGCGCACCTGACGATCGCATGGTCGGGCGCGGCCGCGGGCGAGCCGGTATTCGTCGCCGGGCACCCGGGCACGACGCAGCGGCTGATGACGGTCGCGCAACTCAAAACGCAGCGCGACGTCTTTCTGCCCTTCTGGCTGCTGCGCTTCTCCGAGCTGCGCGGCCGTCTGATCCAGTACTCGAAGACGTCGGCGGAAGCGCAGCGCACGGCCAAGGACTACCTCGACTCGATCGAGAACTCGCACAAAGTACGGCGCATGCAGCTCAACTCGCTCCTCGACGACCGGATGATGGACCAGCGCATCGCGGAGGAGCGCGAGCTGCGCGCAGCCGTGCAGCGCGCCAGCACGGGAAGCACGAAAGCCGCGGATCCGTGGGAGGCGATCGCCAGAGCGGAGCAGCGCGAGCGCGAGATCCTGATTCCGTACACGTGGCTCGAAGGAAGCGCCGGGTTCAGCAGTCAGCTGTTCACTTATGCGCGCCTGCTGGTGCGCGCCGCCGACGAGCGTGCGAAGCCGAATGCGAGCCGGATGCGCGAATATACCGATGCCGCGCTTCCCCAACTGCGCGCCCAGCTCGCGGCACAGACGCCGATTGCGGCGGAGCTGGAACAGGTCAGGTTGTCGTTCTCGCTCGAACGCATGCGCGAGTACCTCGGTCCGGATCACGCGATGATCAAGGCTGTGCTCGGCAGCGCCAGTCCGGACGAGCGCGCCCGGCAGCTGGTCTCAGGCTCGACGCTGGCTGATCCGGCAGCGCGGCTGAAGCTGTATGAGGGCGGACAGGCGGCAGTCTCAGCGAGCACAGACACAATGATCGTGCTGGCTCGTGCCGTCGACGCCGAGTCGCGGCGGCTGCGCACGATTTACGAGAACGAGGTCGAAGGTCCCGTACGGCCCGCCCAGCAGGCGATGGCCGAAGCGCGCTTCAAGGCGTACGGCACCAGACTGTATCCCGACGCGACCTTTACGCTTCGGCTGACCTACGGTGCCGTCGACGGGTGGGCGGAAGGCGGTACCCGGGTCGAACCGTGCACCAGACTCGATCGCCTGTACGAGCGCGCGACCGGCGCTCCGCCGTTTGCGCTGCCAAAAACCTGGCTGGACGCGAAGCCGCGGCTCGATCTCTCTCGCCGCGCGAACTTCGTCGCCACCACGGACATCGTCGGCGGCAATTCCGGCAGTCCTGTGGTCAATGCGCGGGGCGAGATCGTCGGCCTGGCGTTCGACGGCAACATTCACTCGATATCCGGTTCCTACTGGTTCGATGCGGAGAAGAACCGTACCGTCGCCGTGCACCCGGAGTACATGCGCACGGCGCTCGAGCAGGTCTATCGCGTCGAGGCGATCGCAAAGGAGCTTGGGATCCGGAACTGAACACGGCACCCTTGAAAGGGTGCCCTACGCAGAAAAAGGGTGCCCTACGTAGGGCGCCCCTTCAGGGGTGCCTATCCAGGCAACCGGAACGCCACCAGCTCTCCGCTGTAGCTTCCGCCGCTGATCGCCACGACCAGATACTGACGGCCGTTGAGCATGTAAGTCATCGGCGACCCGGTCTGCGGCGCGGGCATGTAGACGGCGCCCGCGTCGGCGCCCGTTCGCTTGTCGTAGGCGCGCAGCATCGATCCGCGCTGCCCGGATGGTGTCGGTCCAAATCCCGGCTCGCCGGCGATGACCAATGTCCTGGTGACGAGCGTACCCACCTGCCCGGGGCGGCCGGTGCGCGGAATGTTCAGCGCCTTCAGCGCTGGATGATTGCGGATGGCCTCCGGCGTCTCCCCGTGAGGCACCTGCCACAGGATATCCCCCGAGTCGAGGTTGATCGCGTTGATCCGCCCGTACGGCGGCTTGATGAGCGGCAGCCCCTGCACCGTCGGAGCGGTGGCCGCTCCGCCGGCCTGTGCCGTTGCGGATCCCGATCCGCCAGTCCGCCGTGCCCCCGTCAACACCGTGCCCTGGTGGTAGCGCACGCCGTCGGCGGTGCCTTCGGCGGGCGGAACGAGTCCGAGCGTGGCGACGGCGCTCTGCGAATACACGTACAGGATGTGCGTCTCGGGATCGTAGGCACCGCCGGGCCAGTTCGTGGCCGGCGCCTGCGTGGCCATTGCCAACGTCGCGATGGGCCCCTCGGCGCGGCTGACGGCCGGCGGCGTGAAGAGCGGCCCGATGCGGTACTGCGCGACCGCCTTCACCGCTTCGGCGCGCAGCTCCGGCGTGAAGTCGATCAGATCGTCGATGGCGAGTCCCTGCCGGTCGTATGCACGCGGGCGCGTCGGGAAGGGTTGCGTCGGTGAGTACTTCTCGCCCGGTGTATCGCCCTGGGGAACCGGGCGCTCCTCGATCGGCCATATCGGCTGGCCGGTGACGCGATCGAAGACGTAGAGGAACGCCTGCTTCGACGGCTGGGCGACCGCCTTGATGGTCCGCCCGTTGACGCGGATGTCGACCAGGATCGGCGCGCACGGGATGTCCATGTCCCAGAGACCGTGGTGAACGAGCTGGTAATGCCACTTGCGCTCGCCGGTCCGGTAGTCGATGGCAACGAGCGACTCGCCGAACAGTCCGTTCCCCGGACGCGCGCCGCCGTAGTAGTCGTGCGTCGGGAGCTCGACAGGGAGATAGGCCATGCCGAGCTCCTCGTCTACCGAGATCTGCGCCCACACGCCCGTGTTGCCGGTGTAGGCCCACGAGTCGTTCTCCCACGTCTCGTGGCCGACTTCACCGGGCTCGGGGATGGTCTTGAACATCCACAGACGCTTTCCGGTTCGTACGTCGAAGCCCCGGACGGCTCCCTTGATGTTGCGGCGGCTCTTCGGGTTGGCGCCGGTCTCGAACGCCGCGCCGACGATGACGACGTTGCCGGCGACGATCGGCGTCGCGTGGAGACCGATGGGGGCGTTGGTGAGGTCGATCGCCGAGTCGAGATCGGCCTTCAGATCGACGGCGCCGCCTCGTCCGAAGCCGGGCATCGGGTTGCCGGTTCGAGCGTCGAGCGCGATCAGCCGGTACCCGGGTGTCACGTAGAGGATGCGTTCTTCCTTCCCGTCGCTCCAGTACGCGAGGCCGCGGCCCGAGAGCTGCCGCGGAGACGCGGCGCCGCGGGCGCCTTCGTCCTCGCGGTGTACCCAGAGCAGCTCGCCGGTGCCGGCCTCGAGCGCGACCACCGCGCGCCGTGTGCCGCCGGTGGAGTAGAGGCGCCCTCGTACCATCAGCGGCGTTGACTGCAGGTTGAATTCAGGACGAGGGCCGAGATTGTCGGTCTTGAAACGCCACGCGACTTCGAGGTCGTTGAAGTTCGCCGCGGAGATCTGGTCGAGCGCGGCATAGCGCGTGTGGCCGAGATCGCCACCGTAGGTGGGCCACTCACCACGCGGCGCTCCGGACTGCCCGCGCGGCCCCGCCGTCAGCAGTGCGACGACGATCGCCGCGAAGCATCCGCGTCGCTTCCAGTTGTTCATTTCGGAGTCGGACGATACATCAGAATCTTCACGCGCGTCAGCGCGCCGCCCTGTGCGTCGAGCGTCATCTTGCCGGCCGGATATGCCGCGGTGCTGAGCATGTAGGCGAGGAGGTCCGCGTTCTCTGCGCGGGTGAGCGAACCGGGCCGATCCTGCGGCATCGACGTCCGCATGCGCTCGAACAGCGCGTCGAGCGTCTCGCCCTCCCAGTTGTTGTAGAAGGTCGATCCGACCAGCGCCGGGGCTGCCTCGACGCCTTGCAGCGTGTCGCCGTGACAGCGCGCGCAGCGATCCGCATAGAGCTTCTCGCCGCGTTCGGCCTGTTCGCGCGTGAAAATGCCGTCCCAGACCGTCACCTGCTGGGCGGCAAACACGGCGAGAACGCCGGCTGTGAACCAGGTGAGCACTGTCGCGTCCCGCCGGGATTCTATCCGGTAATCCGCCTGAAGGCGGACTCCACGGCTGGCAATCCGCCTGAAGGCGGACTCTACGCTCGTGGAGTCCGGCTTCAGCCGGATAGAATGGCCGCTGTGACCCGTTCGAAGCTGTCGATTGCCATCCCCGCCCTTGTCATCTGGCTCTCGCTGACCGGCAGCGCCCAGCGCGGCCAGTTCTCGCAGGACGAGATGAAGCGGTGGCTCGGCTACATCGCCTCCGACGCGCTGCAGGGCCGCCAGATGCTGACGGAAGGCCTCGGCCTGGCGGGCGCCTACGTGGCCGATCATCTGAAGACCTGGGGTGTGGTGCCGGCGGGCGACGCAGGCACGTACTTCCAGACCGTGCCGATCTACGGCATGCGTACGCGCAGCAACTCGAGCGTGGCGGTCACCGCCAACGGCGAGACGCGGATCTTCAAGGACGGCGACGGCGTCACGTTTCCGCGCAACCAGGGAGGAAAGCAGACGATCGCGGCCGATGTCGAGTACGTCGGGTATGGACTCCGTCTCGCCGAGCTGAATCACGACGACTACGCGCCGCGGAACGCAAAAGGAGAGATCGCGCTCTTCATCGGCCGCGGCGTCCGCGGCATGACCGCTGCGCAGAACCGCCTGATCACCGGTCGCGCCAGGGACGCGGTGGAGCTGCACGGCGCGGTAGGGACGATCAGTCCGGTCGTCATGAATGCCGGGCGCGGCCGCGGCGCCGGACCCGCCGCCACCACCAACGCGGCACAGCGGACCGATTTTCAGACGTCGCGAAACCTCGATCTGCCGATTCCGCCGCACCTGACCGCGAGCGACGCGTTCTTCGAGTTCGTGTTCGCCGGGACGGGACACAGCTACGCGACGCTGAGAGATCTCGCCGCGAAGCAGGAGCCGCTGCCGGCCATCGCGCTTCGTGACGTGCGGATCACGATTACCGTCGACGCCGAGTACGAGCGCGTGCAAACGCGTTTCACCCGCAATGTCGTCGGTCTGGTTCGCGGGACGGATGCCAAACTGCGGGACACCTACGTGGCGATCGGCGCACACCTCGATCACGTCGGCTACCAGGAGTTCGCGACGCCGGGCGCTGGAGGCGGCGCGTTCGCGGCGTGTCCCGGCCAGTCGCGTCCGACAGCTCGGCCCGGCGACAACATCAGCAACGGCGCCGACGACGATGGCTCGGGGATCGTGTCGTTGATGGCCATCGCGAAGGCGTTTGCGACCGGACAGAAGCCGAAGCGATCGATCCTTTTCGTCTGGCACAGCGGCGAGGAAGTCGGGCTGTTCGGCTCACGCTATATGGCCGACTATCCGGTGATGCCCGTCGACCGCATGGTCGCGATGCTGAACGTCGACATGGTGGGCAGGAACCGCTGCGACGATCCGGCGCAGGCGCATACCGTCTACCTGGTCGGCTCCGAGCGGATCAGTACCGAGCTGCACAACCTCAATGAGGCCGCCAACGCCTCGCTCTCACGGCCGATGACGCTCGACTACGAGTACAACGACGTCGCCGATCCCGAGTCGATTTACACGCGCAGCGATCACTACAGCTACGCCTCCAAGGGAGTGCCGGTGATTTTCTTCACCACCGGACTGCATCGCGACTACCACTCCGTGACGGACGAGGCCGACCGGATCGAGTTCGCCAAGATGGCGCGGATCGCGGAGCTGATCCACGCGACTGCGCTGCGCGTCGGTAATCTGGAGCGTCCGCCGGCGCGCGACTTCGCCGGCCCGCGGGTGGGCAAAGGGAAGACCGGCCCGATACGCTAGTCCACGATGCCGTATGCATAGACAGCTCGCGCGAGTCACGATCGTTGCCTCACTGCTATCCGTAGCCGCGCTGGCCGCCGCTCAGGACAAGCAGCTTCAGCCGACGCTCACATTCGCGTTCGAGGTGCGAGCCACCGTCGGGCCGCCGCTGGAAGTCGGCGCCGTTGCTCAGGGAAGACGCCGGATCGTGGCGATTACCGGAGGCACGTTCGAAGGGCCCAACTTCCGCGGCAAGGTGATGCCGGGCGGCGCCGACTGGCAGATCATCCGCCCGGACGGATTCACCGAGCTGGACACGCGCTATACGCTCGAAACCGACAAGGGGCAGATCGTGTACGTCCAGAATGCGGGCATGCGGCACGCCGCGCCCGATGTGATGAAGCGCCTGCTGGCCGGTGAATCGGTGGATCCCACGTTGGTGTACTTCCGGACCGTCCCGAAGTTCGAGACGGCGAGCCCGGAGCTGCAGTGGTTGACGCGGGCCGTGTTCGTCGGGATGGGCGAGCGGTATCCCAACGACGTTCGGATTCGATTCTTCAAGCTCGAGTGAGTGGACTTCACCCTCAGCGACGTTCAGCGGTCGGGGCGCGAGAAGGCACACTCGCTCTCGGCTGATCTGCCGCCGGCAGCCGCGGCCGCCGACGTCATCATGGGCGCCGCCCGCGTCGGCCTGCTTGATCCAGGCGGCGATCTGCTGGCGGCTGCGCTGGCCGTGGAGACGCTGGCGTACGACGCGGCAGCCGCGGGCGTCTCGCTGGCGCTGCACACCGGCGTGCTGCTCGCGCTGGGCTCGGACGATCGGTTCACGGCGCTGGCGCGCGGCGAGATCGTCGGCGCGATCGCGCTGTCGACCGAGAACGTGCCCACGCACGAGGGCTCTGTTCTGCGCGGCCGCGCGTCGCTCGTCGGCCCGCTCACCGATCACGGCGTGGCGATCATCGGCGTGCGCGAGAGCGCCGGCACCATGGCCGCCGCCGTGGCGCTGGACACACCGGGCGTGGCCGTTGAACACATCGAGACGTCCGCCCTCGATGGGTTCATGTGCGGGAACGTCGCGCTCGATGGCGCGACGGCCATACTGCTTGGCGCGACGCTTCCGTTCATGACGCATGTGCGCGTGCTGCTCGCCGCCGCGGGGCTGGGCATGGGCAGGCGCGCGCTGAACGAAGCGTTACACGCGGCTCACGCGCTTCGCGGCCGTGGCGCGGGAGGCGAGCAGACGGTGCAGGGCCTTCTGGCCGACGCCGCAACGGAACTCGATGCCGCCATGCTTCTCGTCTGGAAGGCGGCGTCATCCGCACGGGTGTCGCTGGCGGACGCGTCGATGGCAAAGCTGGCGGCAACCGAAGCCACACTGCGAGCAGTCGCCCGCGCAACGCAGGTCATCGGCGTCGACTCCTTCCGCCGCGGACACATCGTCGAAAGCCTCGCCCAGGACGTGCGCGCACTCGAGCTGTTTGCGGGCCGGACCGAGGCGTTGCGCGAGGCCGTCGCCGGCGAAACGCTTCCCGCTTAGATGGCACCCTTGAAAGGGTGCCCTACGAATCTGCTGAGCGCCGCGTAGGGCGCCCCTTCAGGGGTGCCTTTCAGCCAAGAAGATGTTTGGCGATCGTCTGCAGCTGCAGATTGGACGTGCCTTCGTAGATCTGGCCGATCTTCGCGTCGCGGTAGAACTTTTCGACCGGGTAATCCTTGACGAACCCGTATCCGCCGAACAGGTTGACCGCCAGCGACGCCACGCGTTCAGCGGTTTCCGACGCCAGCAGCTTGCACATGGCCGCTTCGGTGAGAAACGGCTGACCGGCCTCGCGCAGCCGCGCGGCGTTGTAGACGAGCAGCCGCGATGCCTCGATGTCAGCGGCGGCGCGCGCGATCTGAAACTGCACGCCCTGAAACTCGGCGATCGTCTTGCCGAACTGCTTCCGCTCCCTGACATACGCGATCGTGTGATCGACGGCTCCCTGTGCCAGGCCAACCATCTGTGCGCCGATGCCGATGCGCCCTTCGTTCAGCGTTTCGATGGCGACCTTGTATCCCTTTCCGGGCTCGCCCAGAACGTTCGCCTGAGGAACCCTGCAGTCCTCGAACACCAGCTCACACGTGCTGCTTGCCCGAATACCGAGCTTGTCTTCCTTCTTGCCGACGGTGAAGCCCGGCGAACCGCGTTCGACGACAAAGGCCGTAATGCCCCGATAGCCGGCCTCAGGGTTGAGATTGGCGAAGACGATGAAGAGGTCGGCTTCGTTGCCGTTGGTGATCCAGAGCTTGCGCCCGGTAATTGAAAAGCCGTCGGCGCACTGACTCGCGCGGGTCGTCAGCGCGAACGCGTCGCTGCCCGATCCGGCTTCAGAGAGCGCGTACGCACCGACGGATCGGCCGGCCAGGCGGGGAAGACAGCGCTGTTTCAGCTCGTCGGACGCCCAGCGCAGCAGCGCGTTGATGACGAGCGTGTTCTGCACGTCGACCAGCACGCCGACCGACGGATCGACCCGCGACAACGCCTCGACAGCGAGGACGGCGTGGAAAAACGTTCCGCCGCCGCCACCAAACGTTTCAGGAATTTCAATGCCCATTACGCCCATCTCGAACAATTTGTCGATCAGGGTCCGCGGCATGTGCGCCGTCTCGTCCATCTCGCGGACGTGCGGGCGGATTTCACGGCCGGCGAACTCGTACACGCTGTCACGGAAGAGCCGCTCGTCGTCTGAAAGCGTGGTCAGGGCGGAGGACACGGCTCCTATTTAACTCCCAACGCCTAACGTCCACGTCCAAAAGCTGAGGATCAACGTCTTGGGAGTTGGGAATTGGGAGTTGGGAGTTATCATCCGAAGGGGCGAATGATGGTCACAACGCGTCGGCTGATCGTGCTGGTGATGCTGCTGGCCGGGCTCACGCACCCGGGCACGGCACAACAGGCGGCGCCGCCGCAGAACGAACAGGCAGCGCCGCCGCAGGCCGCGCAGGGCCAGCCGCAACCGACCTTCCGTGCCGGCATCAACTACGTCGCCGTGGACGTGATCGTCACCGACCGGCGAGACAACCCGGTCGTCGACCTGCGCAAGGAGGAATTCGAGGTCTTCGAGGACGGCAAGCCGCAGCCGATCGAGGAGTTCCGCCTCGTCAAGATCGACTCCACGGCGAAACCTGGCGACCCGGTGCCGCGCCGCATCCGTTCGCGCGACGACGAGCAGGCCGAGGCGGGCCGCGAAGACGTCCGCGTGTTCGCGATCCTGCTCGACGACTACCACACGAGAAAGTTGACGGCGCTGGGCGTCAAGGAGCCGCTGACGAAGTTCCTGCAGACGCTGGCGCCGACCGATCTGGTCGCCGTCATGTATCCGTTGACGCCGGTGAGCGATCTGCTGTTCACCAACGATCACGCGTCCATCATCAGCGCGGTGCAGCGATTCGAGGGGCGGAAGTTCGACTACGTTCCGCGCAACCGGTTCGAGGAACAATACTCGCGCATTCCGCCGCAGGACATCGAGCGCATTCGCAACGACGTGGTCATGGACGCGCTGTCGTCGGTGGCCGTGCGGATGGGATCCATGCGCCAGGGGCGCAAGTCGATCATCTTCGTCAGCGAAGGCCTCACGATCATGCTGCCGCCGCAGATGCAGCGCCTGAATGCGCAGGACCCGATCGATCCGCGCAGCGCCGTCGCCGGAGCGGCCGTGCAGGACAGCCCGCAGCAGCAGTCGGCCGAGTTTTTCAATCAGGCGATGGTCGACAGCAAGCTGCGTGAGGTCTATCGCGACGTGAACCGCAACAACGTGTCGATCTATTCGCTCGACCCGCGCGGCTTGACGCCGTTCGAGTACGACATCGACGCGGTACCTGGTGGTGCCAGCATCAGTTTCCAGACCGACCGTCGGGCCCTGCAGATGACGCAGGACACGCTCAAGGCGCTGTCCGAGCAGACCGACGGCCGAGCCATCGTCAATCGCAACTCGCTCGCTGAGGGGCTCGCCAGCGTTGTTCGCGACTCCAGCTTCTATTACCTGCTCGGCTACAACTCCACGCAGGCGCAGAACGACGGCAAGTTCCACGAGATCAGGGTGCGGGTGAAACGATCCGGTGTCGAGGTGCGGGCGCGGAAGGGCTATTGGGCGCTGACGGCCGCGGACGTGAAGCGAGTGTCGTCAGCGGCGCCGACCGTGGCCAAGCCGATCATGACCGCGCTGGCGTCGATCGCGCCGTCGGTGCAGGCCGGCAAGTTCGTCCGCACCTGGGTCGGCACCGAACGCGGGACGAACGGCAAGACGCGGGTGACGCTCGTCTGGGA
Source organism: Vicinamibacterales bacterium (assembly GCA_050742535.1). Taxonomy (GTDB): domain Bacteria; phylum Acidobacteriota; class Vicinamibacteria; order Vicinamibacterales; family UBA2999; genus Gp6-AA40. The sequence goes on along the minus strand of JBOGIQ010000016.1, from coordinate 9,829 downwards.
GCCGCTCCCCGTGCCTCCGGGCACCACGCGTCGCGAGCAGGCGGGGCGCGTGTCGCTCCTCGCCGCGAACGCGTCGGGCGAGATGGTGTTTCGCGGTGCCGCGCCCGAGCAGGCCGCGACGCCCGCGCCGGCAACGGCCAACGGACCGCAACGCCTCACCTTCGAGGTACCGCCCGGGAAGCTCGAGATGCGTTTGACGGTGCAGGATGCCGGGAATGGAACGCTCGATCAGGAGACCAAGACCATCGATGTGCCCGATCTGACCGCACCGGTCGCGGCGATCAGCACACCGCGGGTGTTGCGGGCGCGGACGGTGCGCGAGTTCCAGACGCTCGCGGCCGACGCCGCGGCCATGCCGACGGCCAGTCGCGAGTTCTCACGAACCGAGCGTCTGCTGATCCGCTTCGACGCGTACGCAGCCGGCAGCGAGCAGGTGCAGCCAACGGCCATTCTGCTCAATCGCGCCGGCACCAGGATGGCCGATGTGCCTGTCACCGCCGCTCAGGCCGGTGGGACACACCTGATCAATCTCAGCCTGGCGTCGATTCCGGCGGGCGAGTACCTGGTCGAAATCGCGGTGACCAGTGCCAGCGGCGAGGCGAAGGAACTGGTCCCGTTCCGCGTCGGCTCCTAAACTAAGCTCCGTGCACGACGCTCCTGCCGCACCGACGTCCATGCGGACCGCGTGGTGGTCGTGCGCGGTCATCGTCGCGCTGTGTCTGGCCGTCGGTCTGCAGACGATCCGGAGCGACAACTACTTTCTCGGCGACGACTTCGGACTCATCCAGCACCTGCATGGCCTGCCCATCGATCGGTTCCTGACGTATTTCGTCTCGGACTGGACCGAAGGGATCTACGGCACGGTCCTCGACGAACTGCGGCCGTTTCTCGCGTTCAGCTACCGGCTCGACGCTCGTGTCTACGGTTCCGTCAACGTCAGCGGCTACCACGCCACCAACGTCATCCTCCACATCCTGAACGCACTGCTCGTCCTGGCCATTGCCCGGTCGGTCGCTCCACAGGAGCCGATGTTCGCGGTCCTGGCCGCGTCGTTCTTTGCGCTGATGCCGAGTCACGCCGAGCCGATTGCCTGGATCAGCGGGCGCGTCGATTCGATCGCGTCGCTGTTCTATCTGGGGGCGTTCCTGTGCTTCGTGCGGTTCCGGCTCGCGGCGCGTCGTGCCTGGCTGTTCGCGGCGTGGCTGTTGTTCGTGTGCGGACTGTTTGCGAAGCAGTCCGTGGTGACGCTTCCAGTTCTGCTCGTCGCCTTTGACCTGCTGTGGCCCGCTTCAACCGAAGCCGCGCGCACGCGGGCGCTTTCGCGAATCTGGCCGCACATCCCGTTCGTCGTTCTCGCGGCACTGTATGTGGGGCTGCGCCACACGTTGTTCGGCAACGCCTTGCGTGAAGACCTCGTGACGCTCGCGGCCATCAACGAGTTCATCGGCCGGCAGGATCGCTATTTCCGCGAAATGCTGCCGAGCCCGAACACGGCGCCGCGGCTGGTGCGGACGCTTACCGAGGCGGTGACGATTCTGGCCGTGCTGGTGTGCGCCGGCTGGGCCCTCGCCAGACGCCGGGTGTTCAGAGACACGATACGGCGCGTGGCGTTCTTCGGCGTGGCCTGGTATGCGATCACGATTGCGCCGATGGTGGTGACGTATGTCTCGGCGCGCCACCTGTACATCACGGCTGCCGGGGTGAGCATCGCCATGGCGTCGCTCGTTCTGCCCGCCGCGGCGGACGAGGGTCGCCGCCGGAGGACCCGCGCGGCGCTCGCCGGGATGCTGATTGCGCTCTACGCGGTGGCCGCCATCTGGAATGTGTCGAAGTGGGTCGCGAGCGGGTTGGAGTCGCACAGGTTCGCGTCGGCCCTGGCCAGGCTGCCGCAGTCGGTCCCACGCGGGAGCATCGTGCTCATGAGTGTGCCCGAGTTCTATCGCGAGGGATGGTTCTGGTCGTGGGCCACGCCCTTTGCGGCGCAGCCTCCGTTCACTGACGAGGATCTGAATCAGGCATTCCGCATCGTCGAGCGGCCGCCGACCTACTGCTGCCCGCCGGATCAATGGTGGGCCGCACGCAAGGGAGCGGTGACGATGCTGTTCGACGCGACTGTGGCGCAGCCGGTCACGTACGTCGAATTCGAGCGAAATGGAAACCCTCGACTCTACCAGCGATCCGTGAATGGGTCCCTGTTGAAACAGCAAATCGAGGCGGCGCTGGGGAAACCCGTTGCCACCCTTACGACCATGACACCCGAAGACGCGATGGCGTTGAGCCGCGTGCTCTTTGCGCCGCAGTGATGCCGGGCTTTCCGCCGGCCCGCCGCGCGCGTCGGGATGCGATGACTGGGGGATGACGTTCGAATGGCCACGAACCTGACTGACGAAGGTTACCGGCGTACGCGCTTCGCGCCCGATGCCAACCGGGAAACACTCTGGGCGACGCTGTGCGGCAGCTACTTCCAGCGGTTGATCCGGCCCGAGTTCCATGTCCTGGAGCTCGGGGCCGGCTACGCGAACTTCATCAACAACGTCCGCTGCCGGACGCGCACGGCGGTGGATCTCTGGCCGGGGCTGCCGGAGCATGTCCAGAGCGGTGTGACGGCACACGTCGGGTCCGTGACCGACCTCGCCTTTCTCCCGGATACTTCCGTTGACTTCGTCTTCGCGAGCAACCTGTTCGAACACCTGACGCAGGCGCAGTTCGCCGACGTGCTCGCGCAGCTGCGAACGAAGGGGAAGCCTGGGGCGACGTTGAACATTCTTCAGCCCAACTATCGCCGGGCCTACCGTGAGTACTTCGACGACTACACGCACGTCACGGTGTATTCGGACGTGAGCCTCCGCGATTTCCTGGACGCGCACGGCTGGCGCGTCATCGAGTGCGTGCCGGGATTCCTGCCGTTCTCGCTGAAGAGCGCACTGCCGGTGTGGCCCTGGCTGATCCGGCTCTATCTGCGCCTGCCGTGGAAACCGCTCGCGAAGCAGATGCTCGTTCGCGCCCAGCTGGACTAGGTAGCCACCGAGGCAACCCAGCTACCCAGGCTACCCAGGCAACCCAGTTACCCAGGCCACCCAGCTACCCAGGCTACCCAGCCTACGCATACATCCCGCGCATCTTCGTGACGGTTCCGACGCGTGCGACCGCCACGACATACGCCGCCGTGCGCAGGTCGACGTTGTGCCGCAGCGACGTCTGCAGGACGTCGTCGAACGCCTCGCACATCTTCTTCTCGAGCCGGGAGTTCACATCCGTCAGATCCCAGAAGTACCCGTAGCGATCCTGCACCCATTCGAAGTACGACACCGTGACCCCGCCGGCGTTGGCCAAAATGTCCGGGATGACGAAGACGCCGCGCTTGTGCAGGTGGTCGTGCGCATCGGGGGTCGTCGGCCCGTTCGCCCCTTCGGTGAGAATCCGCGCGCGAATCTTCGGCGCGTTGTCCATCGTGATCTGATTCTCCAGCGCGGCGGGAATCAGCACGTCGACGTCCAGCTCCCAGAGCTCGTCGTTGGCGAGCGGTGTGCCGCCGGCGAACCCGGCGACGGTCTTGTGCTGCCGCGTGTGCTCGACGAGCGCGGCAATGTCCAGCCCCTTCTCGTTGTAGACCCCGCCCTTCCAGTCCGTGACCGCGACGATGCGCGCCCCGGCCGCGGCTAGCAGTTCGGCGGACACCGAGCCGACATTGCCGAACCCCTGGATGGCGATCGTGGCGCCGTTGATGTCGATACCGAGATGCTTCGCGGCCTCGCGCGTCACGATCATGACGCCGCGACCGGTGGCTTCGCGCCGCCCGAGCGATCCACCCAGTTCGACCGGCTTGCCGGTGACCACCGCCGTCGCGGTGTGGCCGACGTGCATGCTGTAGGTGTCCATGATCCACGCCATCACCTGATCGTTGGTGTTGACGTCGGGGGCGGGCACGTCCTTCTCAGGCCCAATCGCGTCCATGATTTCGGCGATATACCGCCGCGTCAGCGCCTCCAGCTCGCGTTTGGACATGCGCGTCGGATCGCAGACGATGCCGCCTTTGCCGCCGCCGAACGGGATGTGCGCCACGGCGCACTTCCACGTCATCCACGCCGCCAGCGCCGTCACTTCATCGAGCGAGACGTCCGGGTGGTAGCGGATCCCGCCCTTCGCCGGGCCGAGCGTGATGTTGTACTGCACGCGGTAGCCGGTAAACACCTCGATCTCGCCGCTGTCCATCTGGACAGGGCACGAGACGACGATCTGCCGCTTGGGGTGCGTCAGAATCCGCCAGATGCCCGGTTCGAGGTTGAGGATCCGCGCGGCGCCATCGAACTCGTGCAGCATCGCGGCGAACAGAGGTCCGTGTTCAGGCACGAGGACATTATCTGCCGTTCCCTCTTCCTGGTTCTCTCTTCCGCGTTCGTGTTCGAGTTCGGTTCTCGGTTCGGGGTTAGAGGCTCCGGTTCTCCGCGCGGTACGCCGGGCAATTCCGCGTTCACGCGCGCGCTGCGCATTTCGCGCGGCCTCAGGCGACTGCAGATATTCCAGCAGGCCAGTCACCTCCTGCAGTGCGCTTTCGGCCAGCGCGTTCAGCGCCGTTCGTTGCTCGTCGGATATATACCCGCGATCGACCAGATCAATCAGAGGGTTCTGCGACTCGAGCAGCGATGCACGTGCGATCGCGACGAAACGGGCGAAGTCAAGGGGACTGAACCGTCCGAAACCTTCGGCCAGATGTCCTGGCGGCCCTGCCACTGATTCTTCCAGTTGTCCACGGCGCTTCCAATCGTTGACTAGAGGTTCCTTCTCGCAGACCCGGTATATCGCTCGCTTGTAGGTCACGCACGCCTGCCATGCGCGCAGATCGGTGAGCCGCTGTACTCCCTGAGCCATGCGCGGCCAGTGGCATCACTCATGCCGACGTGAAATGAGCGTAAGTCGACTGCGATGTCAGAAATTGTACGCAGTCGGCGACAGCCGCTCGAGCCTCGTTCTACGCAGTTCTTGCCACGGGCTCCGCCGACACACGAACCACGAACCGCGAACCACGAACCGAACAGCGAACCGCGAACCGAACAGCGAACACGAGCCCGGCAGCCGGAACCGGGAACCGGGAACGGTAGAATTCGTCTATGCCCTCCTCAACGGCTCGGTCCTGTGCGACCGTTTCCGGCCGGCTCATCGACGAGCTCTACACCGACGAAAGCGTTTCCTCGCTCGACTACGCACGTGACCTCGCGGACCCGGGCCAGTTTCCATACACCCGCGGCATTCATCCCACCGGCTACCGCGGCAAGCTGTGGACGATGCGGCAGTTTGCAGGGTTTGGGACGCCGGAAGACACCAACGAGCGCTACAAGCAGCTGCTGAAGGCCGGCGGCACGGGTCTCAGCGTCGCATTCGATCTGCCCACGCTCATGGGGCGCGATCCGGATCACGAGCTGTCGCGCGGCGAGGTTGGCAAGTGCGGCGTCAACGTCACGTCGCTTGCCGACATGGAAACGCTGTTCGACGGCATCGACCTCGGGACGATTACGACGTCGATGACGATCAATTCGCCGGCGTCGATGATCTTCGCCATGTATCTCGTCGTCGCCGAGCAGCAGGGCGCCGACTGGCGGACGCTGTCGGGGACGATTCAGAACGACATCCTCAAGGAGTTCATCGCCCAGAAGGAGTTCATCTATCCGCCGCGCGCGTCGATGCGCCTCATCACCGACGTCTTCGCCTTCTGTGCGGAGCGCGTGCCCAAATGGAACACCATCTCGGTGAGCGGCTATCACATCCGCGAAGCCGGCGCGACCGCCGCGCAGGAGCTCGCGTTCACGCTGCGCGACGGCGTCGAGTATGTCCAGTACGGTGTCGACGCGGGACTGGACGTCGACGCGTTCGCGCCGCGGATCTCGTTCTTCTTCAACTCGCATAGCGATTTCTTCGAGGAAATTGCCAAGTTTCGCGCCGCGCGCCGCATCTGGGCGCGCGTCATGCGCGACCGCTTCGGTGCCCGCACTCCGCGGTCCTGGCAGCTGCGCTTCCATGCGCAGACGGCCGGCGTGTCGCTGACGGCGCAGCAGCCGTACAACAACGTCGTACGCACGGCGCTTCAGGCCATGGCGGCGGTCCTCGGCGGCACGCAGTCGCTGCATACCAACGCGCTCGACGAGGCGCTCGCGCTGCCGACGGCCGAGGCGGCAAGGCTGGCCCTCCGTACCCAGCAGGTCATCGCGCACGAAACCGGGGTCACGGAGGTCGTGGACCCGTTCGGCGGCTCTTACTTCGTCGAGCGTTTGACGAGCGACCTCGAAGCAGAGGCACGCGAATACTTCAGGACGATCGACGCCATGGGAGGCATGGTCGAGGCCATCGAGCAGGGCTTCCCGCAGCGTGAGATTGCCGAGAGCGCCTACCGGTTCCAACAGGCGGTCGAGGCGCGCGAGCGGGTCATCGTCGGTGTGAACGAGTTCATCACCGAGGACGAACCGCCTGTCGGCATCCTCTACATCGACGAATCGGCCGGCGAAAAACAGCTCGCCAAACTCGACGCGCTGCGAGGAAGGCGCAATAACGTGCAGGTCCGGCACGCGCTCGAGCGGCTGCGCACCGGTGCAACGGGCACTGACAATACAATGCCCTTGTTGCTTGATGCGGTGCGCGCGTACGCCACAATCGGAGAGATGTGCGACGCGCTGAGAGACGTCTGGGGCGAATACGTCGAGGACGCCGTAATTTGATGCGAACCATCCGAGTCGTCATCGCCAAGCCGGGCCTCGACGGCCACGATCGCGGCGCCAAGGTCATCGCCCGGGCGCTTCGCGATGCCGGCATGGAAGTCATTTACACGGGGCTGCGGCAGACGCCGGAGCAGATCGTGGCGGCGGCGCTGCAGGAGGACGCGGGCGTCATCGGCCTGTCGATCCTGTCTGGCGCGCACATGCACATCTGTCCGCGGATCATGGAGCTCCTGCGCGAGCGGGGCATGGACGATGTCATCGTCGTTGTGGGCGGTATCATTCCGGATGTCGACATTCCGAAGCTCAATGCCATCGGCATCACCGGAATTTTCCTGCCCGGCACGCCGATGCAGGCGATTGTCGAGTTCATTACGCGGCACGCGCGCGACCGCGCGGCGCTGCCGGAGAGGTCTGGAGCAAATCGGTGAAGCGTAAGCTGCTGCTGGCCGACGACAGCGTGACGATCCAGCGCGTCGTCGAACTGACGTTCTCGGGTGAAGACATCGACGTGGTGACCGTCAGTGACGGCGAGCAGGCGATCGCCCACATGTCCACCGACGCGCCGGATATCGTCCTGGCCGACATCGCGATGCCGAAGAAGAACGGCTACGAGGTGGCGGCGTTCGTGAAGGAGCACCCGACGCTGGCGAACGTGCCCGTGCTGCTGCTGGCCGGCGCATTCGAGCCGGTGGACGAGGAGCGCGCCAGGCGGGTGAAATGCGACGGCGTGCTGGTCAAGCCGTTCGAGACCCACGAAGTGATCGCCCGGGTACGTGAGCTGATCGACGGGGAGCGCCGTCCGGCGGCGGCGCCGGCAGCCGTGGCGCGGCCGCCCATCCCGGATGCGGTGGAGACCGTGAAAGCGGATCGATCCGAGGAATCGCTCGACGAATACTTCGACCGGCTCGACGTGGCGTTCGCGACACGGGCGCAGACGCCGCCGCGGCCGTTTCCGCATCTGACGCCGCCGGCGCCGGCAGCGCCGGCGCAGGAAACACCGGCCCCCTTCACGGCGCCCGAACCCGAGTTCGAGGCCGAGTCGCGAAACCCGATTGCCGACCTGTTCAGGCTGTTTCTGGAGGTCGAGCAGGGCGAGCGCGACGCCTCCTCGGTGAACATCCCCGAGGAGATCGGCCGGCTGCGCAGGAGAAATAGAATCGAGTAATGCCGGACACGCATCAGCCGATTTCCCTGCCAGAGAAGCCGGCGCTGGAGGGCCTCGAGGCGAAATGGAACGCGCGTTGGGAAGAGAACGGTACGTATAGATTCGACCGCAGCCGCACGCGGCTGGATGTCTATTCCGTGGATACGCCGCCGCCAACCGTCAGCGGCTCGCTGCACATCGGTCACGTCTTTTCCTTCACCCACACCGACATCGTCGCCCGCTTTCAGCGCATGCGGGGCAAGGAAGTGTTCTATCCGATGGGCTGGGATGACAACGGCCTGCCCACGGAACGCCGCGTGCAGAACTACTACGGCGTCAGGTGCGATCCGTCACTGCCGTACGATTCGTCGTTTCAGCCGCCGGACAAACCGCCCAAGCAGCCGATCTCGGTCTCGCGTCCGAACTTCATCGAGTTGTGCAACCGCCTGACGGTCGAAGACGAGAAGGTCTTCGAGCAGCTGTGGCGGTACCTCGGTCTGTCGGTGGACTGGACGCGCACCTACGCCACCATCGGCCGCGCGGCGCAGCGCGTGTCGCAGGCGTCGTTTCTGCGGCTGCTGAAGCGCGGAGCCGCCTACCAGCTCGAAGCGCCGACGCTCTGGGATATCGATTTCCGGACGGCGGTCGCGCAGGCCGAGCTCGAAGACCGCGAGCAGCCGGGCGCGTACCACCGGATTCGGTTCGCGATCGCAGGCAATCCGGCTGAAGCCGGACTCCACGTAGAGATCGAGACGACGAGGCCGGAGCTGATTCCTGCCTGCGTGGCGCTTGTGGCGCATCCGGACGACGAGCGGTATCGCCCGTTGTTCGGCAGGGACGTCGTCACGCCGCTGTTTGGCGTGTCCGTGCCGGTGAAAGCACATCCGCTTGCCGATCCGGAAAAGGGCAGCGGCATCGCCATGATCTGCACGTTTGGCGACCTCACGGACGTGACCTGGTGGCGCGAACTGTCGCTGCCGGTTCGCGCGGTCCTCCAGCCCAATGGTGCGTTCCGTCAGCTGACGTGGGGTGGCGCCGGATGGGAGACGGGTGACGCCGCGGTGGCGCAGGGTGCGTACGACCAATTGGTGAATCTGTCAGCGGCGAAGGCGCGCGTAAAGGTCGTCGAGCTGCTTCAGCAGTCGGGCGATCTGATCGGCGAACCGAAGCCGATCACCCATCCGGTGAAGTTCTACGAGAAGGGCGATCGCCCGCTCGAGATCATCACCAGCCGGCAGTGGTTCATCAAGACGATGGAGTTCCGGGAAGCCCTGCTCGAACGAGGCCGCGAGCTGCAATGGCATCCGGAATACATGCGCCATCGCTATGACAACTGGGTGAACGGCCTGGCGGGCGACTGGTGCATCAGCCGGCAGCGGTTCTTCGGCGTGCCCTTTCCGGTGTGGTATCCGGTCACCGCGGACGGAAACCGCGACTACGCCCACCCACTCGTACCGGACGAGTCGCGCCTGCCGATCGACCCGTCGACCGACGTCCCGGACGGCTACGCCCCGAACCAGCGCGACCAGCCGAACGGTTTTGCCGGCGATCCGGACGTGATGGATACGTGGGCGACGTCCTCGCTCACGCCGCAGGTCGCGGGCGGCTGGCTCGAGGATCCCGATCTGTTCTCGCGCGTATTCCCGATGGACCTGCGTCCCCAGGCGCACGACATCATCCGCACGTGGCTGTTCAGCACCGTGCTGCGTGCCGAGCTGGAACATCAGCAGCTGCCGTGGGCACATGCCGCGATTTCCGGCTTCGTGGTCGATCCGGACCGGAAGAAGATGTCGAAGTCCAAGGGGAACGTCATCACGCCGATGGCGCTGCTCGAGGAGCACGGCTCGGACGGCGTGCGCTACTGGGCGGCCAACGGCCGGCCGGGCGCCGACACGACGTTCGATCCGGGACAGATGAAGGTCGGGCGGCGGCTGGCGACGAAGATCCTGAACGCGTCGCGCTTCGCGCTGCTGCAGAC
>JBOGIQ010000015.1:0-39065 GCA_050742535.1 Vicinamibacterales bacterium | reverse complement strand
CCGATTCCGGTGTGCTGTCGACGGCGACCGATCTGGTGTTCGCCGGTGGACGCGAAGGGTACTTCTTCGCGCTCGACGCCCGGACGGGCAACCTGCTGTGGAGGTCGATGGTCGGCGGGCAGGTTGCGTCAGGCCCGATGACGTACGCGGTCAATGGCCGGCAGTACGTGGCGGTGTCGGCAGGAAACAACCTGTTCGTTTACGCCCTCCGCTCGTAGTGTCCGCCTTCAGGCGGACCCGTCGCGCCGGGCAGTAGTCAGCATTTGGCACAACCTTCCTTCAACGGTCTGCGCGTGCTGGTGCTCGAAAGCCGGCGCGCGCGTGAGCTGGGACTGATCGTGACCTCGTATGGCGGCGAGCCGCTCGTGGCGCCGTCCATGCGCGAAGTGCCGATCGAGTCCAACGCCGAGGCCGTGCGCTTCATCGACGATCTCATCGCCGGCGAGTTCGACGTCGTCATCCTGCTCACCGGCGTCGGGTCGCGGGTGCTGCTCGACATCGTCCAGCGCGTGCAGGGCACGCGCAAGAGGCTGATCGAGGCGCTGAAGGACACGGTCGTCGTCTGCCGGGGGCCGAAGCCGCTCGCGGTCATGCGCGAGATCGACGTGCCCGTGTTTCTCACCGCGCCCGAACCGAACACCTGGCGCGAGCTGCTGGCCGCGCTCGACGAGCGGAAGTCCGAGCTGTCGCTCGACGGGTTGAACGTCGCGGTGCAGGAGTATGGCGCGTCGAATCCGGACCTGCTGGCAGGTCTCGAGTCGCGCGGCGCGAGGGTGACGCCGGTACCGGTCTATCAATGGGCCCTGCCCGACGACGTCGAGCCACTGCGAAAAGCGGCGCGCGCCGTCGCGGATGGCGCGCTCGACGTCGTGCTGTTTACAACCGCGACACAGGCTGTGCACCTGATGAAGGTTGCCGAGGAGCTGGGGCTGGCCGATCGCGTGCTTGCCGGCCTGCGGCGAATGGTCGTCGGCTCGATCGGTCCGACGACATCGGAAGAACTGCGCCAGCGCGGCATCCCGATCGATCTGGAGTCCAGTCATCCCAAAATGGGTTTCCTGGTCCGCGAAGCAGCCGAGCGCGCCGCGGACGCGTTACGGAGCAAACGCGTCTAAGTGGGAGAATCACCCCATGCCTACCTCTGAAGAACTGCTCGAACTGGCGAACCGCTGCGCCGCGAAGCTCGAGCTCGATAGCCGGCTGCGCCACGTGCCGTCGTTTTCCGACGCCGAGGAGCAGTGCGAGGACGAATACGAGGACCTACTGCAAGCCATTCACGAGGACGAGCTCTTTGCGCCGGTGGACATCCAGCGGCAGGAACAGCTGGTGGAGGAGATTGCCGCCGCCCTGCCCGAGGACAAGCGCATGCTGATCGTCGAGCTCGCCGACAACCACGCACGGCACGTGTGGCTGCAACAGGAGGGCGCGTACCACGTCGGGCTTGCCGTCGGCCATCGCCTACGGTCGAAGCAGTGAACTATCTCCACTACGACGTCTTCACCGCCGCGCCTCTGCTCGGCAACCAGCTCGCCGTGTTCCCGGACGCGCGCGGCCTCACGACCGGCCAGATGCAGGCGATCGCACGCGAGATCAATTTTTCCGAGACGACGTTCGTGTTTCCGCCGGAGCGGTCCGACACCGACGTCCGGATGCGCATCTTCACGCCGGCCGTGGAGATGCCGATGGCCGGACATCCGACCGTCGGCAGCACGTTCGCGCTCGCGCACGTGGGTGCGATCGAGCCGGCGCGCCAGCGGTTCGTGTTCGGCTTGAACGTCGGCCCGACCCCGGTCGATCTGGTGTGGGACAACGGACGTCTGCAGTTCGCGTGGATGACCCAGAAACCTCCCTCGTTTGGCCCTCCCGTTGCCGATCGGGATGCGGTCGCACGGGCAATCGGACTTCACGAGAGCGACCTCGCAGCCGGCCTGCCGATCCAGGAGGTGACGTGCGGCGTGCCGTACCTGCTGGTGCCGCTGCGTGATCAAGAGACCGTCGATCGCGCCACACCGCAGGCGGTCGATCTCGAGCTGCAGGGTCTGTCGCGCGCGCATCCGGCGATGCTGTTGTTCGCGCAGGATATCCGGCTGAAGCCGGACTCCACCTACAGCCGGATGTTTGCGCCGGCTCTTGGGGTCGTCGAGGACCCGGCGACGGGAAGCGCCGCCGGTCCGCTCGGGTGTTACCTGGTGCAGCATCGCCTCGTGTCGGGCGATGCCGCGCGGCGGATGGTGAACACGCAGGGCGTGAAGATGGGACGCGCGAGCCGCATCCACATGGCCATTACCGGCATTCCGGATGCGATTACGGATGTACAGATCGGCGGGGAAGCCGTGCTCGTCGCGCGCGGCGAGTTCCTTGCCGTCCCGGCGCGCGCCGCTATTTCGGATACAACTGGCGGACGCGTCTGAGATCGTCGGGCGAGATGCCCGACAGCTTTGCGATGTCGGCGCGCGACTTCAATTGCTTCCGATACCGCGTGAAGAATCCCGGGATGTCGCCGCCATATCCGAAGAAGTACATGATGTCTTCATACGCCGCCGTGTGCTCGAGCCCGAGCGCATGTCCCAACTCGTGAACGCAGGTGAGGTAGACGATGGTTTCGCGGAGGAGCGGGTCGGCGTTCGCCATCCGCGCGATGTCGTTGCCGAGCGCGTTCGTGTCCGGCCGGATATAAACCGCCGCGCCGCGGCGCCCGCGAACGAGCAGCGGGCGCATCTCGCCGTACATGCCGACGTTCGGCGCCACCCAATGGACGCGGACGAGGGCCTCGTCCTCAGGCGCCTGCTCGAACCGCAGTGTGCCGCCCAGCGCGTTCTCCCAGGCTCGCAGCGCCCACGTGGCGAGCTCGATGTCCGTGTTCCGGAACTCTGATCCGGCGTCTCCCTGGGCGATGAAGTACGTCACCCGTCCCATCGAAAGCGGCTGCAGTGGCGCCAGCGTCTGCGCGGCCGCGGTCATCGTCGCGACGGCGACGGCCCCTAGGACAAGCCTCATCGCCATAAGATAAGCCTGATGCGAACGGCCGCTGCATCCGTTCTTCTTGCCGCGTCGGTGCTGGTGAGCGCTCAGTCTCAGCCGGCGAACCTGGATTCCGCGCTGCGCGGGTTCTGGTCGGCGGAAGCCGTGGAACGGCGCACGGCGGCGGTTTCGGGCGTTCTCGCGTCGGGCGCCTCGTATGACGACCTCGCACGGCGGTTGCAGGCCGGCCGCGAGTATCGGCCGGCGCGAACCGGGCGCGTGAGCCTGCCGACCGGCGATCGCGGCCTGGCGCTCGACAACGTCCTGGAGGTGCCCGCCGACTACGTGCCGTCGCGCTCGTGGCCGCTGCGCGTCGCGCTGCATGGCGGCGTGGGCCGTCCCGCTCCAGGACCGAACGATCCGCCCGCCCGGGCGTTGACGAACCGCATCCCGATTGCGGGCGAGCTCGTACTGCATCCGCGCGCGTGGTCCGGCTCGGAGTGGTGGACGTCCGGTCAGGTCGAGAACATCGCCAAGCTCGTCGATCGCGTCAAGCACGACTACAACGTCGACGAGTCGCGCATCTACGTCACCGGCATCTCCGATGGCGGCACCGGCGTCTACTTTCTGGCGATGCGCGCGGCGACGCTGTGGGCCGCCTGTCTTCCATTGAACGGACATCCGCTGGTGCTGGCGAATCCGGACAGCCATGCCGACGGGACGCTGTTCTCCAGCAACCTCGTGAACTGTCCCCTGCGTGCCGTCAACGGCGGCCGCGATCCGCTGTATCCGGCCGCGTCGGTCGCGCCGATGATTGCGATGTTCAGGCGCGGCGGCGTCCCGATCGACTTCCAGGTGTATGAGGAAGCCGGGCACGACGTCAGCTGGTGGGCGGAGGAACGCCCGCGCTACGAGCAGTTTCTTGCCGGACGTCGGCGCGCGGCACATCCCGAGCGCGTGTCGTGGGCCACTGAACGCACCGACCGGTACAACCGGTTTCGCTGGCTCGTGATCGACAGACTCGGCATGCGCGGGTCCGATCGTCCGCTTCCAGACGTGAACCGCGTCGAAGCGGGCAACGGACGCGAGATGACCTTGTTCGCCCGGCCGCGGCCGTCAGGCCGTGTCGATGCGGTACGCCGCGGAAACATCTTCGACATCGAGACGCGCGGGGTCACGGCGTTCACGCTGCTGCTGTCCGCCGACGTCATCGATTTCGCGGCGCCCGTCCGCGTGTCGGTCAACGGGCGGGTCGTCCATGACACCGTCGTTGCGAAAAGCCGTGAGACGCTGCTCGCCTGGGCCGCACGCGACCATGATCGGACAATGCTCTACGCTGCGGAGGTGAAGGTCGAGGTTCCGTGACGCGTCCTTAGCCTCGCCATGCGGCGGGCGGTTCAGGCGCGTTAATTCTCAGTCGGCGCTTCGACGTGTTCGACGATCAGCACCGGTACCGGCCGTCGACGGTTTTCCAATCCAAGGCCGAGGTCTTTTTGCAAGGCGTCCGCCAGCGACGGGAACTCACTGGGTGCCGCCGACGCGTATTTGTCATTCAGGCTTGCCGGATCGAACAGCATCTCGATTTGAAACGGTCCGGTGAGGCCGGTGGCATCGACAAAGGCTCCGCCCGACAACGACAGGCGGCGCGCAAAATCCTCCATGCTCGATACGATCGCTTTCAGACGGCCGTCGATGATCGTCAACACACAGGGCGCGGGCGGAGGGTCCGGGCTCGGTTCGCGCCGCGGCGCGGCACAATCGTATGGCAAGGCGCGAAGATTCGGGCCGAGGCGATCTGCGCGCCTGACGATCGCTGCGACCGTCTGCGTCTCGTCTTCGAATCGAACGCGGAGCTTGAATCGGTCGCGGAGCAACGCCCGCACCATGGGGAAGTGTCCGTCACGCCCCCGCACGCGCTCGGGCGCGACCCTGGCTTCGATAACGAACAGTTGATCGAGAATCGCGCTCGATCCGACGACGCGCTGATATGGCTGCAGCTGATACGCGTAGCGAATCAGCTGCCGCAGAGATGACTCCGACTGAAATCGCCCTCCGGGACGCATGGCGGACGCATTGCGCGCACGCTCTCCGGGATGACGCTTGACGGAAATAACGTCGAATGCCTCATCCGCATCCCGTGCCGCCGGCTCTCCCTTCGATTGGCCCCAGACAGCGACGCCGAACGTCAGCGTCAGTGTCGCTGCCGCGGCCACGAATCGACGCGTGCAGACATCGAGAGTCATCGATTCCTCGAGGGGAACATCTTAGCGCTGGCCGCACCCGCCAGCACAGCCGTCGCTGAGCCGGGCGCGCGCGCCCACGCTAACTGGTGGCGCAATAGAGCTCGCCGTGCGGTCCGCCGTACGCGCCCCCGTTGCTGCTGCAGTAGTAGTAATCGATGCCGAACTCTCCACACCACTCGACAGCACACGAGTAAACGGCGTCGCAGTAAAACGTCGGGTAGCAGCCGATGTCTTCACCGCCCCCACTCGGGGCAGTTTTGAATGATCGCCTCGCACGCACTGGCGTAGGCAGGGCGAGGGGCGAATGCCCATGTTCGCGAACAGCAGAACAAGCGTCGACGCATGCTTGAATAACCGCATCGTAGCCTCCGTGGTCTGCCGCGCCTCTGGCCGGCTCCTCCGCCAGGGACGCTCACACCGGCGATAGGTATACGACGAACTCCTGAGGACGGCGAGGCACAGTCCGCCGTACGAGTGTGCCGGGCCACGGCGGGAAGGAACGGCCACGAGCAGTCCCGGACAGTGTGTGAGTTTTCGCTGGCATGCCGGGCAGCAGATTCCTGACGTGGGATAATGGTTCGACGGGGCGTGGCGCAGTCTGGTAGCGCGCCTGCTTTGGGAGCAGGATGTCGGAGGTTCAAATCCTCTCGCCCCGACCAGAATCCAGCGGGGCATCCCGAGAGGGTGAAAATCGCTAGTTCCGGACAGGCAGGGTGATGACGAATGTCGTCCCCTCGCCTTCCATCGAGCTGACGTCGATTCCTCCGCCCATCGCCAGCACGCAGTCTTCGACAATCGACAGGCCCAGGCCGATGCCTTCGACTTCGCTGGCATCGCCGCGTTCGCGATGCGCACGGGAGAATCGGCGAAAGATCGTTTGCAGCGCATCGGTCGGGATACCGATGCCGTTGTCGTGCACGAGGATGCGATGGCTGTCGCGATCGGCCCCATCCGCGGTCACTTCCACGTAACGGGCCGGTTTCGCCGGATCCGAGTATTTGATCCCATTGGACAGCAGATTGAGGAACGTGAGCTCCAGACGGCCGACATCGACCACCAGCGTAGGCAATGAGTCGGCGACGCGAATCTCCACCCCTCGTGAGTCGGCCATCTCGCGCAGCTGTCGCGCCGCTTCCGTCGCGATCGTCGCGACGGGCACCTGTTGCATGATCGCGTTATCCGTGGCGTCGTTCATGCGCGCGACGGCCTCGAGCGTCAGGGTCAAGTCGATCAACCGCCCGACGTTACGCTCGACGATGTCGAGCGCTTTCTGTTTGCGCTCGGCGTCCAGTTGCGGCCGCTGCAACAGGCTGACGCCGAATTGCAACGCTCCCAACGGCTGCCGCCACTCATGGGCGGCCATGCGCGTAAACTGCTCCAGGCGGTCGCTCTGTTCGGCGATCGTTCGCGTGTAGAGCGACACGAACGCCTCCACCGTCGCCTGAGCGAGCACGTCGACGGCGTGATGCAGGCGCGACACCAGCATCACACCGGCGGACGGCGGTGGCGCGATGCCGAGACGGTCCATTTCCTCGAGCACGAAGGTGACGAGCACGCTGCTGAGGACCTGGTATTCGCGGAGCAGCTGGTGCAACGACGCGTGCTGCGCGTGACGCAATGCGCCGAGCTCACGCGCCTTGGCTAATATTTCCGTATTCGCCGCGATCGCGTCCGCTTCCGGATGCGCAAGATACGCGCTGATCTGCTCAATCAACGCCGGGATGTGATCCAGCAGGCTCTCGGTTGGAAAGACGTCCCGGGCGTCGACCGGCAGAAGGTCGACGAGCCGCTCGAACCAGCGCGCAGCCAGCATCTGATGCTCTGACCGCATCCGTTGCGCGATGATGTCGCCGAATTCAGTCGAGATCATGATGTCAGCCGGGCCAATGGCATCTGTTTCGGCGGAACGAGCGCCGACAGAAGCAGTTCACGGAAACGACTGGTCGTGGAAACAGGCCGCGGAGCGCGGTTGAGTTGAGTATACACGCCCCTCCACGCCTCTTCGCCGCGCACGGGGAATGTTCCCGGTTTTTGCAGGTAATGCTGGCGTGGAACGGCGAAAACGTCCCCGGCCTCAGCGAGTACTGCTTGTCGATGATTCCGACGACGTCCGCGAGTTGTGGCGATTGTGGTTGACGTTCTGGGGGTTTGCCGTAGAAGAAGCGCGCGACGGACAGCAGGCCATGCAGAAGGCCTTCAGTCGCGCGCCCGACCTCATCCTCATGGATTTATGGATGCCAATTGTCGACGGTACCGAGGCGCTCAAGCGTCTCAAGGCGGACTCGCGCACGGCAGATGTCCCGGTGCTGGCACTGAGCGCCCAGTGTTCTTCACCGACTGCCGCCGCCGTCACCGCCGCCGGAGCGGACGCGTTCCTGGCCAAGCCGTGCGACCCCGACGTGTTGCTCGAGCATATTCGGACGGCAATGCGTAAATTGCCCCCGTGTTGAGGCTTGGAGCTGTTCTGGACCTCGCGGGTTGGCGCTCACCGCGCGTCTGCGGTTCCGTAGGTTGTCGTCATCGACAGCGTGGAGCAGCCGACGCCGGACTGATTCGCTATGGTTCCGGGCAGTCGGGTTCGACGTCGTAGCCGAGGTACTCGTAGCCCGACCAGAACGGCTCTCCGGTATGCGGGCGGCCGTTCGTCCAGACCGCAAACGAAATTCCTTCCGACGCCGTGCACCTCGTGAACTGGTCTGCGCGATCGTCGCCGTTGACGTCGATGCCGCCGTCCTTTCGTGCGACAGATCCGACCACTGCGATGCCGACCTCAATCGGACTCGACGCCGGAGTGGACAGCGTGTAGAAGCGGAGACTCCCGTCGCCTGACGCCGCGGCCGCGCGAACAGGGCACGTGCGCTCGGTGGTTCCACGGCCGGTCACGCGCGCGTCGACCACCGTTGCCGTGTCGCCGGTGCCGAGTGCCACGACGGTGACCGGGGTCCCATCGGCGATCGAGCCGTCGCTGATCGCCAGGCAGCCTGACGTCACCCAGCCGATCCGCGTCGGGACCGTTGCATCCCGCGGCGGACGCGCGCACGCCAGCACGCCCGACGCGAGGACGAGCAGCATCGCTGACACCCTCATGGGCTAGCGGCCGTTGTGCGACCAGTGCGGGGCGTCGGTGACGAGCTTGTGGACACCATATGACGCGCCGATCGCATGCAATCCGGTATTGGCATTCACGTTGGCCTGGAAGGGAACTGCCACAACGGTATTGTCCGCCTTCTTGATGTTGATGGTCCCGGCCCACATGATGGTCATGTCAATCGCCATGCCTTTCGTGTGGTTCGTCGCCTTCGAGGGAGGATTGGTGCTTTGCGGCGGGATGGCGAGACCGAACCCGGCGACCATCTCGGCGGCGCCGGCTTTGCTCGCGATATCGCTCCCGTGATTCCACAGGATGTCCACGCCCGCCATCGGGTCGGCGTCCGCCTGCTGGACGGTGCCGTGCGCCTGTGAGATCCGCCAGCACCAGTGGAACAGGTACGCGCGCTTTGGACTGCGCAGCGTGTTCATCACGTCAACCCTCGCGCCGGCATCGCGCAGGGCCGTGATGAAGGCCTTCGCGCTGGTGCGAAACGGCTCCGCCAGGTCGTCGACGCTCTTGCTGGCGGTGGCATTCTCGTTGGCCCATGACACCCAAAACATCCCGCTTTTCGTCGGCATCGCTGCTCCTCGGACGCTTCCCTTCTGAAAAACGACGCGTCGCCGAGATCCGAACAATTCACGCGCGGGGCGTCAAGGAGATTTGCAGAAACTGACTCTTTATGACTCTATGTGCGTTCAGCCGCCCGGCTCGAAACCGTCGATGATCCTGAGTTGACGCGCTGTCCAGCCGTGACGATCGTCTGCCGCACGCAGACGCAGGACGCCGTCCGCACATACCAGCTTTCTCCTTGACACGGCCAACTGAACAATCGATTATCCGCGCACTCCGATCCATCTTGCGTGTAGTCTGCGGTTCGGTTGCAGGCGTGCGCTCGTTATCTCGATCATGGCACCCGTTCCGAGAGGCCGATGGCGAATCATTACGATGCCGTAATCGTCGGGTCCGGCTTTGGCGGATCGGTCATGGCGTACGAGCTCGCGTCGGCAGACATGAAAGTCTGCGTCCTCGAGCGCGGCCGGAGCTATCCCCCCGGTACGTTCGCTCGGAGTCCGTTCCGCATGGGCCGGAACTTCTGGGACCCGAACAGCGGACGGTTGGGTCTGTTCGACGTGTGGTCGTTTCAGTCCTCCGAGGCAGTGGTCGCCAGCGGCCTGGGAGGTGGTTCGCTGATCTACGCCAACGTCCTGATCCGGAAGCCGGACGAATGGTTCGTGGACAAGCTGCCGGACGGGACGTATCGCAAGTGGCCGATCGGGCGTGAGGATCTCGAGCCGCATTACGACGCGGTCGAGCGTGTCCTCGGCGCCCAGCAGTATCCCTTCAGCACCGAGCCGTACGCCAGCACGTCGAAGACCGTGGCCTTCCGTGCCGCCGCGGACCACCTCAAGCTGCACTGGGAACTGCCGAACCTCGCCGTTTCGTTCGCGCCGAAGCCAGGGGCGCCGGCGGCGCTCGCGGTCCCGATCGAAGAGGCGACGCCGAACCTGCACGGACGTGTGCGGCATACCTGCCGTCTGTGCGGCGAGTGTGATGTGGGCTGCAACTACGGCAGCAAGAACACGCTCGACTACAACTATTTGTCGATGGCCGCCCACGCCCGTCCACATCCGTGCGAGATTCTTCCGAATTGCGAGGTCAAGCAGTTTCGTTTCGAGGGCGGGCGCTACGTCATCGACTACGTGGTTCACGATCCCGCGCGTCCGGCCGTGAACGGCGCGCCGGAGCAGCGAGCGTCGATCACCGGCGACCGGCTCGTGCTTGCGGCAGGGACGCTCGGGTCCACGTACCTGATGCTGAAGAACCGCCAGAACCTGCCGTCACTGAATGCGTCCGCGCTCGGGACGCGCTACAGCACGAACGGCGACCTGCTCACATTCGTCATGCGCTGCCGCGACGAATCGGTCAATCCGGCCACGGCGCGAATCATCGATGCCGGCCGCGGGCCCGTGATCACGAGCACGGTTCGCGTCGACATCGACACGCATCGCGGGTTTTTCATTCAGGATGCGGGGTATCCGGATTTCGTGAGCTGGCTCGTCGAAATCGGAGATGCCCGCAGGATGCTGTCGAGGGGACTGCGCTTCCTCTGGCGGCGGCTGCTGGATTGGTGGTTCAAGGACCCGCACAGCGAGATCGACGGACAACTGTCGGAGCTGATCGGGCCCTGCGAGCTGTCGAGCGGATCGCTGCCGCTGCTCGGCATGGGCCGGGACACCGCCGACGGCAAGATGTTCCTCCAGAAGTCGCGCCGGTCGGGGAAGGAGTATCTGCAGGTCGACTGGCACCGCCGCGGCTCAGAGGACTTCTTCGACGCGGTCAATGACTATTCGCGGCGAATGGCGGTGGCGATGGGAGGCACCTTCGTCGAGAATCCCGACACGAAACACCTGAAGCGAATTGTGACGGTCCATCCGCTCGGCGGATGCCCGATGGGTACCGAACCGGGCAGCGGTGTTGTTGACACGTGGGGACGTGTGCTCGACGTGAAGGGCGACCCGATCCCGGGTCTCTACATCGCCGACGGCTCCGTCATGCCCGGCTCCGTCGGTCCCAACCCGAGCCTGACGATCGCCGCGCTCTCGCGCCGGTTCGCACACGGCATCGTCGATCGCTTCCGGCAACACCAGAGATAGGAGAGAGCGGTATGAGCTCGGCGGGAGGAGGCCGGCGGGAGACGATCGTTCCGTTCAGGGCCGGAGACGGCTTCGCGTGCAACCTGGTGCACGTCGAAGGAGGACGAGCGGATCGCGGGCCGGTGCTGCTCGTGCACGGCGCCGGGGTACGCGCGAACATCTTCCGCGCGCCAGTCGAAACGACGCTCGTCGACAGGCTCATCGATCATGGCTACGACGTGTGGCTGGAGAACTGGCGTGCCAGTATCGATCTCCCGCCGAACACGTGGACGCTCGACCAGGCGGCGGTCTTCGATCACCCGCAGGCGGTTCGCACGGTGGTGCAGGCGACAGGCGCCTCATCGGTCAAAGCCGTCATTCACTGCCAGGGGTCGACCAGCTTCATGATGGCCGCCGCCGCTGGACTGCTGCCCGACGTCACGACGATCGTGACCAACGCGGTGTCGCTGCATCCGGTGGTCACTCCACGTTCGCGCTTCAAGCTGCGGACGGCGATCCCGATGGTCAGCCCGATCATGGATTATCTGAATCCGCAATGGGGCCTCGACGCGCCGACGCTGCCGGCGAAGCTGATTGCGCTGGTCGTGATGCTCACGCATCACGAGTGCGACAACCTGGTGTGCAGACAGGCCAGCTTCACCTACGGCTCCGGATTCCCGACGCTGTGGCGGCACGAGAACCTGAACGAGTCGACGCACGAATGGCTCAAGCAGGAGTTTGCCCACGTGCCGCTGTCGTTCTTCCGTCAGATCGTCAAATGCGTGAACCGCGGCTCGCTGGTCGCCGTGGATGGGCGGGCGGAGCTGCCCGAGGATTTCGGCGCGCAGCCGCCGCGCACCGACGCGCGGATTGCGTTCGTCGCCGGGGAGCGGAACATCTGCTTCCTGCCGGAGAGCCAGCGGAAGACCTTCGAGTTCTTCTCGCGGCACCAGCCCGGCCGCGGCCACACGCTGCACATCCTTCCGAACTACGGGCACCTGGACGTGTTCATGGGCAAGAACGCCGCGCGCGACGTCTTTCCCATGCTCATCAACGAGCTGGACCGCAACTGAGAGAGGCGTCATGTCGATCCCCAACCGTTTGAAGCGACAGGCCGGCCGGGTAGCGCTCGTCGACGGCATCCCGTTTCACCTGCCCGTGAATTGCGAGCGCTCGCCCGCACTCATGGCGGCATTCCGCATCAATCGCGACAAGGCGCAGGCGTTGATGCCCGGCAACGAAGTGCATGCGCTTCGCTTTGGCCGCAGCGCGCTGCTCGTGATCACCGTCATCGACTACCGGATCACTGACATCGGCAAGTACATCGAGTTCAGCATCGCGATCGCGTGTACACACGGCCGCCGGCCCGCGCCGCCGTTCCTGCCGGGGCTGCTGATGAAGACGTTTGGCACCGGCCAGTTCGTGCTGGACCTTCCCGTCAGTACCGAAGTCTCGGTGAAGGGCGGCAAGGGCATCTGGGGCATGCCCAAGCACCGGGCAAACCTGAACTACATCGTCGGCGAGCGGACGGTGAGCAGCCAATACGATCTGGACGGCCGGCTGTGCATGAAGATCGAGATCGATCGTCCGGCCCGCACCCGCATCCCGTTCCGGGCGTCGGCGGCGAATTACTGTCAGTTCCGCGGCATGCTGATGAAGTCCTACATTCATTTTCGCGGCAAGGTCGGCGTGCGCCTGTTCCGGAAGGGCTCCGCGCGCCTGACCATTGGCGACCATCCGCGCATGCGGGCGCTGCACGAGTTGGACATCGAGCCGGATCCGATCTTCACGGCGTTCATTCCCGAGGCAAACGGTGTTCTCGACGACTACTTCGAGAACTGGTTCCTGTCGCACGCAACGATGCCGCCGGCGCCGCCGGAAGGCCTGGAGAGCGTGGTGAACCTCGGACAGAGCCAGGAGTGGCTGCCGCCCCCGACAGCACTGGCCGATGGGTCGTCACGCGTCGCCTCGCGGCTGCAGGAGACGCGATGAAAAAAGTGCTGTACGTGATCAATAACTCGCTGTTGTTCATGGCGGTGTCGATTTACTTCGGCACCGGCTGGTCTACGGCGATTTTCCAGTTCCCGGTCATGCCGATGTTGACCGTGCAGAACTACTACCTGCATTTCATTCCGCAGATCGACGCCGCGACGAACTTCTTCACCTTCCTGGTGACGCTGATGGGGATTACCGGAGTGGTGATGACGATCGGCGAATGGCGCACGCGGTTTCGCTGGATACCGATTCTGGTCCTGCTGGCGGTTGTCGGCGCCACGTCGCTGACGTGGTTCGTCGTGTTCCCCGTGAACGACGTGCTGAGGAACGGCGTCTCGTCGCAGGCGGAGCTGATGGACGTGGTCGGGCGATGGAAGCAGCTGACCCTGATTCGCGTCGCCATCTGGAGCTTCGAATGGCTGCTGATGATGTGGTATTTCGCGGCCATCGCCGTCCGGAAGGGTGAGCCGCGATGAACGGCCGTGTCTGGCTGAAGCGGGGAGTCACCGCGATCGCGGCTATCACCGTTGTCAGCGGGCTCGTCCAGATGATCGTGCCGCGCCTGATTCTCGAGACACTCTCGTCCGACACGACGCCGGCCAGCCTGCACTTCTTCACCATCGTCGGCATGTTCATGGTGCTGTTCGGCGGGCTGCTCCTGCATGCCGGAACGCGTCCGGAACGTGAACAGCGTGTTCCGCTGGTGTGGGCGGCCCTGCAGAAGTTCGGCGCGTCCGCCGCCGTCGGCCTCGGCGTCGCGAAAGCGGTGTTCGCGTCGATTGCGCTCGCCGTTGCCGCGTTCGATTTGATGTCCGGCCTCGTCATCATCGCCCTGTGGCGATCGCAGAGGCCTTCGGTATGAAAGCTCTGGCGATCCTCCTGTTCTACGGATGGTCCGGAGCGCTGCTGCTGCTGGGCGCCGTCGGCATGTTCAACGGCCGGTGGGAGATCGAGAGGATCTTCGCGCTGGATCTCGACGCGCTCGGCCAGGAGCGGACGGCCACTCTGCTGAACCAGTACCGTTTTCTGAAAGCCGTCGAGTTCGGCTTCGGTCTGTTCTGTTTCATCTTCAAGGATGAAATCTTCACGAGACGCGTGTTCAACCGTCTGTTTCTCTGGGTGGTATTCCTCGGCGCGGGGGCCCGGGCACTCTCGCTGCTGCTCGAGGGGCTGCCGCACTGGAGTCTGACCGGCATCACGGTGCTCGAGTTCGTTTCCGGCATCGTGATCGCCCTTCATACGCGAAGGAGCGTCGGCCTCCAGTGACCGCTGGCAACCACCTGGTGTCGTTCAGCCCGCCGGCCGGCTATCAGGGGCCGCGGCGATCGTTGGTGCTGGCCGGCGGCGGGATGCGCGTGGCGTACCAGGCCGGGGTGCTCCGCGCCCTGGCGGATGCCGGTCTCTGTTTCTTCCACGGCGATGGCACGTCCGGCGGGACGATGAACCTGGCCATGCTGTTCTCCGGGCTGTCGCCTGCGGAGATGTGCGAGCGGTGGCGTTCCGTCAACGTCAAGGACTTCGTCTCCTTACTGCCGCTGAAGGAGTACCTGAAGGCGTTCGACATGATCGCGATGGGGGATGCCGACGGGATCGAGCAGAAAGTGTTCCCGCACCTCGGCATCGACGTGTCGCGAATCAACGCCGCCGGCGGCATGGCCGGGACGTTCAACGTCTGCGATTACACGCGGAAGACGAACGTCGCGGTGTCCCACGACGCCGTCGACCTGCCCCGCCTGATCGCCGGGATCTCGCTGCCGGTGTTCATGCCTCCCGTGCCGCACGGCGGGCACCTGTACGTCGATTCGGTGTGGATCAAGGACGCGAATCTGAGCGAAGCGGTGCGCCGTGGCTGCGAGGAGATCTGGCTGGTCTGGTGCATTGGCAACACGGCGGAGTACCGGACGGGCGTGTTCAACCAGTACGTGCACATGATCGAGATGAGCGCGAACGGCGTGTTGTTCGAGGAATTCAGGTGGATCACCGAGCTGAACGCGCGCATCGCCCGCGGCGAACCGGTGGACGGACGCACGCGCCCGATCCGTCTGCACGTCATCAAGCCGGAGTACCCGTTGCCCCTCGACCCGGACTTCTATTTCGGCAGGATCGATGCGGCGACGCTCGTCGCGCTCGGCTACCGCGACGCTCATCGGTACCTCGCCTCCCATCATCCTGACGGCGTGCCGTTCGAACCCGAGGCAACCAGCATGACCACTCCACAGCCTGGAATCAGTTTCCGCGAAACGATGGCGGGACCGTTCGCATGGGGCGCGACGGATCCGCGGGCCGGCGCCGCTCAGGGCGAGGCGCAGCAGACGGCTCTGACGATGACGGCAACGATCCTCATTCGCGACATCGCCGCGTTCATCCGCGATCCGGCGCATCCCGGAGAGCTCGTCGGCCATATCCACTGGCCACCATTCGGCGCCGACATCCCCGCCAAGACAGGAGTCTTCAACCTGTTCTCGCCGGCCGGCGACCCGACGATGAAGCTGATGGTCTACGAGCTCGGCTTCGAGCACGACGGGCAGGACTACTACCTCGCTGGAAAAAAGGAAGTGCGCGATGACCCCGGCTTCGACCTGTGGTCCGACACCACAACGTTGTTGACGCGCCTGCACAGAGGGAAGGACGCCTCCGGTCCGGTTGTTGGCGCCGGCGTTCTTCGTCTCGGTGTCGCCGAGCTCACCCGACTCGTGCGCAGCATGACGGCGCCCGGCACCGACTCGATCGCCGAACGGACGCGCGCGATCGCTGCCTTCGGGCGCTTTTTCCTGGGCGAGCTGTGGGAGCGGTACGCCAATCTCGCATCCGATTCGTAAGGCGGGAAGGTATGGACAGACAGCGTGCGTTGCTGATCGTCATCATGTTCCTGCTGGTGACACCGTCAGCGGGGGACGACAAGGAAGCGGTGTTCGTCACCAGCTATGGATTCCTGGACGGGTCGACCTGGGTGGTCCCTGTTCGGGTGAAGGTCCAGGAGCCGCGCAATGCGGCTGCGCTGGGCATTGACGCCCTTCTCGACAAGCTGGGCATCGGGAACCCGGACGAGCGCGCGAAGTACGCGGCGCGCATCGCGGATTTCATCGCCGATGATCAATCGCGCGAGCGCGTCCGCATCCGCTTCGAGAGGGACGACCGAGGCGAGTTGTACAGCGTTCTGAACGCGGCCGGGCAAACCATGAGGACGGACTCCACCGGCATCGTGGAAGGCATCGTCAGGATCGACGCGGTCAGGGCGCGGCAGCTGCTGGCCGCACAGGGTGCAACGGATGGCTGGCTGACGTTTGCCGCCGACGAACATATGGGGCGAGGGCGCGTCAGGCTCCTTGAGGCGAACGGTGTCTCCGTCATCTCCGACATCGACGACACCATCAAGATCACCGAAGTCCCCGCCGGCAAACGCGTGCTCGCGCGCAACACATTCTGTCGCGACTTCGCCGCGGCGCCGGAGCTTGCCGCGCGATATGCCGGGCTGAAAGGGGCGGCGGTTCATTACGTGTCCGGTGGACCGTGGCAGCTCTATCGGCCGCTGGCCGCATTCATCGCGGACAACAATTTCCCTGAAGGCTCCTTCCACATGCGGGTTGTCGGCGGCAGTGTGCTCAGGGCGAGCCGATCGCTCGAAGATCTCGGCAACTTCGTGAGCGCCGATGGGACCTTCAACCACAAGGTCGTTCAGATCAGCCGCATCATGAGGCGCTTCCCCCGCCGGACGTTCATCCTCATCGGTGATTCCGGCGAGCGCGACCCCGAGGTCTACAGCATGATCCGAAGCCGATTCCCTGCCCAGGTCAGCGAGATCGTGATTCGCGACGTCGTCGACGCCCGACGGAACGCCGCAGCACGCCTGACCGGTATGACCGTCATCGCGGCCCCGACTATCGTCGCGGCGGGCTCGCCGCTCCATCCATGAGAGGTGGGGTCGGGGCGCCAATCGAACGCGACCCGAATGCTCCCCGGCGTGTCGGCCTGGATCCGCAGCCGATGGTTGATTGGCTGTCCCCGACCGAACTGGTGCGAGCCGGGGTGAAGGCAATCCTCGCGGCGACCTTTGGCAACTACGCCGACAAGCGCGAAGTTCAGGCTGCCCTGTTTCCGGGGCGGGGGGCGGTGACGCGCGACTATTCCGGCGTTGACGATCTCTGGTTCGACTATGCGGCCGACATCGGCGACGGATTCAATCCGACGTATGCGGTCGCCTGGCTGCTCGCCCGGAACGGGCTGGACGTTCCGCGGCGTGCCGGGACGCAGACGACCCCGCCATCGCAGCTCCCCGCGGGACGTTTTCTCGTGTTCGGCGGCGACCAGGTGTACCCCACACCGCGGCGGGAGGAGTATAGAAAACGGCTCGTCGACCCGTGCATCAAGGCCTTCGAGGGACAGCGCCGGTCGCCGGCGCCGTCCGAAACCGACTTGTTCGTGCTTCCGGGCAACCATGACTGGTATGACGGACTCACGTCGTTCGTCCGGCTGTTCTGCCAGCGGCGCACGCTGGGGCTGCTGCGGACGTGGCAGCAGCGGAGCTACTTTGCGTTGAAGCTCCCGCATAACTGGTGGCTGTGGGGGATCGACATCCAGCTCGAAGCGGATATCGACGAGCCGCAGAAGGGGTTCTTCAACGAGGTCGCCGCGGCCATGAAAGAGAGCTCCGGCGATGCCGTGCCGCAGCTAATCCTGTGCACGGCTCAGCCAAGCTGGGTGCGATGCGGCGCCGGCAGCAACCACCGCGATACGGTGCGGACTGAGCCCGAGCTCTTCGCGACGCTCTCGTACTTCGAGCAGCTGATCGAGAACTGCGGCGCGCATCTCGCTGTGACGATTGCGGGCGATATGCACCATTTCGCCCACTACTCGCCGGATGCGGCCGGCAAACCACATCGGATCACCGCCGGGGGAGGCGGAGCGTATCTCTATCCCACGCATCATCTCCCCGATCGATTGGTCCTGCCGGCGCGGGGCAAAGATCAGTCTTCGCGGGGCGCGGCGACCGCCACGGGCGCGGCCTATCGTCTCACCGCGGTATACCCGTCAGCCGACGACTCACGCCGGCACAGTTGGGGCGTGCTGCGGCTGCCGTATGCGAATCGCGGGCTGACGTTGTTCATCGGCGGCTGCTACGTTCTCTTTGCCTGGATCCTTCAAAGCGCCAGCAAGGCTCTCGACGGCACCCTTTCGTTGATGAACGCGCTGGAGCGGATGAATCCCGGCGATTTCCTCGACGCCTGGACTGCGTTCTGGCACGTCTTGCGCCACAGTCCTTCCAGTGTCGTCTTCGTCGCGGTAATCGTTGTCGGCCTCTGGAAATACCGCGCGGCGGACGACCCCCGGCATCATTTGCTGGGAGCCGTCCACGGCCTCCTGCACGTCGTACTCTCGATGGTTCTCATTTGGCTGATCTCGGTCACGAACCTTCGGCTGCTCGGATTGGACGTTGATTCGCTACTGCAGGTCGGCCTGTTCACGGTCGAAATGTTTTTCATTGGCGGCGGAACCGGCGCCCTGCTGTTCGCTGTGTATCTGCTCGTCTCCGCCCGCCGCAGCGGTGTGCACGTCAACGAGGTCTATTCGTCACAACGCCTGGAAGATTCGAAGAGCTTCCTTCGTCTGCACGTTGGCGCCGATGGCGTCCTCGAGATTTATCCGATCGGCATTCCCACCGTGCCGCCGAGCGACGGGTGGCGGGTCTCGGGCACGGGGGATCTCGAGCCGGCAGAAGGAGCGATCCCCGTGCAGCTCGTTGGCGAGGCGCCGATCAGGATCGCGCCAAGGAGTTAGGCGTGCTCAGGCTTTGTCGTTGCCGAATCGCAACGGTTCGGCAATTCTGGTGGGGCCCCAGGCACCGACCTCTGCCCACATTGCAGTCCAGCCAAGCTCTGCGTATACCCGCGCCGCCGTGACGATCCGGCCGCCGAGTACGCCGATGATCGCCGCAAATAGATAAATTCCCAGTAACTGGATGGCGGTCAGCTTCTTTCCACGGCGCATATCGACCCGCATATCGACTCTGTGTGCAAGATGCAGTGCCACATACAGGATCTCGGCTGTTCGACACGAGCGCTGCAGTATGCGGAATCAGTGGCTTCCGCCTTAAGGCGGAAGCTACGGCGGCCGGCGGAAGCTACGAGCCGGTGGAAAGCAGTGCCGTCAGCTCGGAGGATCGTGGCTGGCCGGCGATGGACTGAACGATCTGCCTGAGATACCGGCCATCGCCGTCACGCTCGGACGTATCCACCTGCTGGCGCACTTCTTCGAATGTGTCGTTGGTGAGCGCGATCACCGGGTGCAGCGGATCTCTGCTGTTGGTTCGCACGACCATTCCCACCTCGTCGCGATTCGTCCGGACGAGCGAACCCACCGGGAAGAACGTGACCGCCGACACGAACGCCTTGACAAAGGCGGTGTTCAGCTTCGATCCGGCCTCGCGCGCGAGAACGAGGCACGCCTGCTCCGGCTTCATCGGCTCGCGATAGGAACGTGCGCCGGTCAGCGCCTCGTAAATATCAGCGACGGAAACGATTTGACTCATCAGGTGCGGCACGACGCCTTCACCGAGGTCGGGATATCCGGTTCCGTTGATGCCGCGGTGATGCTCGAGCGCCACCGTCGGCGCGAGCGGGTGGACACCGACGGTGTCGACGAGGATCTCGGCGCCGAACGTCGTGTGTCCTTCGATCAGTTTCCGCTCCGCGCGATCGAGCGCTCCCGGCTTCTGCACAATCTCCAGCGGCACGCGCGTTTTTCCGATGTCGTGCAGCAGGGCCGCTTCGACCAGCACGGTGATCAGATCGTCGTCCAGCCGCAGCTGATGGCCGAGCATCAGGCTGAGGATGGCGACGTTCACGGAGTGGCAGTAGGTCAGGTTCTCGTACTCCTTCAGGGTCAGGATCTGCGCGAGTGCCGCGCTGCTTCGGGCCACCTCGCCGATGAGCAGCTGCACGAGCTGCCGGATGTTGACCGCGTCCAGCGAGCGTCCGGACGCAACCGTATCGAACGCCTGCTCGGCGCGCGTGAGCGCTTCGCCGTACGAGGGCTCGAGCGGCTGGGAGGGACCGTCTTCCCATTGCGGCGCCCGCCATCGCGTGTCCAACGCGACGATCCGGCCAAAGGACACATGAGACACGCCGGCGGCGGCCAGCCGGTCGGCGATCGGTTCGTCGGTCGAGCCGTCGGCGGCACTGGCGAGGAATTCAGCCGCCCGGCGGAGTTCGTCGGGCTGAAGACCGGCGCGAATTTCCACCGAGTGTGCGCCGAGCTCGGACAGCTCACGCACGGCCTGCGCGGACGAGGCGCCGTCGCTGAGGCAGACGACGCCGTTGACGTGCAGCTGTTCGTGGATGATGTCGATGGTCACCGTGCCGTTCGCCGCAAGCTGCTGCTGAACGGGCTGGAAGATCTCATCCACCTTCTGCGCGATGACCGGATGACCGGCGGGGTACATGCCGGTCAGGCGCCGAAGCGCGACGAAGCCGCGCAGAAACGGACCTGGATCGAAATCAGCCATCGCACTCATGGCTGCAGCAGCTCCGACGCACGCTGTCCGATCTTCGCCAGCGGGCGGTTCCAGAACCGATAGCGGAGCGACTTCAACGGCGTCAGCACGTCGGAGAGCTTCGTCGGTTCGAACCGGTCGCTGCGCTGGAGAAGACGCAGCGTGAACTCCGGGTTTGTCATGACGAACTGACGCTGCCGCAGAAGACTGCGCAGACAGGTGCGCGTCGCGGCGGGGGAGAACTGCCAGATCACTTCTTCAGCCGCCGCGGCGGCGGAGGCGCCCTGGCGCAATACGTACCGGGTCACGGACTCGGCGGCTTCGTCGGACGCGACGCGGCCCAGGGCACGCAGCGCCTCGCGCGCCACGGCCTCGCTCGGGTGTGTCAGCTGCCTGGCGATTTGGGTTTCGAAACCGGAGCCGGCGGCGCCAAGCGCGCGGATGGCCGCCACACGCTGCGGAACGGCGAACTCGTCGAGCGACCTGGCAAGCGCGGGTGCGAAGGTGAGCGCATGGTCGCAGACCAGCTGGAGGATCCGCTTGTCGCTTCCGGCATCCTGCAGTCCGCGGACGACGGCGCCCGTCAGGCTGGGACCGCACGCGGTAATCAGCAGGTTGGCGGTCGCCCGTTCGTCTCCTCCCGCCTCGTACATCGTCAGCAGCCGGCCGAATCTGGCCGGCGTGTAGAACGTTTCGATGGCGGCGGCGATTGCGGTGGACACCTCGGGCCGGGATTCGCGGAATCCCGTGGCCGTCTGCTGCAGCGCGGCGAGCCTCGCCGTCAACGCAGTCCACGAGCCGGACTTCTCGAGCTCCCCGAGCAGACGCGCGGCCTCGCGGAGCAGCCGTTCCGCCACCTCCGGATTGGGATTCAGGACGATCAGCTGCGACAGGTACGTCAACCGCGCGTCGGCGAGATTCGTCGCGCCGATCGCATCGCCCGTTCCGGCGATCAGACCCTCGGTCGCCTCGTCGATGCACAGGTCGAAGGCGGCAAAGCCGTCGAAGGCGGCGTCGCCGTTCACCACCCGGATCAGCTGCTGGGTGCGCTCGCGCAGCGCGGCGTCGTTGCGGTTATCCGCGGTTGCCGCACCCTGCCGCTCGCGAATGCGCGCCTCCAGAAGCGGACCCATGGCGTCGCGCCGCGCCGGGGAGAGCTGCAGCCGGTCGAGTGCAGTCGTCAGCAGTTCGGGAGCTGCCGTTTCCACATCCAGAAACAGCGACAGCGCGTCTGCGAGATCGACGTCGGGAAAATCGCGCAGCAGTTCGCCTTCCGGTCGTCCGTCCACCAGGGCGGGAAGTACCGTGTCCGACAGCAGGCGCCGGCGCTGCGTCGGTTCGAGCGACAGCACAGTGGTCGCGAGCTTTGCGAATCGCGCGCGCGCGACGGCAGGCTCGAGCGACGTGTACAGGCGGGCTACGTCTTCACACCGTTGTTCGAGCGCGTCTCCTCGTGAGAGCGGCTCGTCGCCGGGAACGCTCACCAATCTCGAGAGCATCTGGGCCAGCGAGGCGGGGTCTTCGACCAGGACTGCCAGACCGGACAACGTGACTCCTCGCGTGGCGGCGCCGGGGTCGACGCGTACCCAGCCCTTGTCGGCGGGATACAGGTGCGTGAGGCGTCCGGCCGTCGGCTGCGTCTCCTGGCGCTCCCGATCGTGTTCCACGGAAGCGCTCATCGCCGCTGGAGCCGAGACCTGGAGGATCTGCGGTTCGAACGCGGCGCTGATCTGGATGCGCTCGACCCCGTGGTTCTGCAGGCGCTCACCGAGCGCTGCGGTGGTGCCATCGCGTCGCGCGGCAAGCTCGGTACAGAAGCGGGCGAGATCGCGTCGCGTCGCGAGGCGGTTGATCTCGAGCGCCTGGCAGCGGGCTTCGTACAACCGGCGGGCGAGCTCCTGCTCGATCAGCGTGCCGCGGCCGACGGCCGCGCCGCTGACAAGAAGCTCGTGCGGGCTGACAACGCAGGGAAGTGTGTCGACTTCGATCAGCGCGAGGGCGCGATGCGACTCTTCGACGGCGTCGATGCAGCGGGGGCTGGTGGCCGGGTAGGTGTGGAACTGACGAACGGCGCGCGCCAGGGACTGAAGGAATTCCTCAACGCGTGACGCGTCGTCGCGGCGAGCCGCCGCCGCAGGCTGCGCGCTTTTGCTCAGGGTAGCCGCCGCGGGTTTCATTCTTTACGTCCCCACCAGTGAACCGTGTCGCGCGACGAAACAGTAGACCGGCGAGAAACCTCCGGCAGTCACTCATGTGCTGTTGCTTCTGATTTCGGCCGCTGTGGTGAGGTACAGCAGGGCTGGATCCGTTGATATGACTCTTTGGACAGCCAGGAAGAAACGAGAGTGGCGCGAACCCTTCGGGCCCCTTCGGGTTCGCGAGGCGAGCCTGAAAGGCTCGCCCCAACTACAACGCTGGCAGGAGTTAGAAGGTGTTGCCGCCGGTGAGCGTGACGCCGGCCACCGAGTCGCAGTGCTTGCCGGCTTCGGGGAGCTTCGGTTTCTTGGTTGCCGCGTCCACCGGGCACTTCGCGAGTGCGCCCACGCGGGCGCCGAAGTTGGTGCCGTCGCGAAGCGGATTCACCCGGAAGCTGATCACCGTTCCGGCGGGGTAGGTCTGAGCGGTGATGCCCTGGCGCTCGAGCTGCGCGGTGCCGGCCATCTCCACGCCGTACTCGACGTACTTACCGTCCTTGCCCTTCTCCAATCCTTTTCGATCGGGCGCCAGAACATAGACGTGGAACTCGGCGTGATTCGCCTGCGGCACGTACTGCTTGACGACGCCGGTGATGGTGACCACTTTGTTCTGGTCGTACATCGCGAACGAGTGATGCGGGAACGCCGGTGTCGCAAAGATCACCGCCAGTGCGGCCACGCCCGCAACGGCTGACAAGGTTCGAATTGCGCGCTTAGTCATCGCCGATCCTTTATGCAGTCCGCCTGAAGGCGGACAACTACGCCTGAATCCAATCCGCTATTTAAAGATATCGGTAATCGCCGACGGCAGCTCTTCTTCCGGCTTTTCCCATCCGGCTTCGAAGAACTTCTCCCAGTTCTTGGCCCAGGGACGACCGTAGTAATCAACGAACCGCGGGTCTGCGTTCGTGACCTGACCGGGACGTCCGTTGGTGTTGAAGATGTTGCTGAGGCACTGAATGTAGTTGTACCGGCGTTCCGGCGCGTCGGGTGTCGCGATGCGATTGAAGCGGAACGAGGCGCGAACGGGGACGACAAACGCTTCCGGGTCGTAGAAGATCGTCTCGTGCTCCAGGCCGACGAACTTGCCGTCCTGCATCGCCGCCTTCCACGTCTCGATCGTCTGCATCTGCGGGCTGCTCTCGAACATCGCGTGCGACAGCTGCCACGCCTGGATGTTGGAGGTCCACGTGACGAGCATGGTGCCGTCCCAGAAACCAATCGTTTCACCAAACCACTGCGGCGTCTTCTGCACGTGCGCCTGTTTGCCGACCATCACCTGGCGCAGGAAGTTGTCGGCGATGCCCGAGATGAACTGGATGTTCCACGTCGTCATCGTGAGCTGGAAGTCTCCTGCACGCGATGGCTGCGACCACCAGCGGATGAACCCTTCAGGCCAGCAGAACGACGCGCTCCATTGCGGGGCGTTCGTGACGGCCTCGTGGTACGTGGTCTGAACCATGTAGCTCTGGTACTTCGGCGTGAGCAGCGCCAGCACGGTCGGTGACTGCGTCACTCCCCAGATCCACTCGGAGCCGCGATCGGCCTGTCCGTTGCGCTGGTAGTAACCATCCCAGTCGGGGACAGTGGCTTTCGTGTAGACCGTCGGGCCGCCCCTGGCCTTGGCTGCGGCCATCAGCGCCTCGTAATGTTCCTGCGCGGTCTTGTACGGGTACGGGCTGACGATCTGCTCGCGCTTCCAGTCGGCGTCGCAATCACCCCACGAGGCGGAGTCCGGTGGCTTCGGCCCGATGCGGCCCGAGTCCCACATCGCGTACAGCTGCCGCGGCGTGTTGCAGCGGTAATACCGCTTGTCCAGCCAGTTCGCGCGGTCCTTATAAAAGTTCTTGGAGGTGAAGAGGTCTACCGGAAGCGGTGTGACTCCCGGAGGAGGTCCCTGGATGACAACCGGGCCACGTCCGCGTCCGCGCCCCTGCGGCAACTGGCCCACTGCGGGGCCGCCCCGTCCTGCCGGCGCACCCTGCTGCTGTGCGGCTGGATTTCCCTGCGCGAAGACGCTCGTCAGGTTGATGTCGGCGACCCAGATGAACGCGGCCAGACCAGTAAAGGCCAACAGGGCCGTGAACCGTCGTGTTTTCATGCAACCTCCGAACCTGCACGGTAACGATCGCCGGATCATACCCTTTGTACAGCGTCTTCTCCTTCTGTTTACAGATATTTAACGAAGGTTCGCGAGAGGCGAAGGGCGCGTGGACGGACCTGGCATCCGCCCACGCGGTGGGGAGCGTAGCGCGGGAGAAGAGCAACCGACCGCGGTACCTCGGGTCGATGTCGGCGCCGGGATCGTGCCGTTCTCCCGTATGCCGCTGAGAGTGCAAGGCGTCTGCCCGCCGAACCGCTGAAAATTGGGCGGTTTCTGAACTGCCGCGTTGAGAATTCGCCTCGCTCGATCCCTTTCTTCGCGATACGAGGGTACCGTGGCGGGCAGCTAATAGTCTGCGTGCTGAAGTGATTTTCAACTGCGGGCAGCGTATCTACGGCCGAAATTCGCGCGGTCCTTGTGCACGACTCTTGCTCTCCGTACGAGCCCGAAATGGCGATGTCCGACACGCAGTTCGCCCGTCTTCAGCCGTACGCGCCACGCATAGAGACCTGCTGGGCCGTGGTTGGGCCGAGCCGTCGTCCGCTCGTCTGCGGAATCTATCGAACTGACGTGGGACTTGAAGTTCGCGTCGGGTACGGCGACCGTGCGCGGTTGTATTCATGCCGCGCAGCGGAACTCGGCGGGGCACGTCAGGCGGCCGCACGGCTACGTGATGCGATGAACGCTGACGGCGTGTTCAAGGAATTCGTCGTCGGCTAACGACGTAAATCAGTTTCCCTTTCCGCTCGGATCCTCGCCTGCATCCCCCGCCGGCTTGTCGTTACCGGGGTTGCCTTTGGGATCGGGGCTCTCACCCGCTGGTCCCTCTCCTGGCAACGCTGCCGCCGTGGCCTCGTAAAAGCCCGGTACCTTTACGCCCAACCCTGACATCGCGAAGAGCACAGTTGTCGCTAGCAGCGCAATCAACACTGCGTACTCAATCAGGTCCTGGCCAGCGGTCAGGAGTCGCAGTTGCCGTAGGGCTCGCAGCATGAGTGACTACCTGGCTGAGCAATAAGGAAGCCACACTTCGTATTGCCAAGTCGATGTGAACTGTGGGGGTGGCTCGACGAAATACGTGCCGGCGCTGACTTTTGTCCCTGGGTTACCCGGCTAACCTACAGCCGGGCGAGTCCGCGGCGCAGCGCAAACAGCGCCAGTTCCAGCCGATTCGACACGCCGCACTTGTCGAAAATGCTCCGCAGGTGATGCTTGACCGTGATTTCGCTGAGACCGAAGCGGTCGGCGATGTCCCGATTCGTGAGCCCGTCGGCGAGCGCCACGATGATCTCTCGTTCACGCGGCGACAGATCGAGGTCCCGGTCGGCTTCGGTCAGCGGCGCCAGGCTTTTGCGCAGCGCCGTCTCCTGGTTGGGGAGCTGCTGCGACTGCAGCCAGAAATGACCTTGCACCACTGCCAGAATGCTCTCGAACAGAACATCCGAGGCGTCGGCCTTCAGTACTACTCCGCTGGCGCCAAGCTGCACCGCCTGCACTGTCTCGGTGCGGCCGATGCCGGCAGTGAGCACGATCGTGCGCGTCGCCGGCGGGTCAGCGGCAAGCACGCGTAACGCTTCCAGCCCGGAGGCTCCGGGCATGGCCAGATCCAGCAGCAGCACGTCCGGGTTGTGCAGCCGTACGGCGTCCACGGCCGTCTGCGCGTCGCCCGCTTCACCAACGACCGCGAAGCGGGCGTCGCTTTGAAGGAGGGTCCGCAGGCCTTCACGAAAGAGCGGATGGTCGTCGGCGATGACGATGCGAACGGGAACAGGAATAGTCATGCAGATTGGACAAAGGGGGGCAGCGTGATTTCCACGCGCACACCAACGTTCTTGCGCCGGTCGACGACGAGCTCGCCGCCAAGCGCGGCAACACGCTCGCGCAGGCTCCAGGGCGTGACCACGGACGGCCGCGGCTGGTGTGACGCGCGAAAGCCGTGCCCGTCATCGTCGATGACGAGCTTCCAGCCGTCGGCGAAGCGCTCGAGCGTCACGTCCACGCGCGTCGCGCCGCTGTGCCGGCGAACGTTGGAGAGCGCTGCCTCCATCAGCCGGAGAATTTCCTGGCCGATGCGCGGCGGTACGGCAACGGCCGCGGACGACACGAGCCGTGTACGAATCGACGTTTCCACCTGAAACTGCGCCAGCATTTCCGACAAGCGATCCGTCACTGAGCTCGTCGGCTCGCCGCTCTTGCCGAGCTGCACCATGAGATTGCGCAGTCCGCGAATCTCCTGCTGCAGCCGGCTGTGAATTGCGGTCACGCTGCTGCGCAGCGTGGAATCGGCGGTACGCCGGCTCAACGCCAGCACCTCCATCTCGAGACCGATGAGCGACTGGACCGACGTGTCGTGCAGCTCGCGCGCGAGGCGAGCGCGTTCCGACGCCTCGGACCGCGACCGCAGGCGCCCGATGAGGAAAATCGTGTGCAGCGCCGGTGAAATCGCTTCGACGACGCGGGCGAGGAGCTGCAGCCCCGCCACGTTTCGGACACGGCGAACCGGGTCGAAGAGGAACACCCGCCCGTACCACTCCGGGTACGACGCCGATGCCACCAGCGCGGTCGTAAACGGTTCCGTCGGTGAAATCGCCGATGGCCGCGGACCGACGACGCCGCGCGACGTCGCGGTCATCGTCACACGGCCGCGGCGCCGTTTCAGGATGAAGGCCGAGGGCCCGTCGGAGAGCAGCGAGTCGGCCTCCGTCGGCGTCAGCGCCCCGCGCATGATCTCGGCGGCCTCGCGATTATCGAGCGTCCAGTACAGCGTTTCGCCGCTGCTCGGTACCCGAACGGCAATCGCCAGAGCCTTCGCGCCGCACGCGCGCAGGAGCTCGCGGCCCGCCGTTTCGAACGCCGAATCGAGCTTCGTTTCCGAGCGCAGCTTCGCCAGCACTCGCGCGATCAACGACGACTCGAGACGCAGCTGCTTTTGATACGAGGCCACATACGAAAGCAGTACGCCCGCGATCGTCATGTAGGTGAGCCTGACCAGAAACCAGTTCAGGTCGAACTCGCTCGCGAACACGCCGAACCGCGTCAGGACAATGCCCTCGATCACCGTGATCCACAGGATCACCAGCATCGTCGCCAGCGTCTCGATGTAGCCCCACTGAATCGCGGCGGCGAGGACGATGAAGGTGAAGAACGCGAACAGCGGGCTGCTGGACGCCCCGGTCATCGACGTCAGCAGCGCCAGCCACAGGATGTCGGCACCGTGGGCAATCGCCGGCCGCCAGCGAGGCCGGCGCTCGGATCCCCGGATCACCACGAGATACAGGAGACTCGCGGCGACATACGCGAGCAGCAGCAGATACGCGGTTCCCGCGTAGCGAATCGGCTCGGTCGGGTCGAGGTAGAGGGCGAGCAGACTCGCCGCCGCCATCGCCACCCGGGCGCGCGCGAGGAGCCGTTCCTGCGCCGCTCCGGCCGCGTCGGGTTCGAACAGGGAAATCACGGAGCGAACATTACACCCAAATGTCGAGCCAGGTGTGGCCTCAGAATTTTCACTGAAGTCCGCTGAGGAACTGCCTTCGAACGCCGATTATCTGAGATTACGGGGTTTTTGATCCTCGGGCGGCTTCATCTACCCACAGCCGCACACGCCGTTCGTGGCCACGCTCTTGCTCCCGTCCGCGGGGGAGAAAGCCACCGTGACCACCCTTCTCGCGTTCGCATTCGTCATCACCCTTCTCGTGGTGGTCCACGAGCTGGGTCACTTCCTGGCGGCTAGGTGGTACGGCGTGCCGGTTGAAGTGTTCTCGGTCGGCTTTGGTCCGCGGGTGTGGAGCGTGCGGCGTTCCGGGGTGGTGTACCAGATCTGCGCGATTCCCTTCGGCGGCTACGTCAAGATGGCCGGAACCGGATCGCGAGGCGAGCCGACCGCAAACGGATTCGACTCGAAAAACCGCTGGCAGCGGTTCGTGATCCTGCTGGCCGGCCCGGCGATGAACATCGTGTTCGCCCTTGCACTGGCGATCGTCGGTCTCTGGGTTGGAATCGAAGTGCCGAGAGACGACGGGAAGCTGGTCATCTATCAGGCAGCGCCGGTCGAGGGAATCCTGCTGGGCGGGCGTGCAATTGCGGGAACGAGCGCCGAGATCCTGTTGACCATCGCCGGACTCGTGACCGGAGAGATCTCCCCGAGCCACTTGATCGGGCCGGTGGGCCTGGCGCAAATCGCGGGCGAATCGTCGCAGCTCGGATGGCGAGCGCTGCTTGCGGCGATGGCATTCATCAGCCTGAACCTCGGGCTCTGCAATCTGCTCCCGATCCCCATCCTCGATGGCGGGCACATGCTGATGCTGTGCGTCGAAG
This sequence comes from Vicinamibacterales bacterium, assembly GCA_050742535.1. Lineage (GTDB taxonomy): Bacteria > Acidobacteriota > Vicinamibacteria > Vicinamibacterales > UBA2999 > Gp6-AA40. Next base: position 10,040 of record JBOGIQ010000015.1, on the reverse strand, counting down.
GCGTCACGCGGCGCACGCTGTCCTTTGGCGTCCGCAAGGCAATGGTCGGCGCAGGCGCGGCCGTCATGCTCCTGCTGCTGATGACGACCCTCTACAACGACCTCAGCCGAATCGGGCTGCTTACGCTCTAAGCGTTTGCCGCCCGACCCGAGGTTACGGAGGGTACGAAGGAAACGGGTTCACAGGAGCAACGAAGCAACGAAGACGAACGGAGAGCGGCCGTTCGATTGGTCGGCGCGCGCAGCGCGCCGACGGCAGCGATGTACGAGGGCGCAAATACAAACCGCACAGGCGCGATCAGCGGCTTGTATTTGCGCCTTCGTACATCGCTGCCCGCCGCCTACGGCGGCCCAATCGAACGGCCTCCCGTCGATCTTCGTGGCCTTCGCGGCTAAGAACGATTAAGAAACTCCGTTCGCCTCCGTTTCATCGTTCCTCCTGTGAGACCGTTCCCTTCGTAGCCTCCGTTCTCACGTCAGATTTCTTCCGTGATTCGCGCGCCGCCGCATGCAGTCATGTGCGTTTCTGGCTTTGCCCAAACTTTCATATTGTAGAAAGTCTGCCAGATCAGGCAGACTTCTTGGGCTCCCTTCTCCCGGAATTCGAGAATGTCACAGACCGCGCATGCATTTGTCGGGGTTGAAACCCCTCTTCTGGTTGGTGAAAGCGCCGGCATCGTCGCCTTGCGCGACGACGTGTCAGCGGCGGCCCGCACCCACGCCAAGGTGTTGATCCTCGGCGAAACGGGCACCGGCAAGGAGGTGGTTGCGCGCCTGCTGCATGCCGAGAGCCCACGGCGAGGCCGCGCGTTCATCGCCGTCAACTGCAGCGGCATTCCCGAGACGCTGCTCGAGTCGGAGCTGTTCGGACACACGCGCGGAAGCTTCACCGGCGCCGTTCGCGACAAGCTGGGACTGGTGCGGCAGGCGGACCGCGGGACCCTGTTTCTCGACGAGCTCGGCGAGATGAGCCTGCGGATGCAGGCCGTGCTGCTGCGTTTCACCGAGACTGGCGAGATCCAGCCGGTGGGCGCGGACGCGCCGACGGGGCATACCGACGTGCGCCTGATCACCGCCACCAATCGCGACTTGCGCCAGCGCATTGCCGACGGACTGTTTCGTGAAGACCTCTATTACCGCCTGAACGTCATCCAGATCCGGATCCCGCCGCTGCGCGAACGCGGCAGCGACATCCTGCTGCTGATGAATCACTATCTGGCGCAGGCGGCGCAGTCCCATCGGCTTCGTCTGCCGACGCTGATGCCTGCCGCCTCGGATCTGTTGCTCGCGTATCAGTGGCCCGGCAACGTCCGTGAGCTGCGGAATGTTGCGGAGCGCATCGTGCTCCAGGATCGCATTGGCCCCATCCCGGCGGACACGCTGCCGCACGAGATCCGCGACAGCCGCAGCGCCGTCGCCGTCCCCGGTTCCGCGCCGGCCGCTCCGAATCCGGCGAGGCCGGAACTTGCGGCCGCGGAGAAATCCGCCATCCCTTCGTCAGCGATTGCCGACGCGTTGTGGCGGCGTATGGAGGCCGGTGAGGATTTCTGGTCGGCAGTGGGACAGGCGTTCAAGGCGCGCGAGCTCACGCGCGCGGATCTCACCGCGCTGGTCGATCGCGGTCTGACGGAAACACGCGGCAGCTATCGCGCGCTCCTGGCGCTCTTCAATCTGCCCGAAAGCGATTACAAGCGGTTCCACGCGTTCCTCTATCAACAGCGGTGCAATCTGCCGGTGGCGCCGTACCGCGCACGCCGCCCCCACGGCGCGCGCCGCGCGGACGCGGCGCCGCCCGCGCCGGCTCCCTTCAGCTCATAGCGAAGCGATCACCTATGGCTCACAAAATTCTGATCGTTGACGACAACGCGTCCACGCGCGGCGAGCTCGTGAAGCTCCTTGCCGATGCCGGTTTCGAGACGATGACGGCGACGACGGTGCCGGAGGCGATGCGCGCCCTCTCCACCAGCACGCCGAGCCTGTTGATTACCGAGATTCGCCTCGACAGCTACAACGGGCTGCACCTGGTGGCCATGGCGCCGAAGCCGATTCCGGCGATCGTCATCACCGGCTACGCCGATCGTGCCGTGGAAGCGGACGCGCGGCGGCTTGGTGCGGAGTACCTGGCCAAGCCGGTGTCGCCTGGCGAGCTCTATGCGACGGTGCAGCGCGCGCTGTCGACCGCGGCGGCCCGCGGCGTGTTCATGCCGCCGCGCCGAGACCCGCGCTCGGACGTGGCGCCGAACACGATGGTGCTCGTCAACGACGCGCCGGCGTGCCTGCTGGACGTCAGCGCCGGCGGCGCGCGCGTCGAGATCCAGTGCGCGCCGGGAGCGACGATCCAGTCGCCGCTCGCGTTCCGCCTCGAGGAGCTGGACGTGGCCCTGCCGCTCGAAGTCATGTGGAAGCGCCGCACCAGCGCCAACACCTGGGTGTGCGGCGTGGCCGTCGCCGAGGACCTGCGGCCCGACTGGCAAACGTTTCTCAACGCCGTGTTGAAGAGCGTACCCGCGTAGTTCCGTATAGATTCATGCAACGTTGCACGCAGTGTGTGTAACGTTGCTTGATTCCGCGACGCACGTCCCGTATAGTGCCGCCGCTATGCCGGATTCACGACGTAGCGACGAGGACGCGCGGCTGCAGCGTCTGGCCAATCTCTCGATAGAGATTCGAATGCTGAAGGCGCGTGCGCAGGCAGCGTTCGAAGAACACGAAGACAGCGCAGCCGGCGCGCAAAGGCGTGGCGCTGTCCCGGCTGGGACACGGGCGACCTCGGGCAACCCCAGCTGCCCGCACTGCGGCCACACCGCCGGCCTGTCCCTGCTGCCTCGTGAATATCGCCGCCTGTCAACGCTGGTGCGATGCTTTGCCTGCCAGCGGGATTCCGCAGCTTTCGATTGGGTAGACACGTCGAGCGCTGCACACAACCGCACGCCCGACGCCAGGATCGGCCGGCCGCACCGCTGATTCGCCCCGCCAGTCGTAGTGTCCGCCTTCAGGCGGACCCTGGTCCGGCGGTGCTCTGAGCGCAGAAATCATTCCGGCAAGCTACAGCCAATGGTCTCTTTTTCCGCGTCGTAATCCGGCCGGGCGCGAATAGCACGAACGAGCCAATGACATCTCTAAGCGATTGCATGGACACGAGTTACACGATCGCCACGTTTTCGGGCAGAGCTGGCACCCGTTGTGGAAGAACAGCAGGCATGGCGGGACAAGGGTCGTGTGAGCGTGGTCAACCGGAGGTTGTGGATCGCTGGTTCCGCGCGCTGGATCAACGGCGCGTGCGTATCGGCCTCCACGAATGGCTGTTGCAGGTGACCGGCATTTACACCGACCAGGATGACGTCTGGATTCAGATCGCGGACGGCGCCGCACCGGGCGGAAGCGTTCTGCTTCGGGTGAGTGCGCGCACGCCGGTCGATCACGCGCTGCAGGCATTGACGCAGCGACTGCACGCGAACGCTCCCGCGCATCCGACGATCGTCACGGCAACCGTGTCGTCCGCTTCCACTAGAGACGACCGCACGCAGCTCGCAGCCCACCACTGAGTCAATTCAGCCGCCAGTCCCGTGGAGTCTGGCCGGACCGGACTTTTGCTGGCAGACAAGCGACGTGCGCTAATTCCGGGGCATACTCCTGTTTCCACCCTTGCCCATTCGGTTGCAACTCGTCATTCCCTGCTACAACGAGGCGGCTCGTCTGGATACGAGCACGTTCGTCCGGTTTGTCACCGCACGGAGTGACGTCGGGCTGATTTTCGTGGACGACGGCAGCACCGATTCGACGGCGCAGGTGCTCGCACAGGTGGCAGCGAAGTGCGTCGGAAGAGTTGACACGCTGTTGCTGCCGCGCAACGGCGGCAAGGCTCAGGCCGTCCAGCGGGGGATGGCTGCCGCTCTCGACAAGCAGGCCGAGCTGGTGGGTTACTGGGATGCCGACCTGGCGACGCCCCTCGACGCTATCGACGAGTTCATCAGAATCCTGGACACCCGTCCTGACATCGACATCGTCATGGGTTCGCGCGTCAAGTTACTTGGACGGCGTATCGACCGCCATGCCCACCGACACTACGCGGGTCGCGTGTTTGCGACGGCAGCTTCGTTGGCGCTCGGTCTCGAGGTGTACGACACGCAATGCGGAGCCAAAGTCTTTCGCGTCAATCCGCAGATCCGTCAGGTGTTTGCGACGCCATTTCTTTCGAAATGGGTATTCGACGTCGAAATCCTCGCGCGCTACGCGAACGTCGTGGGAACGGGCCGTGCGGCGTCGTCGATTTACGAGCTGCCGTTGACGACCTGGACGGATGTGCCGGGCTCGAAGGTCAAGGCACGCCATGCGGCCCGGGCATTCTGGGACGTTGCGCGAATCTGGCGCGGACTCAGGCGTAACCGTTGATCGTGAAGTCCCTCGGATTTGGCGCACGATTGTGGACACTGGCAGCGGCAGGTCTCGCCATTGCGTCCATTGTCACGATCGTTCTCGGCAGTCGTGCTGAGGCGGGTGTCAGCCGCGATGGGAACGCCGATGCCGCAGCGTATCGACAGATCGTTGACCGGATGCAATCCGGGAGCGACTTTTACGCCGCAACCGGAACTGTGCTTCGTTCTTCAGCGAACTATCCGGTGGCCTCGGTCTTCAACTGGCGTGAACCGCTGCTGCCGGCAGGGATCGCCGTGCTCTCCGAGCGTGGAGCGACGGTGGTGCTCTGGATGCTCGCATTGTTCCTGCTCGTGCGCGCCCGGCCGCTGCTGCGCGGCGTCCTGGGAGCACTGCCGATTCTCCCCGCGCTCCTCATGGTTGCGCTCCACGACGCTGTGTTTTTTGCCGAGTTGTGGGCAGGATTATGTCTCGGTCACTCGGTCGCGTCGTATGCGCGAAATCAGCCTCTCTCCGGCGTTGCGTGGGCCGTCCTGGCCCTGTTCTTTCGTGAGCTGGCGGCGCCGTTCTGCGTGGTGGCAGGAGTGCGAGCGCTCTGGCAGCGTGAGCGCAGTCAGATAGCCGCGTGGGCAGTTGGCGGCGTGGCCTTTGTTGCGTATTACGGATGGCACCTCACGCAGGTGCTGTCTCACATTCAGGAGGGCGATCCGGCACAACAGCAGTCGTGGCTTGCGTTTGGCGGGCTCTCGTTTCTGCTGCACGCGTTTCGCAACGCCAGCGGTCTCCTCATCGGTCTGCCGCCGTTCCTGTTCGGTGTGCTGGTGGCATTCGCGGTCGGCGCGTGGTGGTCGACGACCATGATATGGCACGTGCGGGCTGGCGTTATGGCCTACGCGGTTTTTTTTCTGTTTTTTGGTCTGCCGTTCAACGGGTATTGGGGGCTGATCGTCGGGCCGCTGTTCGGTATGTGGCTGGCGCACGGAGCGAGCGGCGTCGCCATGCTCGCTCAGCCGGGAGTTAAGCACGCGTCCACTATCGCCCGATAAAAACCGTAGTCCGAGCAGCCCGAAACCGATGACGCAGATTCGTCGCACGTTCCTGATTCCGTCGATCCCAGACCTGGTGTTCGTTGGTCTGGCCTGCCTGCAAGTTGCGGCAGCCTCGATGATCTTGCTCAATCGCGACGGCGACCTGCCACGGCATATCGCGGTCGGCAAGGTCATCCTCGCCAACCATGCGCTGGTGCAGGACGATTTCTTCTCGCACACCGCCTATGGCCAGCCGTTCCTGGCCTACGAGTGGCTGAGTCAGTTGATCTTCGCGGCGGTTCACCAGTGGGCGGGCCTGGACGGCGTTGCCGTGCTGACGGCCGTCGTCATCGCCTTCGCCTATGCGCTGGTCGCCGGATTCATGATTCGTCGCGGAGTGGCAATGGATCTCGTGCTCGTGGTGATTGCCGCTGCCGCGGTGCTCGGCATGACGCACTGGGCAGCGCGTCCACACGCGTTCAGTTTCGCGGCGTCCGCCATTCTCGTGCGCTTGCTCGAGCCGGGAAAGCCCGTGCGGCTGCTGTGGTTCGTGCCGCTGTTCGCTCTCTGGACGAATCTGCACCCCGGCTTTCTCTTTGGTCTTGGCATCCTCGGCGTGATGATGGTTGGCGACCTGATCGAAGCGGGCGTGGGACCCGTTGAAGACAGGCCTGGGTGGTGGCAAGCGGCGCGCTACCACGGCGTGGCGCTCGCTCTTGGCAGCGCGGCAACGCTGGTCAATCCGTACGGCGTCGGCCTCCATCTGCACAGCCTCGGGCATCTGGGCAATGCGGAGATGATGACCGCCACAGTCGAGTTCCGTTCGCCCGATTTTCATTCGTCCATCGGGCTGGTGTTTCTCGGCATCCTGCTCGTCGTGCTCGCGGCCGTTGGCGCACGCAAATCCCGTCTCTCTGCGCCGACACTCCTGATCTTTCTCGCCACCGTTGCGCTCTCTCTCCGCTCCTGGCGCTATATCTCGTTGTTTGGTCTCGTTGCTCTGCCAATGCTCGCGATCGCGCTCAAGGACGACTGGGAGCGGTGGATTCCGAGTGTCCTTCGTGGACCGGGCCGCGCGCTGGCCGACGGCGACCGGCTGGCGCGCCGGGGCGCTGTGGCGCTGGCATTCGTCGTTGTCCTCGCCGGGCTGGCCGTATCGTCCGGTGAGGGTCACCCCAGGCAGTACATCGCCGACGCGTTCGATGCCGACGTATTTCCCGTCGAGGCCGTGAAATTCGCGCGGGCGAATCGCGTGAGCGGCCGCTTGTACAACGAGTACAAGTGGGGTGGCTATCTGACGTTGGCCTGGCCGGAACAGCGGGTGTTTATTGACGGACTGGCGGATTTCTATGGAAACCGCATCTTCAATGATTATCGCCACGTCGCAGGGCTGAAGCCCGGTTGGCGCGACGTGCTCGACCGGTGGAACGTCGATCTGGTGCTCGTACCTGCCGATTCCGGCGTCGCAGCCGAACTCAACCGCGACTCCCTGTGGCACGAGTTGTACCGCGATAACATCGCCGCGCTGATTGAACGAAAGCCGTAATGCCGCTCTAAAGAGTGCGCCTCGGCGTAGCCGTTGGTGTACCTGCGGCTAAACGCTGATGTCCTCTTGATAGTACCAATCTCCGTCCAGATCCTGGGCCGTTCGGCCGGTGATACCCGGCCTGGACGTGAAATGCGCCAGCAGTGAGTGCTTGTACGGAAAAAAATGGAGGTGCAAGTCGAACGTGTATCTGTACGGCCGTTGCCGTGGAACAACGACGATCAATCGCCGTCGCGCGACACGCCGCAGCTCGTTGATCGCCGCCGCCAGGTTCTGGACGTGTTCGAGCGTATGCGTGCAGATCACGGTATCAAAGTCGCCGGGGCCAAACGGCAACGCCTCCGCCCGTGCCTGTTCGAATCGGATGGAAGGGAAGCGCTCTCGCATGTCATCAGCGATCCGGAAATCACAGCCAGTGACGTCCAGGCCGGCACGGCTCAACTCGTCGGCCAGGAACCCTCGGCCGCATCCCACATCCAGCACCGTGGTGCCCACGATGTTTGCTTTGATTGCGGCAATGCAATCCTCGTTGAGATCCGTTTCTCTGCGAATGTGCACGTCCGCGGTTGCCATATAGACCTCATGAACGTCCTGACTGGAGGCCTCTATCGCCCGGTCCTTGAACGAGAAGAAATACCCGGCCTTCTTTCCAAACAGCACTTTGAAGGGGATCCACATGAACCAGCGCGCGTCACGGATAACGGGCGGGATGCACTCGTCGAGAATGAAATGGACTTTCCGTGCTGTGCTCCGACGAATGTGCATTATCTGATGTCGTTACGAGTCAGGCTCTGAACGTCATCCCACCCGATCGCTTCCGCGGTGATGTACCTCGGGCGCCGCTTCACTTCAGTGTAGATTCGCGCGAGATACTCGCCCACGATTCCCAGACTGACCATCAGGGCACCTCCGATCAGCAACTGGAGGAGAATGACCGTGGCGAAACCGCTGACCGCCGTGCCCTGAAAATAGAGATAGAGCGTTCGTGTGGCCACGACTGTCGCCAGCACGAAGAATGCAAATCCCAGCATGGTGATGATGTGCAACGCCGAGGTCGAAAAGGCGGTGACCGCGACAACGGCCAGCTTGACCAGTTGCGGCAACGACCATTTACCGACGCCTGAGGGGCGGTCCTGAACGGCAAACCGAATCTGCGTGCGCCTGAATCCCAGCCAGGCGATCATCCCTCGAAAGAAAAGGTTGCTCTCCTCCATTCCACGCCATGCGTCCACCACCTTCCGGTCCATGAGCTTGAAGTCGGACGAGGGGCCCAAGTCGTAGCCGGTCAGCATGTGGAAAAGCTTGTAGAACAACCCGGCGCTGGAGCGGTAGAGAACCGATTCCTCGCCCCGCGCTTCCTTGGTCGCTTCGACGATCTCGAATCCACTCTCCCTCCAGAGAGGGACCATCTGGTTGATCAATTCAGGGGGGTGTTGTAAATCGCCGTCGAGGACGATGACCGCATCGCCCGCGGCTTTTTCCAGGCCGGCGGAAACCGCAGCCTCCTTGCCGAAGTTCCTGCTCAAGCGGAGGAGTTTCAAGCCGCGTCGGTGTGGAGCTGCCAGCTTCAGCTGCTGCCAGGTTTCATCGGATGACCCATCGTCGATCGCCAGGACTTCAAATCGGCACGCCGTTTTCTCCAGGACGGGATAGAGGCTGTCGAGAAGAGCGCGGACGGAAGCCGATTCGTTGAACAACGGCACGACGACCGAGAGCAGCGGCGATACGGGATTCATCGTGAGCTCCGGTCGGCCGCAGTCTCGATCGCCATGGCCGGCACATTGACGGCCTTCTGGACGAACAGCGTCCACACCGTGAGCAGAATCGCGAGCAATATCAAGGAGGACGGCGAGAAATGGCCGGCGAACGTAAAGACGAGAATATACGCGCTGATGCTCAACCAGAACAAAAGGATCATGCGGCGAAGCCCTTCAACCGGTGGCTTGCTCCACTCTTCGTCCAACAGGATTAGCCCCATGGGGAACAGGGTCACAAGGTCGTAGTAGAGCAGGTGCGGCGAGGTGAGCGGCAGTATCGCCACGCACGTCGACAACACTGCAAGTCTGCTGAGTTCCGCCGGCAGCGGCGAACGCAGGATTTGTCGACACCGCCACAGCGCGAACAATCCCAGGCTCACCGAGCATCCGTACAGCACCGGCTTCAGCGACGCGCGCGCGTCGGGAGGAAACCGCATCATCACGTCTGCAGGAATGCTCGCCAGCATGTGCACCGGCACGCCATATTCGCCGCTCGAAAAAATAGCGTCGCTCGAACGCAGCGATCGAATCCACGCGGCCAGCGTGCCGTCTGGTACCAGGAAGTAATTCAGCGATAACCAGCCACCGAGTCCCAGGAGCATTCCTCCAAGAGGATGCATCCGGCCGGTCACGGCGTACGCCACGCTTATGAGGCCTGCCGCCGGCAGGAACTGCGGCTTCAACGCCAGGGCCGCCCAGGCGACACCTGCGGCCAAAGGCGATCCTCTGCTCAGCAACCAGTAGCCGATGCTCAAGGGCAACAACCCGAAGAGGATTCCAGCCTGTCCTATCAGCACAGTGATGAAGGTCGGCAAGAAGAGGGAGCTGAGAAGGAAGAGATCTCGCGCACGGACTGCACTAGTCCAACTCAAGAGAAGGCAAGTCAGACCCAACGCTGCCACGGAAATCATCTGCCACAACAGAAGAGAAATGTGAGGCGGCAGGAGACTCAACGGCGCAAATATCCATGCCACGATCGGCGGGTACAGGAAGGCCGTCGTGCTCTGTTCGGGCAGCTGCGGCAGCAGCTGGTGAGCCAGGTCGTTGAAGGGAGTGTCGCCAAACGAAATGGTATCGGGCCCGGGATATAGTCGATCGAATTCTCCAGCCGCGGCCAGGTGTCCGGCTACATAGAACGAGCTGACGTAGTCCGATGACTCCATCCTGCCGGGATCCGCGAAGTCTGCGTACAGGATGATCGCCACGAACGTGACGGATAGCAGATGCGCCAGGTCGCCCCATGTGACGAGCGCCCGCCGCACCTTCCGCTTGGCACCGGAGGTTTCCTCGACACGATCCCGAGCCGCCACGCGTCAAGGATACGATGGTGTTACCC
>JBOGIQ010000014.1:0-39599 GCA_050742535.1 Vicinamibacterales bacterium | reverse complement strand
GTTGGAGGGACCCCAGTCCACATCTGGATTCTGACTGTCCGATGGAAGCGACGTGGCAGTGTTGGCGAAGTTCTTCTCCTGACCCAGCGTATAGCTGAAGCGCATGCCCATCTGCTGCTGTCGGTACTGGTACCGGAACTGAGTACTCAGTTGGAGGCGATCACTCTGCGTGCGCCCGGTTGACTCGAACTGGGTGATGTCGCCGAACTCTGCGTTCGGCCGCACACCGTTCACCGGGGCGTTGATGTTTCGGGAACGCATCGTGTGCCGGCCGCGGAGCATTTGATACGAGCTTTGAAAAATGATGTTTGAGGTGAGCTGGCGGTCGTAACTTATCGACGCCTGATGCACGTGCGGCATTTCGAGATCAGCGTGCGCTTGAATGCGTCCGCTGCGCGTCACCGAAACGCCGGCTGCAAGTGGATCGAATGACTGCCCCGCATCGGCGCAGTACTTGTTCAGGTCAGAGCAAGTGATACGAATGTCCTGAACTGTCACTCCATCCACACGCAACGTCTGCTCGTAGAGACTGGCCTCATACCAGTCGTAGAACAGGCCGTAGCCGCCGCGAACCGCCGCGCGCTGGCTGCCGAACGGCGCCCACGTGAAGCCGACACGCGGCATGAGGTTCAGCTTGTCGTCGATGCGCGACTGGAACTCGTTGCGCACGCCAATTCCAAGCGTCAGGTCGCGGTGGACGCGGAACTCGTCCGACCAGTAGATGCCGCCCTGGAACTGCGAATAGTCGATATTGAGAGTTCCGATTCGCTGCGAAAACTGCATTGGAAGGTCAGCACGGTAGTCTTCGATCGTGCGGTACGTCCACGTGCCTGCCGTGTTGCGCTCCTCAAAGTTCGAGAACCACGATCCGTCGAGCAAGATGCCCACGCGCATCTGGTGCTTCGTGCCGACATTGAAGTCGAAGTTGTCGGCGATCTCGACACGGTTTGTCGTGCCGTTGCTGCTCTGTCCCGCACCGCCGCGGTTAAAGGCATCGAGCACGTTGATCGTCGGACCATCGGTCAGCGAAAAGGTTTTGTTGCTGTTCCGGTTCATCTGCGCGCGGAATTCGTGCAGCTTCGACCCGCCGATGATCCCCTGAAGACGGAAGCGCGTCTGAGTCGAATCGCTGAGACGCGACGTTGCGCGTTCGGGCAGGGTGAAACTGCCGACGCCTTGGTTCAGGCCCTCGTTGTCATTGCGTTGGAGGTTAAACAACAGACTGTGGTTGTTGTTCAGCGAATGTTCCATCCCCAACTGGAAGCCAGTCTGCTCGTTGCCAACCCGAGCGCTCTGGTTCAGCGGGTTGCCAAATTCATCGATCGCAATAATCGGCGGGAAGTTGTATCGGTTATTGTTGCTGACGTTCAAGTTGAATGACGTTCGTCCCGCCTTTATCGGACCACGCACACTGAACTGGACGTTCCGCTCCTGATTCGGCTGCTCTGACACTTGTTGCGGCTGCCGCGCGTTGAACCTGTCGCCTCCCCACGTGGTGTTGAAATTGCCAGCCCAATTGGTGTTGGGCCGGGTCACAATTTCGACCTGTGAGCGGCCGGCGTCGTGGTTATCGGCCGCATAGTTGTTCTGACGAAAGCGGATCGAACGGATCTGATCGCGACTTGGCAAACGTCCGCCCTGGAAGCCGTTCATGAAGAAGGTCGCGCCGCCGGGGCCGGCCATCTGCGAGAGGATTTCGGCGAGCTCCTCGGGGTCGTCCGGGAGCGCATCGATCTCTTCCTGCGACAGCGAGAACGACGAGGTGCTCTTCGACGCCTCCGCGACCGTGGTGTCGTTGACCGCGACCTCCGCCTTGAAGCCCTCGATCTTCAGCTCGACGACCTGGTTTTGCGCCCCACGCCGCAGCGTCAGCGGCGCGTCGAACGGGATGAACCCCGGGAACTCGACGTGCACGGTGACGTCACCCGGCGGCAGGTTCGGCGATGTCGCCAGCCCTTTTTCGTCGGACTTGTAGGTCACGGGCTCGCCGCCGGACTTCGGCGTGATCGTGACGTCGGCCGCCGGAATACCGGCGCCGGTCTGATCGACGATGACCAGGCGGAGCTGCGCCTGGTTCTGGTTCGCGTTCGCGGTGTTCTGCGCGTGCAATGGGGTCGCGACAAGGGCGGCAAGAATGCCGGCCGCGAGAACTCCGGAAAGAAGTCGTCTCATTTTGTGAATGTGTCCGCTTTGAGTGCCGGGTTGATTTTGTAGCTCTTGATTTCCCACTCTTCGGTGATCTGATCGCCGGCGCCGCGCACGACCAGGTGCGGCAGCTTGATGCCGTTGACCGTCTTGTAGTCCTGCAGATACATCCGCAGCGCGGTCGGCTTCGCGAGCTCGTCGGCGCTCACGACCTTGGCGGCCTGTTGCTGCTGCTGTTGCCCCTGGCGGCCGCCGAAGAACCCGCCGCGCCCGCCGCGTCCGCGGCCACGGAATCCCGCGCGGGCCGCGAGCGCCGCGATCGGATCCTGCGCAAGGCCCGTCCAGGTGAGCATCAGCGGCATGTAGGTCTTCGAATCAATCAGCATGCGGATGGGGCTCTTGTCCGGCCCCGTCATCTCGATCACTTCCGCCGTCTGCTGCGGCGTGACGGCAGTGCCGACATGCCGCACCGGCTGGTCTGTGGTCAGGAGCAACGCGAGGACGACCCGGGCCACCTCCGTCTGACGAGCGGCAACCTGCGCTTGTTTCGCGGCTTCGTCGGGCGTGGCGCCCGCCGCCGGCTGCTGCCCCGGCGCTCCGCCCTGGCGGAATCCACCGCCGCCGCGCCGTCCGCCATCGCCACCGTCGTCGAAGTTCATGCCGCCGCTGAACTTCTGCTCGTCCCAGGACTCGGCGCCGTTCAGACCCTCGACGATGTCGATCCCGCCGTTGCCGAGCAGGATCTGCTCCTTGCGCAGGTACTTGCCCGGCCGCTCCATGAGGATGGTCATGTCGCCTTCGACGTTCACGTCGCCGGCGCCACGGCGGGCGGTCCCCTTGATTTCGATGGTCTTGATGGCGCCCAGCTTGTCGTCGCCGCCAAGAGCCTTGCGCGATTCCGCCAGGATCGAGGCGGCCTTGGCAGCCGGATCCTGTGTCTGGCCCGCAACCACGGTCGCTGCCACCGCGGCGGCCACGATAGACAGAGCTCCAGCGCGCATGAATTTCATGTCGACATTATTCCCGCCGGTTCGTAAACCGTCGTTAAGGGGTCGCAAAGAGTTTGTAAAGAATGTAAAAGCTTAAAAATCAGTGTGTTACGAGGATTTTTCCAGTGCTACACTCCGCCACGTGAAGATGAAATGGCCCTCGGCGCCGAAGGTGCTCACAGGGCTTCTCGTCGTGCTGCTCCCGGTGCTCGCGTACATGCAGTACCGCTGGGTTGGGCAGGTCAGCGAGGGCGAGCGCGAGCGCATGCAGCGCAACCTCGAGACCGCTGCCGATCAGTTCCGCGCCGATTTCGACGGAGAGTTCATCCGCGCCATCCGTGAGTTGACGGTCGGCACGACCACGGCGCGGGAAGGCAGCTCGTCAAACTACACCTTGCGCTACACGTCGTGGCTCAACACGGCCGACCATCCGCAAGTCGTCGCGGACGTTTATTTCGTGGACGCTGCTGACGATCAACTCCGGCTGCGGCGCTACAACAACGGCACGCACGTCTTCGAGCCGAGCCTGTGGACCGAGGAACTCGATCGTCACCGCGCCGATTTTGAGGCCGCCTATAAAGACTTCAAGGCGGAGCGGGAGTCGAATCGCCGTATCCGCACTGCGTTCAGCGACGAGGAATCGCTGTTCGTCTCTCAACTCCAGAACTTCGAAGTGCGACCTGGCGCGCAGCCGACTGTGACGGCGCCGATGTTCGGGTACACGATCATTCAGCTCGACGAGTCGTACCTGCGCGGTCAGATGATCCCGGCGCTCGCCGAACGGCACTTCACCGAACGCGGCGGGGAAATGTACCGTGTCGCGGTAATCCTCGGCGATGACTCGAAGCGCGTGATGTATCGCTCGACGCCCGAGGCAACGATTGACGTCAGCACGGCGGATATCACTGCGGCGCTGCTGCCGCCGCCGACACGGGGAGGGCGCCGCGGCGGGCGCGGTGCCAACCAGCAGGCCGTGGAAGAAGCACCGCCACGCTGGCGTCTGCTGGTCCAGCATCAGAGCGGTTCGCTCGACGCCGCGGTCGGCACGATCCGGCGGCGTAATCTCGCCATCAGCTCAGGGGTCCTGCTGCTTCTGACATTCGCCGTCGTCATGCTGACGGCCACGTCGCGGCGCGCCGAAAAGCTCGCGCAGCAGCAGATGGAGTTCGTCGCCGGCGTGTCGCACGAGCTGCGAACGCCGGTTGCCGTCATTCGATCGGCGGCCGAGAACCTCGCGTCCGGCGTCGTCAGCGGCGATCGCGTAAAGCGCTACGGCCAGATGCTCGAGGGCGAATCGCGCCGTCTCGGCGACATGGTCGAGCGCGTGCTCCAGTACGCCGGCATCGAGTCGGGCTTCAACACCGCCGCGCGCGTGCCGCTTGCGCCGATGGAGATCATCGAATCGGCGGTCGAGAGCGCGCTGCCGCTCGTCGGACCCGGCGAGGTGACGATCCACCGCGAAATTGCTCCGGACCTGCCGCCCGTCCTCGGGGACGCGACGGCCCTCCGTTCCGCTGTGCAGAACCTGGTCGCCAACGCGGTCAAGTACGGCGGGCGGGATCGTTGGGTGGGCGTTCGCGCCCAGCGCGTGCGCGAGAGGCGGCGCGACGAAGTCCGGATCACCGTGAGCGACCACGGTCCCGGCATTCCGGCGGCCGACCTGCCGCACATCTTCGAGCCGTTCTACCGCGGTGCCGACGCGATCGAGCGGCAGATCCACGGTCACGGTCTCGGGCTCTCCCTGGTGCGCCGCATCGTCGTCGCTCATGGCGGGCAGGTCACGGTGGCCACGCGTCCGGGCGCTGGTACCTCGTTCACGATCTCGTTGCCGGCCACAGTGGCGGATACGACCGCCAGCCCGGTGGGAACAGAGATGCGCGTCGGGGCTCACTCGTAGTCTGAACCTGTAAGCCCAACCTAATCCAGGAGAGGGAACCAAACCCGAACGCACGAGTCATACGTCTAATGAGAGCGCCGGAACAGCTGAATAGCCGAAGTTGGGAACGGACGTCTGGTCATTTGCGTTTTCTGGTTTGAGATTCGTAATTTGGCGTTGAGGCCATGGCACCTGGAGTTTCTGATTCGCTTATGAGCCGTCTGCTGCTCGTTGAGGATGAGCCGGGTCTCGTCATGACGTTGACGGACCGGCTGATTGCCGAAGGGTACGAAGTCGAGAGCGCTACGGACGCGCCCAGCGGTCTCGAGCTGGCAGCCACCGGTTCGTTCGACGCCATTCTGCTCGACGTGATGCTTCCGGGCGGCAACGGCATGGACGTCTGCCGGTCGCTCCGGCAGCGCGGTCTGCAGACCCCTATCCTGATGCTGACCGCCAAGGGACAGGTGGTGGACAAGGTCGTCGGCCTGAAGCTCGGCGCAGACGACTACCTCGTCAAGCCGTTCGAGATGGCCGAACTGCTGGCCCGCGTCGAGGCACTGCTGCGGCGAGCCTCGAACGCCGCCAGCGGCGCGTCAGGATCTGCTCCCGAGAGTTACCGGTTCGGCGACGTCGCGGTGGATTTCCGCAAGGCCGAAGTGGTCAAGGGCGGCGAGGCCCTCGACCTGTCGGCGCGCGAGTTCAAGCTGCTGAAATACTTCGTCGAGCATCGCGGCGCCGCCCTCACGCGCGACGAGCTCCTCAACGAGGTGTGGGGCTACAACGCGATGCCCTCCACACGAACGGTAGATGTGCATGTCGCGTGGCTGCGGCAGAAGCTCGAGGACAACCCCCGCCACCCGCAGTTCATCCTGACCGTGCACGGGTTGGGATATAAGTTCGTCGGATAACGTTCGAACGATTCGAACGATTCGAACGATTAGCGTTCGACGGTGACCACGACCGGCTCGTGGACGCGTACGGTGACGGGCGTTCCCGATGGAAGCGTCGCGGCATTGCGCCCGCCGGCGGCAACGGCTCCGCTGCCCGCGCCTGCGCCGACGATGCTGCCGATTGCCGCGCCCTTTCCGCCACCGAGAATCCCGCCGATGATCGCGCCGCCGATGGCGCCGCCGCCAATCTTCGCGGCGCTTTCATTCACCGGGGAGTCGCCCTCGCGGTAGATCGTTTCCGTCTCGATCGGCACCCGCGTTCCGTCTGCCAGCACGATTGACGTGAAGCGCACGCCAAGGCGCGCGCGATCCTTCAGCCGTCCTCCGCGCTCCACGGTGGTGACTTCGCCGTTGGCGCGCGAGCCCGCCGGAATCGCCACGCGGTTTCCAACCCTCACGTCCCGCGTCACGCGGGCAACAACGGGATCCTCAACGCGCGCGCGTTCGGTGCTGATGGCGCTCTCGATTTCCAGGCCGATCACAGAATCCGCGGCGACGACGAGCTCGTCGAACTGCGGGCCGGCGGGTTCCACGGCGCGTGACGCCTGGTTGTCCACGATGCGCGGCGGCTCCACGGCCTCCACAGGCGCGACCGGCGCCGGTGCTTTCGCCGGTTCGGGAACACTCGACGCAGCCGCCGCGGGCGCCGGGCCTGGACGCGGAACTTCCGTGCGCCGCCGCTCGATCGGCGCTGTCACCGGCCTCTTGGCCGCCGTCGAGGCAGCCGGTGCGGTGTCGGCAACGACAACCGCCTCGGGCTCCGCGGGAACGATAGCCTCCGACTGCTCAACCGGGCCCTCAACGATAGACGAAACAGCCGCGTCAGCCTGTCCAGCGATAGCCGCCACAGGTGCGCTCGGCTTTGTCGCCAGATAGGCCCCGCCAGCGCCAGCCGCGACGCCCACCCCGACAAGAAAACCAATGGCGGTATTGCTGATGTTCATTTCGTCGAAACTCCTCACGCTGAGCCTCAGCAAGGCCTATGCCTGCAAAATACACGAATTTGCGCCTGTTTTTGCGCTATTCGCTGGTCCAGGAGCGGCCGCTTTCGTGGACTTGTCCTCGATCGGCTGCGTCTCCGGCACGCGCGGCACAGGGCATCACGACCAGGATCGACCCGAGCGCTCGACCGCAAATCGCTGAATAATAAGGTTTTGGCTCAGCTCGCAACGCATTTTCGGGTATGTCGATTGCTACCTTTCCCCTGGCCGGACGCGTGGGACCGGCATTTGAGGAGGGAACCGAATGCTAAAGAAATGCGCGATGCTCGCGGCGCTGGCGACCTTGCTGGCACCGGGTGTGGCGGGCGCGGACTGGTTGTTTACGCCGAACGTGGGGGCCGGTTTCGGCGGCAGCGCCAGCGGACGTGAGCACCTTACCTATGGCGCATCCATCGGGTGGATGGGCGCCGGCGTTTTCGGCTGGGAAGCCGATTTCGCCTACACTCCCGAGTTCTTCGAGGGGGACGACGACGACATCGATCTCTTCGAAAACAGCAACGTGACGACGTTCATGGTGAACGCGATCATCGGCGTGCCGGCCGGCGGCACGACCGGCGGCGGCTTCCGCCCCTACTTCTCGGGCGGCGCGGGCCTGATGCAGACCAACGTGACCGGTGCGGAATCGCTGTTCGAAGTGAATAACAGCGAATTCGGCATCAACCTCGGTGGCGGAGCGATGGGCTTCGTCAGCGACCACGTCGGGTTCCGCGGCGACATCCGCTACTTCCGCGCGTTGTCCGATCCGGACGAGGACAACGAGTTCGACATCGCGCTCGGCGATCTGGACTACTGGAGAGCGACAGCCGGTATTACGTTCCGCTGGTAAATCGTTCGGCCACGGAGGGGGTCAAATATCGAAGATCCTTATGGATCTCAGCCCCTTTCGTGGTCTTCGTGTTTCCGGGGTTTCTGGGATACAATTCGACGTTTCAGGGGAGCGGCGATTTCACCGACTTGATGGGCCGCTCGGTTTTTCCCTGACATCTATCTAAGTCGCGAATTCGGGCCCGCGACTGAAAATCGGTAGCGGGCCTTTTCTGTTCCTGAGGAGCATCATGTCGCGTTTTACGTTCACGTCCGAATCCGTGTCCGAAGGTCACCCCGACAAGGTCTGCGATTACATCTCTGACTCCATTCTCGATGCCTGTCTGGCGCAGGACACGAAGAGCCGGGTGGCGTGCGAAACGCTCGTCAAGAGCGACACGGTGGTCCTCGCAGGCGAGATCACCACGAACGCCACGCTCGACTACGACAAGATCGTGCGGCAGGCCGTCAAGGAAATCGGCTACACGGATCCCACGGAGCCGTTCTGCGACACCACGCTCAAGCTGATCTCGTTGATCACCCGGCAGTCGAACGAAATCTCGCAGGGTGTGACCGAAGCCACCAGCCAGAGCGGCGACCAGGGCGCCGGCGACCAGGGCATCATGTTCGGTTACGCCACGGACGAATCGCCCGAGATGATGCCGCTGCCGATTCTGCTCGCGCACAAGCTGACCAAGGGCATGGCCGACGATCGCAAGGCCGGCAAGGTCGACTTCCTGCGTCCCGACAGCAAGTCGCAGGTCTCGCTCACTTATGACGGCAACGATCCGAAGGAAGTCACCGCCGTCGTCGTCTCGACGCAGCACAGCCCTGCCGCCGACCAGAAGCGAATCACCGCCTACGTCCGCGAGGACCTGGGACCGCGCACGCTCGGCCAGTGGTGGAACAACAACCTGACGCTGTATGTGAACCCGACCGGCAGCTTCATTCACGGTGGTCCGTCGGCGGACGCCGGCGTCACCGGCCGCAAGATCATCGTCGACAGCTACGGCGGCTGGGGCCGTCACGGCGGCGGCGCGTTCAGCGGCAAGGACCCGTCGAAGGTTGACCGCAGCTCGGCGTACTTCTGCCGCTACGTCGCGAAGCAGGTGGTTGCCGCCGGTATTGCCAAGAAGGCCGAGATTCAGGTCGGCTACGCGATCGGCATGGCCAAGCCCGTGTCGGTGAAGGTTGACACGTTCCACACCGGCGACGAGCGCGCCGCCGCGGAGTTCGTGATGAACGCGTTCGACTTCCGCCCGCGCGCCATCATCGACAAACTCGACCTGCTCCGTCCGATCTACCGCCAGTCGACCAACTACGGGCACTTCGGCCGCCTCGGCCTGCCGTGGGAAGTCGTTGAGAAGGCGGCTGCGGTCGCGAAGTAAATGGACTAGGAGGCAGGAGATAGGAGGAAGGAGTTCTCCTACCTCCTACCTCCTACCTCCTACCCCAAGCACCTCCTCCGGCTTTCCGGCCGCAACAACGTTTCCCTCATCCAGCACGATTGCGTAGTCGGCGATGGCCCGAGCCTCGTCGGGAGAATGCGTGACGTACACGAGCGGGATGCGCAGCCGGTCGCGGATCGCGATCAACGCGTCGAGAACCAGGCGCCGCCTGACCAGATCGACAGCCGCAAGCGGCTCATCGAGCAGCAGCACGTCGGGACCCGAATAGAGCGCGCGTGCCAGCGCCACACGCTGACGCTCCCCGCCTGAAAGTCCCGCGACCCGTCGATCCATGAGCGGCGTGAGGCCGAGAAGATCATCGAGCTCGGGCACATCGACATCCCGCCTGCCCTGGCCGTCGGAGTTCTGGCGAAGGCGGCGACCCTCGGCGTATGTGATGTTCTTTCGCACGTTCAAATGCGGAAAGAGCAGCACATCCTGCGGCACATAGCCGACGTGGCGATCGCGAACCGGTACGCTGGTGCGCGTTTCCGTATCGAACAGCACGCGGCGGTGTACCGCGATTCGGCCTCGCTGCGGCGTACGCAGGCCGGCGATCACCTCGAGTATCGACGTCTTGCCCGACCCGGACGGACCGAAGAGCGCAATCGCGCGTGCTGTGGCCGCGAGATCGGGGGCGATCGTGAACGACCCCTGTGTGAGCGAAAAGCGCAGCTCGAATTCCGTCGCCTCGGCGGCGCGCCGGCCGGTCTGCATCAATCGACGTGCGCCAGCCGGTTGGCGACAAGGACCGAGGCGAATGCCAGCGCCACGGACACGACGAGCAGCGCGGCCGCGCGCGCATCCTGTCCGGTTTCCGTGTAGGTATAGATCCCGACAGCCAGCGTACGCGTGCGTCCCGGAATGCTGCCGGCGACGACGATGGTCGCGCCGAATTCGCCCAGGGCCCGGGTGAAGCCGAGCAGCGCGCCGGCGAGGATGTTGCGCGAGGCCAGCGGCAGCGTCACGGTTCTGAACACCCGCCACGGGCGCGCGCCGAGCGTCTCCGCCATTTGCTCATAGCGCCGGGTCACCTGCTCGAATCCGGCGCGCGCAGTGCGGACGAGCAATGGCAGCCCCATGATCGCCATGGCCATCACGACGGCCGCCGGTGTGAAAACGATCTCGATCCCGAACGGCTCGAGCAGCCGTCCTACCGGGCCGCGGCGCCCGACAAGCCACAACAAAAGAAGTCCGGTTGCGACCGGCGGCATGACCAGCGGCAGCGACGCCAGCGTCTCGACGACCGCCTTGCCGCGGAAGCGATATCGGGCGAGCACCCAGGCAAGGGCGATTCCCGGCGGCAGCATGACGACCGTGGCGGCAAGCGCCGCTGCGGTGGTGAACAGCGCGATCGTCAGAATCTCACTTTGCACGGGGGAAACCAGCGGCGTCGAAGGTCCGGGACGCTTCAGGGCCCTGCAGCCACGCGAGCAGCCGGGTTGCCGCGTCACGGTTGCGGCCGCCGCGAATCACCGCCGCCGGATAGACGATTCGTGGCCCATCCGCGACCGGGATCGCGAGCGCGAGCGATGCCCGGTGCGCGCCCGCGAGATCAGTGCGGTAGACGATCGCCGCATCGGCCGCCCCATTCTCGACGGCTGCCAGCGCCGCTCTCACGCTGGCCGATGGAACGATCCTGGCCGACACGGCCTCCCAGACTCCAAGCTTCTGGAGGTACGCCTTTGCGTACAGGCCGGCGGGAACCGCAGCCGGGTCGCCGATGGCGATGCGCCTGAACGACGCGCGCGTCAGATCGCGAGCTGATTTCAGCGAACGAGGGCGGTCGGCTGGAACCGCAATCGCCAGCTGGTTCGAGAGCAGGTTTACCCGGCTGCCGGCGACGATCTCGGTCCGTACCGCGTCCATCTGTGACTCGTCGGCGCTGATGAACAGGTCGGCAGCCGCGCCCGCCAGGATCTGCCGCGCAAGCGTGTTCGACGCCCCCGTATTGACGACAACGCGAACGCCGGTGCGCATCTCGTAGGCGCGGCCGACGTTTTCCATGACCTCGGCCAGGCTGGCGGCGGCGGAAACCAGGACCTCCTGGCGTTGCGCCGGGACGGCCACGACCGCGGCCAGCACCAAGGCGGCGGTCGCCGCCCACTTCAGCATCACGATAATTTAGTATGATTCAGTTCAAAATGGCTAACGATTCAAGTCGTTTATTGACGCCGCGCGGCGCCGCCCAGCGGCTGGGCGTGAGCTATTCCACGTTTAAACAGTGGATTTACAAGGGTGCGGTCCGGACCGTCCGCACGAGCGGCGGCCACCACCGCATCGCGGAAACAGAAGTAGAACGCCTGCTCTCTGCGACCGGCCGCCTGCCGAAATCCACCGCCAACCCGCGGCCGATCTCGGCGGTCCTGGTGTCGCTGAGCGGCCGCAACCAGCTGCGCGGCATCGTCGAGGAGGTTCGCGTGGAGGGGCTGCTGGCGCAGGTGCGGCTGAGGGTTGGCGATCAGCGCCTGACGGCCGTCATCACCCGCGACGCCATCGACGCGCTGAAGCTGAAACGTGGCCAGCTCGCTCTGGCGGTCATCAAGTCCACCGAAGTGATGATCGGCCTGGAATCACCCTGATCCCTGATCCCTGGCCCCCGATCCCTTTACTTATTCCGCCCGGATCCGATAACCTGATCACCTCGTGAGCTCAGTTCTCCACCGCGCGCATCACCATCACCACAGCCACCGGCATCACGGCCGGGCGGCAGGACTGCGCGCGTAGAGGACATCGGCTCACAGCCACTCTGAACTCTCAACGAACTGCAGCCCCGCCGGAACGTTTGGCGGGGTTTTGTTTTGTACGGTGTTTATGGATTTTTCGAAACTTGACGGGCTGATTCCTGCCGTCGTGCAGGACACGGCGACCGGCGACGTGCTGATGGTCGGCTTCATGAACGAGGAAGCCTGGGACATCACGCGGCGGACCGGCTACGTGACGTTTTACAGCCGCACGCGAAACACACTGTGGACGAAGGGCGAGACCTCCGGCAACCGGCTCGCCGTCCGCGACATCCTGATCGACTGCGACGAGGACACGGTGCTCGTCAAAGCCGACTGCCTCGGCGACGGCAGGGTCTGCCACACCGGCGAGCGCACCTGCTTCTTTCAGCGCGCGGAGGGCGTGACGATTCCATGAAGCTCAAACTCGGAATCCCCAAGGGCTCGCTGCAGGATTCGACCATCCAGCTGTTTCAGCGCGCCGGCTTCACGATTTATGTGAGCACGCGCTCGTACTTTCCGTCGGTCGACGATCCGGAGCTCGAGTGCATGCTGATCCGCGCCCAGGAGATGGCGCGGTATGTCTGCGACGGCGTCCTCGACGCCGGGCTCACCGGGCAGGACTGGATCCGGGAGCACAAGCTGGGGGGCGCATCGAAGCACTCGCTGACCAGCGTCGCGGATCTCATTTACGCCAAGCAGAGCTTCGGCAAGGTGCGCTGGGTGCTTGCGGCACCGGAAGATTCGCGCTTCAAGCAGCCCAGCGACTTCGACGGGGCCACGATTGCGACCGAACTCGTGCGCGTCACCAAGGCCTACTTCGATGCGCTCAACGTGAACGTCAACGTCGAGTTCTCCTGGGGCGCCACGGAGGTCAAACCGCCCGTCCTCGCCGACGCCATCGTCGAAGCCACGGAAACCGGATCGACGCTGCGCGCCAACCGGCTGCGGATCATCGACACGGTGATGGAGTCGAACACGCAGCTGATTGCCAACGACGCGGCGCTCGCCGATCCGTGGAAGCGGACGAAGATCGAAAACGTTGCGCTGCTGCTGCGCGCCGCCATCGAGGCACAGGGGCGCGTGGGCCTGATGCTCAACGTCCGCCGCGCCGACCTGCCGAAGATTCTCGCGCTGCTGCCGGCGCTGCAGCGCCCCACGATCTCGTCGCTCAGCGACGAGGAGTGGGTGGCGGTCAACACGATCATCGAAGAAAAGACCGTGCGTGATCTGATCCCGAAGGTAAAAGCCGCCGGCGGGCAAGGAATTGTCGAATATCCACTGAACAAAATTGTCGTCTAGTGGAGTCCGGCTTTAGCCGGATAGACGTGGAAATGATCAGAATCGTAGATTCAACCAACCGTCGCGCCGTCAGCGCGCTGCTCTCGCCGGAACGGACACGCGACGCGGCCACGGATCGTCGCGTCGCGGCGATCGTGTCGGACGTACGGCGCAATGGCGATCGCGCGCTCGGCCGTTACGCGCGCGAGCTCGACGGCCTCAACGGTCCGATCGAAGTGACGCGGGACGAGATGCGCCGGGCCTCGCGGGACGTCCCCGCGCCGGTCCGCGCCGCGTTGCGGGCGGCCGCGAAACATATTCGATCGGTCGCCGCCCGCCAGGTCCCGCGCGGCTGGCGCACGCGCGTGGCGCCGGGCGTGACGGTTGAACAGCGCATCGTGCCGCTCGATCGCGTCGGCTGCTACGTGCCCGGCGGACGATATCCACTGCCCTCTTCCCTGCTGATGACCGCCATACCGGCCGGCGCCGCCGGCGTCGAGGAGGTCGTCGCCGTCTGCCCGCGTCCAGCTCCAGTGGTGATGGCGGCGGCTCTCGAAGCTGGCGTATCCCGTCTCTTCCGCGTCGGCGGCGCGCAGGCCATCGCCGCGCTCGCCTACGGAACCGAGACGATTCCCCGTGTGGACAAAATCGTCGGACCCGGCAACCGGTATGTGGCGGCGGCAAAGGCGCTCGTCACCGCCGACTGCGGGATCGACTTCTATGCCGGGCCGACGGAGATCGTGATCGTCTCGTCGCGCGGACCGGCTGACTGGATCGCCGCGGATCTGATCGCACAGGCCGAGCACGACCCGGACGCCCGGGCCGTGCTGATTACGCCAAGCCGCACGCTGGCCGAACGCGTCGCATCCCGGGTCGCGGCACGAATGCCGGCTGATGGACCCGCACCGGGGGCGTTGAAATCTCACGGCGGAATCATCGTCGCGAAGACGGCGGGAGAGGCGCTCGCCCTCGCCAACGCGGCCGCGGCAGAACATCTCGTCGTCGACGACGAGCGGATGGCGGCGAAGGTGCGCTGCGCCGGGTCGTTGTTTGTCGGCCCGTGGACGGCGCAGGTTGCCGGCGACTATGCCATCGGCTCCAACCACGTGCTGCCAACAGCCGGCGCCGCCCGCGTGCGCGGGGGCCTCTCGTCCGCGGATTTCGTCCGCCAGATCACGGTCCAGCGCCTGACGCCGGCCGGCCTGCGCCGCATCGGCCCGACCGTCATCGACCTCGCGACCGCGGAAGGTCTGTCCGCCCACGCCGCATCCGTCGCCGTTCGCATGAAGGGACCGCGGACATGACGTCCTCGTCTCGGCTTCAGGGCTATCCCGATCCAGGTCCCGGCCTGCGGCTGCACCTCAACGAGAACACCGGCGGCTGTTCGCCGAAGGTGCTCGAGGCCATCCGCCGCGTGGATCCGCGCGACGTCTCGACCTACCCGTCGTACCCGGACCTGATCCGCGCGTGCGCCCGTCACTTCAACGTCGACCCCGAGTGGGTGCTGCTGACCAACGGCCTCGACGAGGGCATTTTGATGGCGGCGGTCGGGCACATCGCGCGCGCGCGCCTGCACGACGCCGAGACCATCGTGCCGCTGCCCGCGTTCGATCCCTACCCGAACGCGACGGCTGCCGTCGGCGCGACGGCGATCCGCATCCCCGCGGAGCGGGACTATGCGTTTCAGACGGAGGCCGTGCTGCGCGCGATCACACCGCGCACGCGCATGATCTTCCTGAACACACCGAACAACCCGACCGGCCAGCTGATTGCCGCGGCCGATTTGCGTCGCATTGCCGCCGCCGCGCCGCAGGCGATCGTGCTGATCGACGAGGCCTACATCGAGTTCGGCGGCGATACGTTCCTGCCCGAGCTCGCGGCGCACCCGAACGTGCTCATCGGCCGGACGTTCTCGAAAGCCTACGGACTCGCCGGCATGCGCGTCGGGATCGTCATTGGACAGCCGCCGGCGCTGGATCCGCTGCGGATCGTGACGCTGCCGTTCAACATCAACGGCGTGGCGATCGCCGCTACGCTGGCGGCGCTCGAGGACCAGGAGTTTCTGCCGGCCTACGCGCGGCAGGTCGCCGAATCCCGCCGGCGGATCTACGCGGCGTGCGACCGGCTCGGTCTGACGTATTGGCCGAGCGCGGCGAATTTCGTGCTCGTTCGCGTCGGCGATTCGGTCGCGCCGTTCGTCCAGGCGATGGCGGCGCGAAACGTGCACGTGCGCGACCGCTCGAAGGACCCGGCGACGCCCGAATGCATCCGCATCACCGCCGGCGTCCTCGAACACACGGACAGGGCGATCGAAGCACTCGAATCGGTTGTCGGGAGCGTGCGATGAGCAGGAAACACGTAGTGTCCGCCTTCAGGCGGACCCACAGTCGCGACAAACAGCGGCGCGCCGCGTTCGATCGGCAGACGACCGAGACGCAGATTCGTGGCGAGCTGGTCGTCGACGGCGGCGGGAAGTACGACATCAGCACCGGGATTCGGTTCTTCGACCACATGCTCGAGCTGTTCACGCGCCACGGCGGGTTCGATCTGCGTCTCAACGCGACCGGGGATCTCGACGTCGATCAGCACCACACCGTCGAGGATGTCGGCATCGTCCTCGGCGAGGCCGTGCTGAAGGCGCTTGGGGATCGCAAGGGGATCAACCGCGCCGGGTACTTCGTGATGCCGATGGACGAGACGCTGGCGGTCGTGGCCATCGACCTGAGCGGGCGGCCGCATGCGGTCGTCGATCTGAAGGTACGGGTTCGCCTGGTCGGCGATCTGCAGAGCGAGCTGGTCCACGACTTCTTCGACGGCTTCGCCGCCGGCGCACGGGCCAACGTCCACGCCAAGGTTCTGTACGGTCGCTCGAGCCATCACCATATCGAGGCCGTGTTCAAGGCATTCGCGCGGGCCCTCCGCGTGGCGTGCGCGCGCGACGAACGGCTCGCGGCCATGCTGCCGAGCACCAAAGGCCTGCTATGAGGGAACGGCCGTGATCGCCCTCATCGACTACGGGGCCGGCAACCTGACGTCGGTGCGTAAGGCACTCACCGCGCTTGGCGCGGACTTCGTCGTTCCGGCGTCAACCGATGTCTGCGCACAGGCGTCCGGAATCATCGTCCCTGGAGTCGGCCACTTCGCCGCGACGGCGGCGCTCGAAGGTGCATGGCTGCAGGCGATCCGGTCTGCCGTCTCGGCCGGGGTGCCGCTGCTCGGAATCTGCCTCGGCATGCAGTGGCTGTTCGAAGGCAGCGACGAAGCGCCGGAGGTCGAGGGGCTCGGCGTGATTCCAGGCCGCATCGGGAGACTGCAGAACGATCTGGAGCGCCGGCTGAAAGTGCCGCACGTGGGATGGAACGCGCTCGACTTCCGCGCCAGCGGGGCACGCCTGTTCCAGGGACTGTCGTCGGGCGCGCAGGTCTACTTCACGCACTCGTACGCCGCGCCGGTCACGGTCGAATGCGTCGCGTCGACGGCGCATGCGAACACGTTCTCGTCGGTCGTCGAGCGCGACAACGTCTTCGGCGTGCAGTTCCATCCGGAGAAGTCCGGCGATGCGGGTCTGCAGATCCTGCGGAACTTCCTGACGGTCTGCGGTTCGCCTCCGCCGACGGCTCCGGCAGGGCACGCATGCTGACGAAGCGCATCATCGCCTGCCTCGACGTACGCGACGGCCAGGTCGTCAAAGGCGTGCAGTTCCAGCAGCTGCGCCACGCCGGCGATCCGGGAGCGCTCGCCCGCCGCTACAACGTCGAAGGCATCGACGAGGTCGTCGTGCTCGACATCACCGCCACGCTGGAAAGCCGGCAGGCGCTCGCCAGAACGATCAACGCCGTCGCGCAGGAGATCTTCCTGCCGCTGACCGTCGGCGGCGGCATCCGCTCCGAAGAGGACGCCGCGGCGGCGATCGACGCCGGCGCCGACAAGGTCAGCCTCAACACGGCTGCCCTGAAGAGCCCGGAGCTGATCACCACACTGGCGCGGCGATATGGCAGCCAGGCGGTGATCGTCGCCATCGACGCCAAACGCCTGGGCGACGGCTTCGGTGTCTTCGTCCGCAGCGGTACGACCGACGCCGCGCGCGACGCCGTCGAGTGGGCGCGTCAGGCCGAGTCGCGCGGCGCCGGCGAGATCCTGCTCACCTCGATGGATCGCGACGGCACCAAGGCCGGATTCGACTGCGAGATGACGGCGGCGGTGTCGGATGCCGTCGACATCCCGGTCATTGCCTCTGGCGGCGCAGGTACGTTCGACCATTTCACCGACGTCTTCACCCGCGGCCGCGCCGACGCGGCGCTGGCGGCCTCGATCTTTCACTACGCCGAATCGAGCGTCAGCGATCTGAAGCGTTACCTGCGGCAGCACGGTATTCCGGTTCGTCTCTGATGCTCATTCCATCCATTGATTTGCAGAACGGCCACGTTGTCCAGCTCGTGCAGGGCGAGCGGCTGGCCATCGAAGCGCCCGATCCCGAACCATGGATCGAACGGTTCTCCCGTTTTCCACGCGTGCAGTTGATCGACCTCGACGCCGCCCGCGGACGAGGCGATAACCGCGCCATGGTCGCGGCAATCTGCGGCCGGCTGCCCTGCCGGGTCGGCGGCGGAATCCGGAGCGTCGAGCGCGCGCACGAGGTACTCTCCGCCGGCGCGCACGCGGTCATCGCCAGCTCGGCGCTCTTCCGCGACGGACAGGTCGATCTGGCGTTCGCACGCACGCTGTCGGACGCCGTCGGCGCGGAGAAGGTCATCGCCGCCGTGGACAGCCGCGGCGGTTTCGTGGCGATCCACGGCTGGAAGACCATCCTGGGCGTCACCGCCGTGGACGCGGTCCGCGCGCTCGAGCCGTACTGCGCCGAGTTCCTGTACACGCACGTGGACACGGAAGGCATGATGCAGGGCACCGACATGGCCGCCATCATGGCCGTGCGCGCCGCGACCGGCCGCCGCCTGACCGCCGCCGGCGGCATCACGACCTGGGAGGAGATCGACGCTCTCGACCAGGCCGGCATCGACGCCGTCGTCGGCATGGCGGTGTATACCGGCCAGCTGCCGCTGGAGAGATAGGGATCGGGGATCGGGGATCGGGGATTGGCACATGCGTCCGACCGGATCCCTTGGGCCCTGATCCCCGACCCCTGATCCCCGACCCCGCTTGTGTTACGTTAAGCACCGTAATGGCTACGGTCATCAACGTAACGCCGTGACCAATCCGTTCGTCTACGGCGAGGTCGTACCGGCAGGGGCATTTGCCGATCGCGAGGTCGAGCTCGACCGCCTCATCGACGATCTGGCGGACGGCCAGAAAGTCTTCCTGATTTCACCGCGCCGCTACGGGAAGTCGTCGCTCGTCCGGCAGGCGCTGGCCACGTTGTCGCGCCGCGGCCTGCTGACCGTCGAGGTCACCGTCAGCGCGTACAGCTCGTACGTGGCGTTTCTCGAGGGATACGCCAAAGCGCTGACGGCCTCCGAGTCGCGCTGGCAGCGGGCGCGTGATTGGCTGACCGCGGCCATCACGTCGACACGGCCGGAAATCCGCGTCGAACAGGATGGCGCCGGTCCGGGGCGATTCACCGTCGCCTTTCCGATGGTGCGGACCGAGCGCGACGTCACGCGGCTCGCCAACGAGCTCTTTGCGCTGCCCGGCCGCATCGCCTCGGAGCGCCGGCGGTCGGTCGTGATCGCGCTGGACGAGTTTCAGGCGATCGAGGCGTTCAACGGCGGCAGCGTCGAGCAGGCGCTGCGGGCAGCGGCCCAGCACCAGCGCAGCGTCGGCTACGTATTCGCCGGGTCGGAGCCGAGCCTGATGGAAAAGATGATCGGCCCGCGCCGGCCGTTCTATAAGGCCGGACCCGTCATGCGGCTCGATCGGATCCCGCCCGACATCTTCGGGTCGTTCATCGAGGAGCGCTTCGCCTCGAGCGGCATCCGGCCGGAGCCTGAGCTCGGCGCCGCCATCATCGAGCTGGCGGGCAACCTTCCGTATGACGTGCAGCGTCTTGCCCATGAAGCCTGGGACGACGTGCGAGCGGCGGGCGGACGCAAGGTGACGCTCGACAGCCTGCACGCGACCCTCGGCCGTCTGCTGTCCGAGCAGGACACGCTGTTCGAGGCGGTCTGGCAGCGCCTGACGCTCGGGCAGCGCGCCGTGCTGCGTGCCGCGGTTCTGCAGAACGGCCGCGAACTGCTGTCGGCGGAGACCCGGAACCGCTTCCGCCTCGGCGGCGCGTCGAGCATTCAGGCCTCGCTTGCCGCACTGATCAAGCAGGATCTGCTGGCCAAGGAAGGCGGACGCTATCTGGTGGTCGATTCGCTCCTGCGCGAGTGGGTGGCGAGAAAGACGTTCTGATGAAATCGCTGCTGGCGCGCGTCGGCTTGAGCCGCCCCGAGCTTCGTGCCTGGGCGATGTATGACTGGGCGAACTCCGCGTTCCAGTCCACCATCATCACCGCCGTCTTTCCGCCGTTCTTCAGCGACTTTGCCGCGGACGGCTCCGCGGACGCGACGGCACGGTTTGCGGCAACGACCACGATCGCGCTCACGATTGTCGCGATCCTGGGCCCCGTGCTCGGCGCACTGGCGGACTATCGGGCGTGGAGGAAGCGGATGCTGGCGGCGTTCGTCGCGATTGGCGTCGTTGCGACGGTGCTGTTTGCGACGATCGAGCGCGGCGCCTGGCTGTACGCGGCCGTGCTGTTCGGGATTGCGAACATCGCCGTCGCGGCGAGCCTCGTCTTCTATGATTCGCTGCTGCCGCACATCGCGAAGGAGGACGAGATCGACCGTGTCTCCACCGCCGGCTTCGCGATCGGGTTCATCGGCGGCGGCATCCTGCTGCTGTTCAATCTCGCCTTGATTCTCAGTCCGCAAAGCTTCGGCCTCCCGAACACCGTCGCGGCAATCAAGGTGTCGTTCGTCAGCGTCGGTGTGTGGTGGCTGATTTTTTCGATTCCAGTGCTGCGGCGCGTGCCCGAACCTCCGGCGATGCTCGAGGCGGACGAGAGCGCGCGCGACAATCCGATCCGCGTCGCCTTCACGCGCATCTGGGAGACGTTTCACGAGATACGCAGCTATCGCAACGCGTTTCTGATGCTGGTCGCCTTTCTGCTCTACAACGACGGCATCGGCACGATGATCCGCATGTCATCGATTTACGCCACGGAAGTGGGTATCGACCGCAATTCGCAGATCGCCGCGTTCGTGATGGTGCAGTTCGTCGGCGTGCCATGCTCGTTCCTGTTTGGCACGCTGGCCGGCCGCATCGGCCCGAAGCCGGCGCTCTTCGGCGCGCTCATCGTCTACACCGGCATCAGCGTGCTCGGCTACTTCATGAGCACGGTCTGGCACTTCTTCGTCCTCGCGTTCCTGGTTGGCCTCGTGCAGGGCGGCGCTCAGGCGCTCAGCCGCTCGCTGTTCGCCCGCATGATTCCACGCCACAAGTCGTCGGAGTTCTTCGGCTTCTTCTCGGTGTTCGAAAAGTTCGCCGGGATCGCCGGACCGGCGATCTTCTTCGGTTCGATCACGCTGTTCGGCAGCAGCCGTGCCGCCGTGCTCTCCGTGATCCTCTTCTTCATCGCCGGCGCAATCGTGCTGACCCGCGTCGACGTCGGCCAGGGTGAGGCGGAGGCGGCCGCGGCGGCGCGAGCATTGTGAGGATCGTCATCGCCGGCGGCAGCGGGTTTCTCGGGCGCACCCTCGCCCACGCCTGGCGGAACGAAAATCATCAGGTGAAGGTGCTGACGCGGCGGCCCGGCGCCCTGGCCGCTGACGACGTCCGCTGGAACCCCGGGTCGGGCGGCGCATGGACGGGCGTCCTCGAGCGGACGGATGCGGTGGTCAACCTTGCCGGCGAGGGAATCGCCGACCGATCCTGGACCGTAGAAAGAAAAGCGGCGATCCTGTCGAGCCGTATCACGGCGACGCGCGCGCTGTCGGAAGCGATACGTGCCTGTGCGCACCCCCCGCGGATTTTCGTCAGCGCGTCCGGCATCGGGTTTTATGGCACGCCGGGAGACCAGCTATTGACCGAGGAGTCCGCGCCGGGCTCCGACTTCCTGGCCACCGTCTGCCAATCATGGGAGCGTGAGACGA
The DNA here is from genome assembly GCA_050742535.1 of Vicinamibacterales bacterium. Classification (GTDB taxonomy): domain Bacteria; phylum Acidobacteriota; class Vicinamibacteria; order Vicinamibacterales; family UBA2999; genus Gp6-AA40. Next base: position 18,289 of record JBOGIQ010000014.1, on the reverse strand, counting down.
GCGCAGCCGTCGGCGTGGCGCGCATCGTCCTTCTCCGGACCGGCGTCGTGCTGTCACGCGACGGCGGCGCGCTGCCGCGGATGGCGCTTCCCTTCGAGTTCTTCGCCGGCGGGCGGCTCGGTTCCGGGCGCCAGTACGTCTCGTGGGTGCATCTCAAGGACTGGGCGGAGATGGTCCGATGGGCGCTGAACAGCAACCACGTCAGCGGTCCGCTGAATGTGACGTCGCCGAATCCGGTCACCAACGCCGAGTTCACGGCCGCACTTGCCGCGGCAATGCACCGCCCTGCGCTGTTTGCCGTTCCGGCCTTCGTCCTGCGCGGAATGCTTGGACGCGAGATGGCGGACGCCCTGCTGCTCCAAGGGCAGCGGGCCCTCCCCCGCAAAGCCGAGACGCTGGGGTTCAGATTCCGTTATCCGACCGTGGACGCCGCGCTCAACGCCATCTTCGCCTGACTGCCATACGACGCAGAGAGACACACACATGCCGCCAAAGAGAAAACGCCCGTCACGGTCAACCGCCTCACGTCAGCGTTCGAAGACCAGAGGGAAGCGCCGCCGCGCCGCGGCGGCCGCGAAGATCCGCCGCGTCGCTACGGAAGGGCATGCCGTACGGCGCGCCGGCGCAGGGAGCGGGCTCGCGCCAGGCATGCAGGCCATCAACCCGTATCTCGCTGTGGCGAACGTCGCGGCGACGATGGAGTTCATGGAGCGCGCGCTGGGGTTTGCGCGCGGCGTGGTCCTGCCGGATGGAGCAGGGCAGCTCCGCTACGCAGAGATGCGACACGGTGATTCGGTCGTCATGCTGATCCGGAAAGGTGACGAAGCGACAGCGACCGGCGGCGCGGCCGCGCTGTACGCATATGTGCAGGATGTGGACGATGCGCTGATGCGCGCGCGCGAGGCCGGCGCGGGCGTCAGCGATGCGGAAGATCGACCCTGGGGAGACCGCGCCGCGGTTGTGACCGATCCCGATGGCTACAAGTGGGTACTGGCGACCTTCAAAAAGCTCGCGCCATTCTCGTGACGGCACCGCTGAAGCGGCGCCCTACGTGGAATCCGCTCAATTCGTAGGGCACCCCTTCAGGGGTGCCTCGCTATAGCACTGCGCGATAGCACGCCTCGTACATCGGCACGACGCGCTCGACGCAGAACTCCTCACGAACGCGGCGGCAGCCGGCGGCGCTGACCCTGGCGTGCAACGCAGCGTCCGTCAGGAGCGACACGGCGCTCTCGGCCATCTCGTCGACCGCCTGAGGGTCGTGCAGAAACCCGCTGACGCCGTGCTCGATGACCTCGGGAAGCCCGCCGACCCTCGAGGCGACGACCGGCACCTCGCAGGCCATGGCTTCCAGCGCCGCGAGTCCGAAGCTTTCCTGCGCCGACGGCAGCAGGAACACGTCCGACGCCGAGAGCAGCGGCACCACTTCTTCCTGCGCGCCAACGCCATGCACGAGCGGCACGATGCCGAGCTCGCGCGCCTTCTTGTACGCGAGCGAAAGATCGGGACCATCGCCAACGAGCAACAGACGCGCCGGAACCCGCTGGCGGATGCGGTCGAAGATGTCGATCACCGCCTCCACCCGTTTGACCGGCCGGAAATTCGACACGTGCGCCACGATCTTCGTCGCGTCGTCGCCGCCCGTGAACCGCTTGTGCAGTTCGGCACGCGGACGGCGGCGGTGAACGGCGCAGTCGAGGAAGTTCGGGATGACTTCGATCGGGCGCGTGATGCCGAGCGTCTCGTAGGTGGCATCGCGCAGGCTGGCCGACACGGCCGTGACGCTGTCCGACTGCTGGATCGAGAACGCCACGATCTGCGAATAGGACGAGTCGTTGCCGACGAGCGTGATGTCCGTTCCGTGCAGCGTGGTGACGACCTTGGGCGCCATGCCGTTGATCGACCCGGCCAGCACCTGGCGGGACAGGAAGGCGGCCGTCGCATGCGGCACCGCGTAATGCGCGTGAATGATGTCGAGGTTGAACTCGCGCGCCACCTGCACGATCCGGTTGGCGAGCGAGAGCAGATACTGTGGCTCGCGAAAGAGCGGATACGTCGGCGTGAGCACCTGGTGGAACGACAGCCCGTCCTGGAACTCGCCGAGACGGAATGGTGTCTCCGTGCTGATGAAATGCACCTGGTGGCCGCGCAGCGCCAGCGCCTTGCCCAGCTCGGTCGCCACGATCCCGCTGCCACCGACCGATGCGTAGCAGACGATGCCGATGTTCAGCGGTCGTTCCACGTCGGGATGAGATGAGGCCGGACCACGGGCTGCGTCACGACGAAGCCTTCAGCGTAGGCGACGCCGGCAAGAGCTCCGAATTGCGCGTCGCGGCTCTCGATCAGCTGCTGGAAGGTCGAGCTGGTCAGTCGCGTCGCCACCCGGTTCCGGTCTGCGGGCGTGAACTGTGTGACGTGGCAGGCCAGCGCCCGCCGCTTCACCTCGTAGTGTTCGCTGACGTCGATCACGAATGATGGCACCGCGGAATCATTGATGAAGTAATAGCAGATCCACTCAGGTTTCCAGGCGTCGCCGTCCGCCGCGTAACGGCGCAGGCCGGCATTGAACACGCCGTCGGTCAGCAGACGGCTCGCCGCCACGTGATCAGGATGCCGATCGCTCCAGTACGGTATCGCGACCGCCTTCGGACGGCTGCGCCGGACGAGCCCCGCAATCGCGCGGGCATGCTCGTCGCTCGAACCTAGCGCGCGATCCGGAAGACGCAGGTTGACGCGCCATGCGGCGTTCAGCACCTGCCGCGCGGCCTCGGCTTCCGCGAGCCGCTCGTCCACGGTGCCGTTGCTGCCCATCTCGCCGGCTGTCAGGTCGCACATCCCGACGCGATGGCCGAGCGCGGTGTGCCTGGCCACCGTGCCGCCCATCCCGATCTCGATGTCGTCGGGGTGCGGACCGATGGCGAGGAGATCGACGGGTGTTATCTCAACACTCATCGAGTCCAGCCGAAGACCTCGTCCGCCTTGTCCATCCGACCTTTTGCGGCCCGGGCCAGAATCCGCGCGGCGACAAAAGCGCCCGAGATCGAGTCGCCGCCTGAACCAAGCGCGAAGAGGTGGTGCGGATAGTTGCGATGCGGGCCGATGTACATCAGCCCGTCGGCGGTTTCACCGTAGGGCAGGTGCCAGCCGTACTGCGGCTGCAGTCCCGAGATCGCCGGATACAGCATGAGCAGCTCGTACATCAGCTGCCCGGTCCGCTGCACCATCAGGGCATCGCGCGTGCGCGCCGGCGTCTCGTCCTGATCGGCGCCCGAGATCACGATGCGCTGATCGGGCGTCCACCGGAGGCGGTGATGCGGCGACCGCAGGTCGCGGATCGTCGACTCAGACGGGCCCAGCTGCCGGCGCACCGCCGCCGGAACGGGAGCCGTCATGACCAGATATGCCTCGCGCCGTTTGAAATGACGGCGTAACGGCTTGAACTCGGGGGTGGCAATACCGGTCGTCACAATGACCGCCGCCGTACGCACAACGGCATCGCCGGTCCGCACTTCGGCCGATTTCCTTCCGAACGTGACCTTCCTGACCGGCGATCTCTCGTAGAAGGTTGCGCCCCGGCGAGCGGCCGCGTTTGCAACGGCGACGCACGCCGCGTAGGGATTGACGGCAAAGCCATAAGGCACGCGAATCGCCGCCGTGGCGTCGAGGTTCGTGGCCGTCTTCGCCTGCTTTTCAGCGAGCCAGCGCGACGGGACACCGGCTTCGTCGCGGGCCGCATGCTCCCGCGTGAGAATTTTTTCGTCGCCGCGGCGCCCGACGATCAGATCGCTGAGCGGCGTGACGCCGCCGGGCACCGTCAATCGCTTGAGTAGCGCCGCGCCGTCCGATGTTCCGCGGGCCCATGCTTCGACCACGCGCCGCGCCGCCCGCAGCCCGTGGGCCTGCACGACCTCGCGGAACAGCGGGCCAGGGTCAGCGAGGAGCAATCCGGCGCTTCGACCCGCGCTGCCATGCCCCACGCGCTCCGCCTCGATGACCATGGGCTTCAAGCCCGCCATCGCGCACGTATAGGCCGTCGCGCTGCCGGTCAGGCCGCCGCCGACGATGACGACGTCACAGGAGTGTTCACCGCGGAGGCGGGGGAAATCCGGTCGGCGTGTGCGGGGGAACTCGTGGAGCCACGGCGACTCGCCGTAACGGGTGGGCATCAGAGAAATGCTATCCCAGGAGGAAGGAGGAAGGAGATAGGAGGAAGGAGATCGCTACGCTGCCCGCGTTCGCAGCCGCGCGAGCACCGGCGCCCAGACGTCCGGTTTGGCGGAGACGTTCAGCAGCGGCTCGACGGGCACCAGCCATCCTGCGTTTCCCGGCGTGGCGGCAGCCAGCGCGCCGTCGAGCACCTGGACGGCAAATGCCGTGTGCCCCATCAGGTCCACCGCGATAGCCGACCCGAACTTCTCGTCAAAAGACACATCCGGTCCCGTGGCAACGGACGGAAACCCCTGGCCTCCCAGGGCTGCACCGACGCTCGATAAAGACTGTGCCATCAACACGGTCAGCACGAGCCTGTGGTTCGGCACGCGCTCGAGCGCCTGTGCAAAGGCCTGCTGCGCCTCGGTCTTCTGCTGCCGCCGCATCCACAGCGCCCCGATGGCATAGCACGTGTTCGAACAGCACTCGCGCGCGTACAGGTGACCGGATGCTTCGGCGGCCAGCTCACGCTCGAACTCCACGAGCGCACCGTCCTCATCGCCGCGAGCGAGCAGCACCAGGCCCAGCAGCCAATGCAGCGCGACGGTGGTAAAGCGCACGTTCGAGCCCTGCGACTCCTCGCCGGCAATGCCAGCCCGGAGCTCCCGCTCCGCTTCGTCGAGCACGTTGCGTGCGATATGCACCGTCGCCGCCAGCCAATGCGCCAGCGGGAAGCCTGGCAGGAGCGCGAGCGTTCTGCGCGCGGCCCGCAAACGCTCTTCACCCCATCCTACGTAGGCAAGACGGAAGTGATGGCGCCAGTTGTCAGATTCCAGGGTGACCGCGCGCCGCAGGGCCGCCAACCCGTCCGCCGGTTGGCCACAGCAATTGAGAACGAAGCCCAGCGTCGCCCACGCCTCGCCTAAACGCGGATCGAGGCGGCAGGCCTCGAGCGCGTGTTCGCGTGCCGACGCCAGCGCCTCGCGATTCGGCTCGGCGTCGGCGCGGGTCATCTCGAATCCCATGGCCAGCGCGTTGGCGAGGCCGACGTGCGCGGTCGCGTTGTCGGGAAACGCCTCGAGGACCTGCTCGAAGTCGCGGCGGGCGCGGCGGATATGTTCCTTCTCCAGCGTTTCGAGCGACGCGCGCCCTTCGAGCCACGCACGGTGCGGCGCCATCAGCGCGTCCAGGCTTTCGTCGGTCGCGCGCGCGGTCTTCCGTTCCGGCGAGGCAGTAAATCGGTACCCGCGCCGCGGAACCGTTTCGATGTAGTGGCTGCCGTCGGAGCGCGGCCCCAAAGCCCGCCGCAGGGCCGAGATCGCCTGCTCGAGGCTGTTGTCGGTCACGGCAACGTCTCCCCAGCCGGCCGTGACCAGTGCGTCCTTGGTCACCAGTTCGGCCGGGTGGCTGACGAGGCAATAAAGGACGTCGAAGTGCCGGTCGGCGACCGCGATCGGCTGGCCATCGCGGGTGACACGCCGCGCGAAGGTGTCCAGCTCGAAGCGGTCGAACGCGAAGCTGGGAAATGACGGCACGGGCGCATTCTAGCCCCTCGACTGCGCTCGGGCAGTCGAGCGGCGCCCTGCAATGTTGTGCAAATCGCCCCGGCTGGCTTTGACCGCCGTCACGGACTTAATTCATGACGTGTGGCAGCCGATAAGACGGTTCGGACCGCAAAGCCGCTTCCATGACAGACATCGTCGCCGAGAGACCAATCGCAACCGGCTGCACGCTCACCACGGCCGAAATCGTCAAGACGCTGCTCGACGCCGGACCCGGCGTCAGCGACCTGATCTTCTCGCCCGGCCGCCCCGCCCAGGTCGAGAAGCATGGCGAGCTCGTCGCCGTCCCGCTCCCCAATACACCGTTTCTGCGGCCCGACGACACGGCGCGGATCGCCCAGGATCTGATCGACAGCAACGAGCAGGCGCGCCACAGCCTCAAGGAGCAGGGTGCGTGCGACCTCTCGTACTCGCAGCCCGACTGCGGGCGTTTCCGCGTCAACGTGTTCAAACAGCGCGGCTCTCACGCCATCGTCATGCGGGTGATCGCGGCAAGAATTCCATCAATCGCCGAGCTGAATCTGCCGACGGCGCTCGCCGATGTCGCCAAGCTGAAAAATGGAATCGTCCTCGTCACCGGACCGACGGGCTCCGGGAAGTCGTCCACGCTTGCGGCGATCATCGACCTGATCAACGAGACGCGCGCCGAACATATCCTCACCATCGAAGATCCGATCGAGTTCCTCCACGCACACAAGAAAGGAACCGTTCACCAGCGTGAGCTGCACAGCGATACGCCGACCTTCTCCGCGGCGCTGCGTGCGGCGCTGCGTCAGGCACCCAAGGTGATTCTCGTCGGCGAAATGCGCGATCGGGAAACGATCGAAATCGCCATGACCGCGGCCGAAACCGGCCACCTCGTCTTCTCGACGCTGCATACGATCGACGCCTCCAAGACCGTCGAGCGCATCGTCGGCACCTTCGACGCGTCGGACCAGGCGGCGATCCGCACGCGCCTGGCCGGTTCGTTCCGCTACTTCATCTCGCAGCGGCTGATTCCGAAGACCGGCGGCGGCCGCCGGGCGATCCTCGAGATCCTGAAGTCGACGATGAGGACGCGCGAGTACCTGGAAAAGGGCGACAGCGAAGGCAAATCGCTGCTCGATGCGATGAGAGACGGCGAGCTCGACGGCATGCAGCACTTCGACGGCGAGCTGGAGAAGCTGGCACGCGCCGGCGAGATCTCGAAGAAGACCGCGATGATGTTCGCAACGAACGCCGGAAACCTGCAGGTGCAGATGGTGGACGTACCCGACGAAGAGTCAGAGGTCGTCATCACGCGCGGCTTCTGAGAAGGCACCCCTGAAGGGGCGCCCTACGAACGGTGCCCCGACGTAGTGTCCGCCTTCAGGCGGACCGCTCAGCCCAGACGTAGTGTCCGCCTTCAGGCGGACCTGCTGAATATCTTGTCCAATTTCCGGTGGCGGGCCTATTCCGCGGCCGGATACCGTAAGCTCATGATCGCCTCCATGAGCGGAACCCAACGGCACATCGAAAACCAGGACTCTCTCTTTACGCCGGCGCTTCCCGCGCGCGCGGAAATGGAGCGCGCCTTTTTCGCGAGCGATGCCGGCTACGACGGAATTTTCGTCACCGGCGTACGAACCACCGGCATCTTCTGCCGGCCGTCGTGCCGCGCCCGCAAGCCGCTGGTCGAGAACATCGAGTTCTTCGGCACGGTGCGCGAAGCGCTGTTTGCCGGCTATCGCCCCTGCCTGCGCTGCCGGCCGCTCGTCGGCGATGCGACGCCCGAGTGGCTGAGCCCGCTCCTCGAAGCCGTCGACAAGGAGCCGAATCGCCGTTTCCGCGACAGCGACCTGCACGCCTTCGACGTCGATCCTGCCCGCATCCGGCGATTCTTCCTCGATCGCTACGGCATGACGTTCCACGCGTATTGCCGCGGCCGGCGGCTTGCCGGGGCGATCAGGCAGCTCCGCGAGGGCGAGACGCTGGACGACGTGGCGCTCGGAACCGGGTGGGAGTCGCACAGCGGCTTCCGCGACGCGTTCACCCGTACGTTCGGGCTGCCGCCGGGACGGGCCGAAGACGCCGCCTGCGTCATTACGGCGGCCATCGAAACCCCGTTCGGGCCGATGATCGCCGGCGCCACTGATGAAGGTCTGTGTCTCCTCGAGTTCACTGACCGCCGGATGCTGGAGGCGCAGTTGAAGCGGCTGTCCGGACTTCTGAAGCAGCCGATGGTTCCCGGCGAGCATCGATACCTGGACCTTCTCCGGGAAGAGCTCACCAGATACTTCGCCGGCGAGCTCAAGGACTTCACGGTCCCGCTCGTCTATCGCGGGACGCCATTCGAAGAGCGCGTCTGGCGTGAGCTGTCGCGGATTCCGTACGGGGAGACCATCTCCTACGCCCAACTCGCGGACCGGATCGGAGCGCCGAACGGTCAGCGCGCCGTCGGTCGCGCCAACGGGATGAACCGCATCGCGATCGTCATCCCGTGCCATCGCGTGGTGAACGCGGATGGAAAGTTAGGCGGGTATGGCGGTGGGTTGTGGCGGAAACACTGGCTGCTCCGGCATGAGCAGGCCCAAGGCCTAAGGCCAAAGGGCTAAGGGCTGGTCGAGGAATAAGAACTTAGAGGCCTGGGACAAGCCCTTGGGCCTTAGGCCATCGGCCTTTGGCCTTCAGATCAACAACGCATCCCGCGCGGCGATGACGCGGTCCTGCGCCTCCTGCACGCCGCGCCCAATCGCCGTGAGATGACCCATCTTCCGCCCCGGGCGCGGCTGGTCCTTTCCGTACAAGTGCAGCTTCACGTCGGGGAACCGGCACGCGGCGGCCCAGTTCGGCGTCCCGTCAACCCACAAGTCGCCGAGCAGGTTGGCCATGGCGGCGGGACGCAGGAGCTCGGGCGACCCGAGCGGCAGGCCGCAGATCGCACGCACCTGCTGCTCGAACTGGCTCGTGACCGCGGCATCGAAGGTGAGGTGACCGGAGTTATGCGGCCGCGGCGCCAGCTCGTTCACGAGCAGCTCGCCGTCGGTGCTGACGAAGAATTCGACGCACAGGACGCCGACAAACTGCAGCTCGTTCAGGATCGCGCGCGTAATCTCGCCCGCGCGGGCGGCAGTCGACTCCGGCACCAGCGCGGGCGCCGTCGTCAGATCGAGGATGTGATTCCGATGACGGTTCTCGAACGGCGGGTACTCGGCGATCGTCCCGTCCAGCCCGCGGGCGGCGATGACTGAGATCTCCGCCTGCAGCGAGATGAACTTCTCGACGATCGCCTCCTGATGACCGATGGCGTCCCAGATGTGCGCGACGTCGGCGGGCGTCGTGACCTTGTGCTGCCCCTTGCCGTCATAGCCGAACGCCGCCGTCTTGATGATGGCCGGCGTGCCGACGCGCGCGACGGCGTCCCACAGCTCGTCGAGCGTGACGGCGCGGGCAAAGGCGGCGGTCGGGAAGCCATGGTCGGCCAGAAACGTCTTCTCGCGCGCCCGTTGCTGCGTCGTGTGCAGTGCGAGTGCCGAGGGCCGCACCGGCGCCAGCGCCTCGATCGCGTCGATGGCTTCAATCGGCACGTTCTCGAACTCGAAGGTCACGACATCGACGCTGCCGGCAAAGGCGCGCAGCGCGTCGACGTCGTCGTAATCGGCGGTCACCTCGACGTCGGCCACCTGGCCGGTCGGCGTGTCTTCCTCGGGCGAGAACGTGTGGACGCGGTAGCCCATCCGCCGCGCGGCAATGCAGAACATGCGTCCAAGCTGCCCGCTCCCGAGAACCCCCAGGGCAGCGCCTGGACCGATGACCTTCACCCCTCGACCCCGCTCGGGGTGACCCTGAGCATTCGTCGAAGGGTCACGGAAGCTGTTCCTGACGGACCTTCTGAGTCTGCTCCTGCCTGTACGCACGCAGCTGCGCGCGCAGGTCGGGCCGGGAGCCCGAGACAATCGCGACGGCGAGCAGGCCGGCGTTCGTGGCGCCGGCCTTGCCGATCGCGAGCGTGCCAACCGGAACGCCGGCGGGCATCTGCACAATCGACAGCAGCGAGTCGAGTCCCTGCAGCGCGGCGCTCTGCACCGGAACTCCGAGGACGGGAAGCGCTGTGTGCGCGGCAACCATACCGGGCAAGTGGGCCGCCCCGCCCGCACCGGCGATGATCACCTCGATGCCGCGATCCTCCGCGCCGCCGGCGAATTCCGCCATCCAGACCGGTGTGCGATGAGCCGACACGATGTGCCGCTCGTGCGCCACGCCAAACCGCTCGAGCATCGACACGGCATGCTGCATCGTCTCCCAATCAGACGACGAGCCCATCACGACCGCGACCAGAGGTTTCGAAGATTCGGGCATGCGGAAACCGGAGATGTTATCAGACCGTCGTGCCGGTTTTTACCACGAAGGACACGAAGAAAGGCGACGAAGTCCTGCGCGCGATGTTACGGCTTGCAGCGAGGCCGTTTCTTTCTAATTCTCAGTCGGCTCCTGCACCGAGTCGATGACGAGCACGTCAAGCGGACCGCGCCGGGACTCGAGTTTCAAACCGAGTTGTTCGTTCAGAACAGTCGACAGGGCTGGAAGGTTCGGATCGTTATTGGTGAGACCCAGAAAGGCCAAAGAGCTGCGTTGGGAACGGATGGTGAAAAAGAAACTGCCCGTCAGCCCTGTCGCGTCGATGACCGGCGTACTCCCGATGGAGAGCAGGGTCGCGAGATTGTCGAGACCCCTCGACGAACACGCGCTGGTCAGCCCATTCCCGGGAGCCGGATACTTTTCCGGAAACTTTTGCTGCAATTTCATCATCCTCGCGGGGCTGCACTCGTCGATGCGGATGAGAGCCGGACCGAGCGCTCCGTCCGGCCGCGCCCGAATGAGTGCCAGGAACCGCATCTCGCGGTGCTCTTTGTGTGTGACGAGCTTGAAGCGATCCTCGAGCAGCGACCCCACCATCCTCTTGATCTGGTCGGGCGGCGCATCCGTCGCCGCCCTGGCGCTAATCTCGAATCTGTCGCTGCGTACCCAGTCGGGCCCGCCGACAATTTCATGCGGTCTCAAGGCGTACGCGAACCACAGCAGATCTTCGACCGTCGCTAAGCCGGCGTAAAACCGTCCGCCCGGCAGAGCCAGGGGTATTGCACCAGGCCGAGGAAGCCTTGACTCCGTCCGCCTGACAGAAGCGACGTCGAATCGTGGCTTCGCCTCTTGCGCGGCGATCGACGCAGCAAGGAGCGCAACAACAATCCACACGGCACTCGTGATTAGCCCAAACCGCTTCAATCGACACTCCTCAACACAACCTGATTCACCAAGCTAATCCAGATCGAAACGATACCGCAGATTCTTCGAACTGGTTCGCCACATTCTCCGAGAGTAAACAGAGACCCACCGTAGAGCGATCTCATTGCTCTGCACGAATGGCTGTACGGTCGCACTCTCCCGCGTTCTACGTTGACATGAACCACTAGCTGCGTAGACTTCCGCCACTTGCGACTCTCAATTTTCAGCGTGTCGTCCAGGCGGTGCGAACAAGTCGGAATACACGTCTGCGCTCGAAAATGGAAACAGATGACCTCGTCTGTGAGCAGTGCCGATCACGTGTCGATCTTTCTGTGGCAACGGTGAATCGCGATGAAACGCTTGAAGTCGATACTCGACGTCACAGTGACCCTTCTGGTCGCTATCGCGGCAGGCGTAATCATCTGGCGGCAGTTCATGCCAGCGGGCCAGCTCAGGGCGCGTGCTTCAGTAGAGGATGCCACTGGAGTGATCTCGCCCGAACTGGCGAAGACTTTCGCCATCGATCTTCGTGGTTCAAATCTCCGTTCATCCGGTGAATCCGTTCCCTCCGTCCCCTCCGTTTCCTCCCGGATGCAGGAGAATGGGGATTCACTCATGAACCCGACCAGGATCCTGTACACCTACACCGACGAAGCGCCTGCCCTCGCCACCTATTCGCTGCTGCCAATCGTCCAGGCATTTACGCGCGCGGCCGGCGTCCTCGTCGAGACCAGAGACATCTCGCTCGCCGGGCGCATCCTCGCGAGCTTCCCAGAGGAGCTGCCGCCAGACAAGCGCTGCGCCGACGATCTCGCGGAGCTTGGCGACGTCGCCAAGACGCCGGACGCAAACATCATCAAGCTCCCCAACATCAGCGCATCCATCCCGCAGCTTCAGGCGGCCATCCGCGAGCTGCAGCAGCACGGTTATCCCGTGCCCGACTACCCCGAAGAACCGCGGACCGAGCAGGAGAAGAACATCAAGGCGAAGTACGCCAAAGTTCTCGGCAGCGCAGTCAACCCTGTTCTGCGTGAAGGCAATTCGGATCGGCGCGTGGCATCGGCGGTAAAGGCGTACGCACGCGCGCATCCGCACTCGATGGGCGCGTGGACCCCCGATTCGCGGACCCACGTGGTGCACATGCCCGGCGGTGACTTCTACAGCAGCGAGCAATCGGCGGTCGTCAGCGAAAACAGCGTGCTGCGCATCGAGCTCACCGGCGCCGACGGCACGGCCACAACCCTGAAAGACGGCGTCAAGGTCGCTGCCGGCGACGTCCTTGGCGCCTCGGTCATGAGCCGGCGCGCGCTGCAGGGGTTCTTCGCGCAGTCGATCGCCGACGCCCGCTCCGCGGGGCTTCTTCTGTCGCTGCACCTGAAGGCGACGATGATGAAGGTGTCGGATCCGATCATGTTCGGACACGCCGTCCGCGAGTACTACAAGGACGTGTTCGAAAAACATGGCGCGCTGTTCGAGACGCTCGGCATCGATCCCGACAATGGCATCGGCGACGTCTACAGCAAGATCCAGGAGCTGCCGCCCGCGCAGCGCACCGGCATCGAAGCCGACATCAAAGCCGTCTATGCGTCACGGCCGCCGCTCGCGATGGTCGACTCGAACCGAGGCATCACCAACCTGCACGTGCCCAGCGACGTCATCATCGATGCGTCGATACCGGCGGCAATCCGCGCGTCGGGCAGGATGTGGGGGCCGGACGGCGGCCTGCACGATACGAAAGCGATGATCCCGGACCGCTCGTACGCCGGGATCTACCAGGCGGTGATCGATGACTGCAAGCAGAACGGCGCGTTCGACGTGCGCACGATGGGCACGGTTTCCAACGTCGGGCTGATGGCGCAGAAGGCCGAGGAGTACGGGTCGCACGACAAGACGTTCGAGATCCCGCACGACGGGATCGTCCGCGTCAGCGCCGCAGGCCGGACCGTCTTCGAACACCGCGTCGAGGCTGGCGACATCTGGCGCATGTGCCAGACGAAGGATCTGCCGATCCGGGACTGGGTCAGGCTGGCGGTCAACCGCGCGCGGCTTACCGGGCACGCGGCGATTTTCTGGCTCGATCCCGGGCGCGCCTACGACCGCAACGTGATGGTGAAGACGAAGGAGTATCTGCAGGACCACGACACGGCGGGACTCGACATCCGCATCCTGGCGCCGGTCGAGGCGATGCGGCAGACGCTGGCGCGTGTCCGCGCGGGACGCGACACCATTGCGGCAACCGGAAACGTGCTCCGCGACTATCTCACCGACCTGTTTCCAATCCTCGAGCTCGGCACCAGCGCGAAAATGCTCTCCATCGTCCCGCTTCTAGCCGGCGGCGGGTTATACGAGACCGGCGCCGGCGGCTCTGCACCGAAGCACGTTCAGCAGTTCCAGCAGGAGAACTACCTGCGATGGGACTCGCTGGGCGAATTCCTGGCGCTGGCGGTGTCGATTGACGATCTTGGTCACAAGACCGCCAATCCGACCGCCCTGGCGCTGGCCACGGCGCTCGATCAGGCCAACGGACGCATCCTCGAGAATGACAAGTCGCCGCAGCGGAAGGTTGGCGAGCTCGACAATCGCGGCAGCCATTTCTACCTGGCGATGTATTGGGCACGTGCGCTGGCGGAACAGACCGCCGACGCCGGGCTTGGCGACACATTCGCGCCCATCGCTCGCGATCTCGAACACCACGAAAGCCGGATCGTCGGCGAGCTCAACGGCGTCCAGGGCAAACCCGTGGACATCGGCGGCTACTACCAGCCCGATCCGGCTTTGACGGCGCGGGCGATGCGCCCGAGCCCGACGTTCAATGCGATCCTCGCTGCGATATCCGGCTGAAGCCGGACTCCACGAGACTATCGATGCGTGTGCTGCGGGATCTTCAACACCTGCCCGGGCTTGATCATGTCCGGATCGGTCAGCTGATCCCGGTTGGCGTTGAAGATGTCCATGTATTCGTTTGCGTTCCCGAGGAACTTCTTGGCGATGCCGCTCAAGGTGTCACCCGGCTGCACCGTATAGGTGACCGTCGCAGGCGCCGCGCCGCCCGAAGCCGTTGTCGGAGCGGGCCGCGCCGCCTGCGCGTTGACCTTGATGTCCGCGACGACGTCCTTCTCCCAGTCGGACACGGTCTTCAACGCGTTCCAGATTTGATTTTTCTCCTCGACTGAGTTCACGGTCCCGTTGAAGTACAGCTTGCCGTCGCGCTCTTCGGCGCCACCCTGCATGCGCAGCGATTTCGCCGTCTGAATGGCGTGGTTGTATTTCTCGCGCAGTCCCGCCGAGCTGTTCTTGTCAAAGATGCCCATCTGCACCCTCCCACGCGGTCGGTAGCAAGCAAGGTGCCCCTGCGCTCGAAGCCCGTCTAATATAGAAACTCTCGTAAAGGAGTTCGCATGAGCCGTCGCCTTGCTGTGCTCGCCCTGATGCTGCTGGCCGTGCCGCTCGACGCGCAGTCGCCCGCTCCGGCGGCGCCGCCGTCGATACAGGTTCCGTTCCGGCAGTTCCAGTTGCCCAACGGGCTCAACGTCATCCTGCATCAGGACAAGACGGTCCCTGTCGTCGCCGTGAACGTTTGGTACCACGTTGGCTCCGCCAACGAGAAGCCGGGACGAACGGGCTTCGCCCACCTGTTCGAACATCTCATGTTCGAGGGGTCGAAAAACGTTCCGGAAGGACAGTTCGACATCCTGCTCGAAGCAGCCGGCGCCAACAACAACGGCTCGACCAACAACGACCGGACGAACTACGTCATCGACCTTCCCAGCAACGCGCTCGAGCTCGCGCTGTTCCTCGAGTCCGACCGCATGGCCTATCTGCTCGACGCGATGCCGCCGGAACAGGTGAACAGCCAGCGCGACGTCGTCAAGAACGAACGCCGCCAGAGCTACGAGAACCGGCCGTATGGGATGGCGTCGCTCGAGCTCGACAAATTGCTCTGGCCGGCCAACCATCCGTACAGCTGGCCGGTCATCGGCCACATGGAAGATCTCACCGCGGCGACGCAGGCCGACGTGCAGGAGTTCTTCAAGAAGTACTACGCGCCGAACAACGCCAGCCTCGTCATTGCCGGTGATATCGATGTCGATCGGACGCAGGGGCTGGTGCAGAAATGGTTCAGCGAGATACCGCGCGGTCCGGCCGTCGAACCGGTCGCACCGCCGGCCGCAGTATTAACGGGGGTCAAACGCCAGACGCTTACCGATCAGGTGTCCCTGCCGCGTCTCTACCTCGGATGGCTGACGCCGCGCCTCTTTGCCCCGGGCGATGCGACGCTGGACCTGGTGTCATCCGTCCTCAGCGACGGCAAGAACTCACGGCTCTATAAACGGCTCGTCTACGACGATCAGATCGCGCAGGACGTTTCCGCGTTCCAGAGCTCCGGTGCGCTTGGCAGCTCGTTCCTGATCGTCGCGACCGCGCGTCGCGGTCATACGGCCGAGGAGCTGCAGAAAGCGATCGACGAGGAGATCGACAAGCTTCGCCGCGCTCCGCCGGAGGCGCGCGAGGTCCAGCGGGCGCTGAATCAGGTCGAGGCGTCGTTCTACCGCGCGATGGAGCGCGTCGGCGGCTTCGGCGGCAAAGCCGACCAGCTCAACGCCTATTACTTCGGCGGTGGCGGCCCGGACTTCTTCGCCGAGGATCTGGCGCGCTACACCTCGCTCACGCCGGCCGACGTGCAGGCCGCGGTCGTCAGATGGCTGCCGCGCGATCGCCGCATCGAGCTCGTGGTGCTGCCGGAGGAAAAGAAATGAAGGCGCTCATCTCCGTCTTCGTCGTTCTGGCGACCGCGGCGGTGTTTGCGCAGCAGGCTCCGAGCCGGTCCAAACCACCCGCTCTCGGACCGGCGCCGCAGCTCACGCTGCCGCCGGTTCAGAAACGAACCCTCTCCAACGGCCTCGCCGTCTGGATTGTGGAAGCGCACAAGGTGCCGCTCGTCCAGGTCAACCTGCTGGTCCACGCCGGCAGCGGCGACGACCCGGCCGGTAAATTCGGCGTCGCCAGCCTCACGGCAGCCATGCTCGACGAAGGCGCTGGATCGCGGTCGGCGCTGCAGATTGCAGACGAGGTCGAATTCCTGGGCGCGGACCTGGGCACGAGCAGTTCGTTCGACGCGTCCGCGGTGCGTCTGAACGTGCCCGCCGCCCGGCTGGCGGCGGCGCTGCCGATCATGGCGGACGTGGCGTTGCGTCCGACATTTCCGCAGGCCGAGCTCGATCGCCTCCGTCAGGAACGTCTGACCACGCTGCTGCAGGCACGCGACGATGCGGCGCAGGTTGCGCCGCTGGCCTTCGGGCGCGTCGTCTACGGCGGGACACATCGCTACGGCACGTCGGCGATGGGAACCCCGGCGACGTTGAAGGCGTTCACCATCGCCGACCTCCGTTCGTTCCATACCGCGATGTATCACCCCGCCGGCGCAACGCTGGTCGTCGCTGGAGACATCAGGACGGACGCCGTGCTGCCGCTGCTGGAGAAACAGTTCGGCGGGTGGAAGGCGGCGGGCGCGCCGCGCACACCGGTCGCGCTGGCACCCCAGCTCACACAGGCCCAGGTCTCCATCGTCGACATGCCAGGCTCCGAGCAGTCGCAGGTCCGCATCGGCTGGGTCGGCGTCCCGCGATCGACCCCGGACTATTTCGCCTTGCAGGTGCTGAACACGATTCTCGGCGGGTCGTTCACGTCGCGGCTGAATCAGAACCTCCGCGAGAAGAACCAGTACACCTACGGCGCCAGCTCGCGTTTCGACATGCGCCTGTCGGCAGGACCCTTCTTCGCCGGCGCCGGGATTCAGACCGACAAGACTGCCGACGCGCTGAGGGAGTTCTTCAACGAGCTGAACGCCATCGGCAAGCCGGTCAGCGCCGAGGAGCTGGCCAAGGCCAAGAACTACATCGCGCTCGGGTTCCCGAGCGAGTTCGAGACGATCCAGGATCTCGCCTCGCACGTCGAGGAGATGATCATCTACAAACTTCCGGACGATTACTTCGCGCGTTATATCGCCAACATCCAGGCGGTGACCGCCGCGGCTGTCCAGAAGGTGGCTGCCACCTACATCCAGCCCGGCAAGTTCGCCGTCGTCATCGCCGGCGACCGCAAGGCCATCGAGACCGGCGTGCAGGGGCTGAAGCTTGGAACGGTGCGCGTGCTCACGGTGGACGAGGCGATCGGCTCGTGAACGTTCCGTTCGCGCCGCTTCTCGACTACTCCGACCACGAACGGCGGAAGTGGCGCGAATGGATTGCCGCCGATCCGACGCGGATGTCGATCGTGCTGCAGCCGGGCGGCCGCTTCCCGACGGCCGCCGAACTGCTCGATCACATCTTCTACGTCGAGCGCCGGCATCTGTCGCGGCTGCAAGGATCGACGCCGCCCGAGGAAAGCGGCGTTCCGCTCGGCGACTGGCGGCGTCTGTTCGAATATGCCGATCTCGTACGAGCAGACCTGCGCCGCTACGTGTCGGATGTGACGGACGCTATTGCTGACAGCCAGATCGGGTGGAACGCGATCGGTATCGGACCCATCTCGCTGTCACGACGGCGGCTCCTGATGCACATCTTCCTGCACGAGGTTCGCCATCTGGCGCAACTGGCCCAGGCGGCGCGCGCGAGCGGCATCGAGCCACCGGGCAACCACGACCTGTTCCTCTTCGAAGGATTCGACTAGCGCATCTCTGATCGTCTGCCCTGCGCACCGCGTGGGGCGAGCCTTGTCAGGCTCGCCACGCGAACCCGAAGGGTTCGCGCCACGGAATCGAATCCGCGCTAGATCTGTTCGAATACGCCCGTTTCGCGATTCTTCCGGACGCGATCCCACTGGAAGTGCTGCCCGTTCATCGCGATGTACACGCCAGGCGGCAGCACCTGCGCGAACGACAGCGCGCTCCCGAGGTTGAACAACCCGTCCGAGCTGCCGAAGGCATACGGAATCATCGCGCCGGTGAGGACGACTGTTTTTCCTGCGACACCTGCGGCAATCGCACGGGCCGTTTCGACCATCGTGTCCGTGCCGTGCGTAATGACGATGCGCGATTCGGCGGACTGGACGCAGTTCCGGACGATGAGCTCGCGATCCGCGTCCGTCATGTCGAGGCTGTCGACCATCATCAGCGTGCGCACCGTCACATCAACCCGAGAGCGGCCAAGGGTCAGCATCTCCTGCAGGTGCGTGTCCTCGAAGGACAGGGCGCCGCGGATCTCGTCGTAGGTTTTGTCGAAGGTCCCGCCGGTTACGAAGATGCGAATCATGGCTCAACAGGAAACCAAGGTTACGGAGGGAACGGTTTCACAGGAGCAACGAAGGAACGAAGACGAACGGAGGGCTGTTCGATTGGT
>JBOGIQ010000013.1:0-39741 GCA_050742535.1 Vicinamibacterales bacterium | reverse complement strand
GCTGGCGGAGGCAGATGTGAGCGGCTACCTCTGCACGGAGGAGGGACATACCTGCACCAGTGAAAATGGAACCCCGATCTACTTGGGCAATTGTGAATTGGTAACAGTAAACGGCGTAGTGTACGAGCAGTGTGACTTCACCTGCCAGTATCCACTTCACCCAGAATGGGGCTGGGGCGGCACGTGCCTGTGGACCACATAATCAGCGGCAGACCTGCTAACGCAGGGTTGAGTGAGGAGTGCCAAGACTTCTTCTGATGGGGGTGTCGGTTCTGTGGGCAGCCGCCTTGGTGGCGATCTCCGCTCAAGGTCCTGCTGCTGCTGGCGTTGCACCGAGATTCGAGGTGGCGTCAGTGAGGCCCAGCGAGGGCACAACGACCGGCTGGTCGTATTTTGCGAAGGGCGACAGGTTCACCATCACCAATTTGACGCTCAAGCGAATCATCGCCCTCGCGCATGGCATTCCGCTTCAACTCGAACAGTTCCGTATCGCTGGGGGGACGAACACGCTTCTTTCTCGTCGCTTCGACATCCAGGCCAAGATACCAGAAGGAGTGGCGACAGATCGGGTCGTACCGATGCTGAAATCACTTCTCGTTGAGCGATTCAGGCTGCAAGCGGTTCGGCAACTGCGCCAGGGACCGGTCTATTCGCTCGTCGTGGCGCGCGGCCGAACACTCGGTCCTGAGCTTCGTCCTTCGAAACACAACTGCAATCAGTACAAGGCCGCCTGGTTGGAGAGCAATACGCCCGCGTCCGAGGTTGTTCGACCGCGGGATGCCAAGAACCGCCCCCTGTGCGTGACACGCCCTGAAGATGAGCGCCCACCGCCGGCCAGCGTGCAACTCAGGGATGCCGGTACCATCTCAGACCTCATAGCAAGCATCCAGGGGTTTCTGGATCGTCCGGTGCTGGATGCCACGCAGTTGAGTGGTAACTTCGAGTGGCAGCTCACGTCTTCGCCGTTTCCGCCGCGGCCTCGGACGCCGGGGAACAATTCGAACGTTCCTGAGGTCCCTTCGATGTCTGTCGCGATACGCGAACAGTTGGGACTGCAGTTGGAGCCGCGCACCGGACCCATTGAGGTCCTCTTCATCGAGTCAGTCGGGATGCCTGAACAGAACTAGCTAGGCAGTTCCGCCAAATCGCGCCGGCGCCTGGCGGACTTCAGAGGATCGCCGCCCGACGGGCATCTCGTGTGCGCATGCTGGCCCTCTTCCGCGGCTGTTCGTTGCCATCAGCGCGCGATCACGGCTGGCCTCGCGGTCGCCGTGGCGCGTCGTCGGCGCTGAAGCGTGGCAGCAGTTCGTCGCGGAACGACAAATGACACGCCGCACACGCCACGACGATAGCCGCCCTCGTTGCATCCTCTTCGATGATGCGCTCGTACGTATCCAGACTACCGTGCCAAGTGTGGCTCTGATACTGAATCGGTTCCTGGATCAAATTGATGCCGGGCAAGCCTTCGGCATTGAAGGCCGTATAGTCGCTCGAACCAAGCTGGCGATTCGAAGACGACGTCGCACCGACCACTCCAAGATGATCAACACGGCGCTCTCCGAGACGAGTCGCTGCTGCGGCGATCGGTGCAGCCCTGATGCGCGGCGGTAGCGCGTTGGGCGGCGCGCACCCGCCATTGATGCTCCGCCGTCGCTCTTCCCAAGCCAGCGAACACGAGCAGGGTCGCGCCGGTGAACCAGGCGCCAAGGCTGAAGCTTTCCGACCGGTACATGGCAATGACAACCCCGCCAGCAACCAGCAGACCCGCGAGTGCCGCGAACATCCGCATCCCGTACAGCGTTACAAATGGAAGGTAGTGAGCTCCCAGGAGAATCATCAGGCGAAGGGATTCAACACCATCGACGTGGCGCTTTGGTACCATCGATGGTTCCGCGACGAAAGACGATGACGTTCCGCGTACCTTTCAATCGTCCGACGACCGCACCCGCGGCGTCGCGCGCGCTCGCCGACGCCCTGAGCAGCGGCAGACTGTCCGGCAACGGTCCTTTCACGCACCGGTGCGAGTCGGTGCTGGAGGGCCTGACCGGCGCGCGCCGGGTGCTGCTGACGAGTTCCTGCACCGCGGCTCTGGAGATCTGCGCCATCCTCGTCGACGGCGCGCCGGGTGACGAGGTCATCGTCCCGTCGTTCACGTTCGTCTCCACCGCGAACGCGTTCGCCATGCGCGGCATGCGTCCGGTCTTCGCGGACTGCCGCCCCGACACGCTGAATATCGACGAACGGGCGCTGGAGCGTCTCGTGACGCCGCGAACACGGGCGGTGGTCGCCATGCATTACGGCGTCGTCGCGTGCGACATGGACGCGATCGCCGACGCCGCCGCGCGCCACAATCTGATCCTCATCGAGGACAACGCCCATGGCCTCTTCGGCAGATACAACGGCCGATCCCTGGGGACATTCGGCGCGCTGGCCACACAGAGTTTCCACGAAACCAAGAACGTCACCTGTGGGGAGGGCGGCGCGCTGCTGATCAACGACCTCTCGCTCGTCGAGCGGGCGGAGATCGCGCGTGAAAAAGGAACCAACCGCAGCCGGTTCTTCCGCGGTCAGGTGGACAAGTACACCTGGGTGGACATCGGCTCCAACTATCTCTGCTCCGAGCTGCAGGCGGCGATGCTCGCGGCTCAGCTCGAGAGCGCCACGAACATCCAGGCCAGACGACGTGTCATCTGGAATCGCTACGATGCCGAATTGACCGAGTGGTGTGCTTCGCATGAGATCCGCCGGCTCGCGGTGCCGGATGGCGCCGAGCATCCGTCGCATCTCTTCGCGCTGCTGATGCCGTCCGCCGCGGCACGGAAAGCGCTGATCGATTACCTCGGCAGCTTCGGAATCCTCGCCGTCTTGCATTACATCCCGCTGCACCTGTCGCCGATGGGCGCGCGCTTCGGCGGAGCAGCAGGCGACTGCCCCGTCGCGGAGGACGTCAGCGAACGCATCGTCCGGCTGCCGTTCTATACGGATCTTTCTTACGACGAGCAGACGAGCGTGATCGAGGCGGTGAAGTCGTTCGTGCAGGAAGTCGTATAAAGCGGTCGTCCTTGGTCCTGTAGTCCTTGGTGCGCTGCATGCGGAACTGCTTAGACGCTGAACGTTCCGAGCTTTAACAGGTCGGGAAGTCTCCGAGAACTCCGCTCCTCTTGTACACACTGCTGTGTTGTCGCATTGCCAGACTCAGTTCGCCACCGGCCTCTCCGGGTGGTCAATCATCAGAATTTCGACAGGCGCGCGTGTCGCTTCTACTGCGAGGCCGAGGCCAACGGGACTGTCGGTGGCGGCCCGCGGTGTCACCCCGGGGAACAGGCCGTTTATCGTGCCCGTCGTCCTCCCGAGGGTGCCTTTCTCGTCACAGCGCCTTTGCGAATGCAAAAATCCTCGAAGATTCGTTTGCCGAATGCCGCGAACGTCCGGTCATCTGATGTCTCATCCAAGGGCGGGGCATCCTTGCCGAAATCGGTTGTGTCGACGTAGGCGACGCCCTGTTCTGGTCCTGGCTCTGCCCTAATCTGATCTGCGAACTCTCGAACTGGAATGAGGAACGAGAGGATGTTGCCGTCCTTGTCGTGAATGATGATCGTCTTCATGATTCTTCACCGGCGCTCTCGCGCGCAGGAACTACGGCGTCGCCCAGCTCATATGGATGTGATAGTACGTGATGTTCGACGTCAGGTTGGTGACGGACCACCGGATGACGGTGTCGGTGGCATCGCGGTAGTACCTGAGCGGAGACAGTTCGACGTGCTTCGGATAGCCTCCACCGAGCTGACTGAGCTCGAGAGAAAACGCGTACACGGCCACTGGATTCGGGTTTTGCCAACCGTAGTACGATTTCGCCCCCTGGGTTCCATTGACGCCGGCATAATGCGCAATCTTCTTAACACTGATGCTTCCCATGACGGTTTGTCCTCTCTCGCCTCGGTGGACAGGTGAAAACCGCCCACTGATCGACAGGTCACAACCGGCCACCACGCGCAGGCGGCCGAGACTGGTGAGTTCTACCTCGTGGCCTCCTCTGTGCGCAAGTCGGTCTGGATTCGTGCGTGCTTCCCCACTTCGCGTTTCGAGGACAGACCGCGGACGGTGCACGAACGAAGGGGAGAACCGCAGGGATTCGAACCCAGACGTTGAAACGAACTACGGACTGAGACAGACGGACTCCGGACGAAGGACGCCGGGACCAAGGACGGACTACGGACCAAGGACGGACTACGGACCAAGGACGGACTACGGACCAAGCACCAAGGACTAGTCCGGACGCCGGGCCACGGCGATCAGCGAGCCACCGCGAATCCAGGGCAACCGCCGGAGCGGCGCCTCCGCCCTGATTACCCATCGCAGCAGCGCATTCAGCGGCGCCGGCGGCACACGGAGCGCACGGCGGACGACGTCCGCCCCATCCACCGAACGGGCGTCCTGCGCGCGGCCGGTCCACCGCCGGGCCGCCGCGGCAAGAATCAGCGGGCAGTTGAAGTAGCTGACGTAGCGCACCTCGAAATGCGCGCGCTGGAGCGCCGCGACGAGGGCCGGGCGGTCGTACCGGCGCTTGTGACCAATCAGCTCGTCATACGTGCTCCAGAGTGCGGGACCCGCGGGTACCGTGACGATCGCATGACCGCCGGGAGCGAGAACGCGCCGTGCCTCGTCCAGCACGCTGACGTCGTCGTCCACGTGCTCGATCACGTCCAGCAGCGTCACCAGATCGAAGTCCGGCAGGAAGGGCAGGGTTGTCGCGGTGCTGCAGAAGAGCGGACCAAGCACACGTGTCCGCGCGCGGGCCAGCGCCGACCAGTGCATGTCGATGCCTGACATGGCGAGACCGGCGCCTTCGAGGGCCGCCATCATGAACCCGTTGCCGCAGCCCACATCGAGGGCTTGCTTCCTTTCCTTGCCGGCCGTGATGTGCCGCAGCGCCGACAGAATCACGTCGCGTCGGGCGGCAAACCAGAAGTGCCGGTCTTCCACCCGCGAGACCAGATCGACGAGTTCGTGCGGATAGTCGCGATCGCTGGCAGGAGGATCCAGGGCGATGATTCCGTCGCGAAGCGGAAGCGTGTTCCCGCAGTGATCGCACGCCACGAAGGACTCGCCGTCGAGTGGCGGGGTGACGGGACCGCCGCAGACCGGGCAGTGGAACCTTCCGGGGACCGGCGGCGCGCCGCTCACGCGTCCGATCGCGCCGTGGCCGTTCGAACGATATACGCCGGCCGATCCATCGTCCGCATGTGCATCCGGCCCAGGTACTCGCCGAGAATGCCGAGCGCGAACAGCTGCGCGCCGGAAAAGATAGCCACGATCGAGGCGAGAAACGGGAACCCGGCGACGGTCGTGCCGCTCAGCAGGTAGCGGCCGACAACGAAGGCCAGGATCGCGAGCCCGAACAACGTGAAAGCAAAGCCAACGAGCGTTGCCAGCTGCAGCGGGATCAGGCTGAATCCCGTCATCAGGTTCATGGCGTGGCGGGCGAGCGAGCGGAATCGATAATTCGATCCACCGGACTGGCGCCGATCGGTTCGAACCGGAACGGCGGCAAAGCTGGTCGTTGCCCAGGTGAGCAGCACGTCGATCGAGAGCAGCGGGCTGCGGTATTCCTCGAAAGCAGGCTTGACGGTCTTGCGGAAGGCCCGGAACGCACTCACCATCGGCGCGACTGCGCCGCCCGTGGCGGTGGCAAGCGCCGCCTTGGCAAGGCGGGAGCCGATGTTGCGCCAGAGCCCATGCTGATCCCGTTCCGGCGTTCCGTAGACGACGTCGTGGCCCTCGGCGAGCTTCGCGAGCAACCGCGGGATCTCCTCCGGAGGCTGCTGCAGGTCGTCGTCCATCGTGACGATGACATCGTGGCGGCTCGCACGGATGCCGCAGAGCAGCGCATTGTGCTGCCCGTAGTTGCGCATCAGATCGATGCCTCTGATCTCGGGGTGCTGTCCGGACAGCGCTTCGATCGCCGCCCAGCTGCCGTCGCGGCTGCCGTCGTTGACCAGGATGATTTCGTACGGCGCGCCGCTGGCGCGAACGACCGGCAGAAGACGCTCGATCAGGGCGGGAAGCGTGGCGGCGCCGTTGTAGACCGGAATGACGACTGCGAGCGACTGGGACACCGCGGTCAACGGTAACACGCCGCTGCCATTCAGCGGCGGCGTCCTTCGATCTCCGTCACGGCCTGCGGGTTCTCGAGCGACGAGAGATCGCCCGGCGGCTGGCCGAGATACGCCGCGCGAATCACGCGGCGCATCACCTTGGCGTTGCGCGTTTTCGGGAGATCGGCCACGAACTCGATCTGCTCGGGCCGCAGCGGCTTCCCGAGACGGGACGCGACCAGCGCCTTCAGCTCGCCGGCGAGGTCGGGCCCTGCCACGTCGGAGGACCGCAGGACGCAGAAGCAGACGAGCGCCTGACCCTTGAGTTCATCGGGAACGCCGATCGCCGCGGCTTCGATGACGGCC
Source organism: Vicinamibacterales bacterium (assembly GCA_050742535.1). Lineage (GTDB taxonomy): Bacteria > Acidobacteriota > Vicinamibacteria > Vicinamibacterales > UBA2999 > Gp6-AA40. Next base: position 33,280 of record JBOGIQ010000013.1, on the reverse strand, counting down.
GGATGCTCAACGAGCACGGATTCGACTTCCGCCGGGCCGACGCGCTTACCGGCAATCTTGATCGTGTCGTCGGACCTGCCGAGGATGTACCACAGCCCGTCTTCGTCGATCTCGGCCCAGTCGCCGTGCACCCAGACGTCGGGGAAGCGCGACCAGTAGGTTTCTTCGTATCGCTGATCGTCCTTCCAGAAACCGCGCGTCATGCCGATCCACGGGGCGCGGACGACGAGCTCGCCGACCTGAGTGCGGACGCTCTGCCCGTGATCATCGACGACGTCCGCGGCGATTCCGGGCGGCGGGCCGGCAAAGGCGGCGGGCTTCAGCGGCGTCAGCACGTTGCCGGCCACCAGTCCGCCAGACACTTCGGTGCCGCCCGAGTAGTTGATGATCGGCAGCCGCGATCCGCCGGCAACGTCGAACAGCCAGCGCCAGGGATCGGGATTCCACGGCTCTCCGGTCGAGCCCAGGATCCGCAGCGACGACAGGTCGTGGCGGCGAACCGGTTCCTCACCATGTCGCATCAGCGACCGCACGAGCGTCGGCGAGACGCCCAGGATATTGACGCGGTGCCGTTCGACGAGCGACCACAGACGATCGGGAGCGGGGTAGTCGAGCGCGCCGTCGTAGATCACGAACGTCCCGCCGAGCAGCGTCATCCCGAAGATTTCCCACGGCCCCATCATCCAGCCGATATCGCTGACCCAGTACATCGTCTCGCCGGCGTGGACGTCGAAGCAGTGCGCCATGTCCTGCGCCGACTTGATCGGAAAGCCGCAATGCGTGTGGACCGCGCCCTTCGGCCGGCCGGTGGTTCCGGACGTGTAGATCAGCATCAGCGGATCTTCCGCGTCCGTCGGCTCGTTCGATCGCTCGACCGGCAAACGCTCGCCAGCCGACGGCCACCGCTTCGGCTTCGGCGCCATTTCATCCGGCCGCCAGCGCGGGTCGACGCGCTTCATCATGACGTCGCCGAACCAAACGTCGCGTTCGTGCATCGGGACATCGATGGCAAGGCGCGGAACGACAATGACGCGCTGCACCGACGGAGCGTGTGCAACCGCCTCGTCGGCGACTGGTTTCATCCTGACCTGCTGGCCACGGCGAAGGAAACCGTCGGCGGTGAACAGCGTCGATGCTTCCGAATCCCTCAAGCGTGTGGCGACGGCATCCGCGCCATATCCGGAAAAGAGAGGCAGGACGATGCCGCCGAGCCTGATGACCGCGAAGAAGGCGATGACCAGCTCAGGACACATCGGCATGAAGAGCGCGACGCGATCGCCCTTTCGTACGCCAAGGGCCTCGAGGCCGCCGGCGCATTGATTCGCGCTCTGCCAAAGCTCGGCGTACGTCCAGTAACCGCTCTGACCGTCTTCGGTTTCCCAGCGGAATGCCGCTCGATCCGCAACCGGTGTGCCGATCCACTTGTCGAGGCAGTTGTGGACGATGTTCATCCGTCCGCCGACGCACCAGCGCGTCCACGGCAGGCCGCGCGACGTGTCCAGGATTTTCGTGTATGGCTCGTAGAACTCGATGGCGAGGTCGTCGAGCACGGCCCGCCAGAACCACTCGGGATCGGCGGTCGAACGGGCCAGGAGTTCGCCGTAGTCGCGCAGCCCGTGCCGGCTGATGAACGCCGTGAGGCGGCTGTGAGCGATGTAGTCGGGGCTCGGACGCCAGGCGACTGTGTTGGCTGTCATGGCGTCGCCTGTCACGGCGTCGCCCGTCATTGCCGGCGGTTACGGATCAACGTCGTCTTGGATGCCCGCCCTGACGCGCACCATCGCCTTGCTGTAAGCGACGACGCGGTTTTTCTGCTTCAGACGGAAGACGACATCGTATTCGCCGCCCTGGCGGAAGGTGTGCTCGGCGGAGAACCGGCGCTGGATGGTGCTCTTTCCCGGCTCGTACGGATTGCAGTCTTCGCTGGTGCCGGACGTCGTACCGTCCGCCCAATCCCACTCGACGGTTGCACAGTAGAAATCTTCGTAGTCGTCCGCTCCGCCTTTCAATTCAGCGGCGACGCGCACTTTCAGCGGCGCAAACCCCACGGGGGGCGTCGCTCTGAGTGCTACACTGGGCTTCTTGTTGTCCTGGGCGGCGCGCTGTCCAGCGTCCGCAGGGACATCCGGCGCCAGCGTGGTAAGCACTGTGGCGAGTGCGAAAGTCAGGCAACCCGCGCGGCGTCGTTGGGTCATGATGTGTCCCCTGGGGGGTGGTTACGGCGATTCTAAGCCCGAACCCCCGTGTGAACAAGCCAACCACGCTTTCTTGAGACAAGTTGCACGTGATGCGTAGCGCCTACACGACGCCGGAGGTCGCGCTCAGCGCGCGCCGGCCCGACGAACTCGACACCGATCTCCTGGTTGTTCCCATCTTCGAAGCCGCGGTTTCAGGCGACACGTCCTCAGGCGATCCTGCCTGGCTCGACGAGGCCTGCGGCGGTGCCCTCTCTCGCGCCCGCGCCAGCGGCGAGTTCCGCGGCAAACTGTATGACGCCTTCACCACGCCGGTGATCGCGTCGAGCTGGAAAACACGCCGCGCCCTGCTGATCGGCGCCGGGAAGTCCGGAGACTGGACGGCCGAGCGGCTGCGCCGCCTCGCGACGACCGCCGGTCTCTACGCCCGCCAGCGGCACATCCAGCGGCTGGCGTTCGTGCCGGGCACGTCGCGCATCGCCACAGAGACGGCGGCGCAGGTGATCGCCGAGGGCCTCTGCCACGCGAACTTCGATGGCGGCTCGTACAAGACGAACGACGACAAATGGGGCTGGCTGCAGCACGTCGAGATCTGTCTTCCGGATGGCCTGAAGGCGCAGACCGCCGTCGAACGCGGGCGCATCATTGGCGAGCTCACGAATCAGGCGCGAACCTTTTCGAACGAGCCGGGCAATGCGCTCACACCCCGCGCCTTTGCCGAGCACGCGCAGGCCATCGGCACGGCGGCCGGTCTCGGCGTCGAGGTCCTCGACGAGACGAAGATCGCCGCGCTGAACATGGGGCTGCTGCTGGGCGTCGCGCGCGGCAGCAGCGAGCCTCCGCGGCTGGTTGTCCTGCGCCACGAGCCGGCGAACGCCATTCCCGGCGTCGTGCTGGCATTCGTCGGCAAGGGGATCACGTTCGATACGGGCGGGATCTCGATCAAGCCTGCGCAGGACATGGATCGGATGAAGGACGACATGTCCGGCGGCGCCGCGGCGATCTGCGCAATCACCGCCATCGCGCGCCTGAACGTGCCCGTGCGGTGTCTGACTCTTGTACCGATGACCGAGAACATGCCGGGCGGCCGTGCGCTGAAGCCCGGCGACGTCCTGCGGAGCGCCGAAGGCAAAACGGTTGAAGTGCTGAACACCGACGCGGAAGGGCGCCTCGTTCTCGGCGACGCGCTGTGGTACGCGCGTCAGCTCGGCGCGACGCACCTCGTCGATCTGGCGACCCTGACCGGCGCCTGTGTCGTCGCCCTGGGCAAGACCACGAGCGGGCTGTTCGGCACCCCGCCGGCCTGGGTGGAGCAGGTGCACCGCGCGTCGGAACGTGCCGGCGATCGCGCGTGGCCGATGCCGACATTCGACGACTACAAGGAACTCTTCAAGAGCGAGATTGCCGATTTCGCGAATACCGGTGGACGGCCCGCCGGCTCGATTACAGCCGCGCTGTTCCTCAAGGAGTTCGCCGGCGATCTTCCGTGGGCGCACCTCGACATCGCCGGAACTGCCTGGGCGGAAGACGCGAAGCCATATCAGCCCAAGGGCGCGACGGGCGTCGGCGTACGGACCCTCGTCGAGCTCGCGCTCGATGCGGGGACGTGGAGTAAGCTGAATTTATGGCGGTAGCCACGAAAGCCTCAGAGAATTAATACCCAGTCGTCATAGCTGGTTCGTTAGGTCTTAAGAACGCGGTCCTTCGCGCTATGCAACAGCCGTTGACGTATTTCTTGCGCCTTGCCGCGCATCTCCTCGGCTTGCTTCAGATCCCCGCACATCCGGAGCAGTCTCCCCACGTTGCCGTACTGCTTTGCGATCGCCTTCAGCCGGCCAAGCTTTTCGTTCATCGCTAACGCCTGGCGATACATCGCCTCGGCTCCGTCAAGATCCCCGCGAGTCTCGAGCAGCATCCCGAGGTTGTTGTAATCGCTTGCCATGCCCTCCGGGTGGCCGAGTTTCTCCTCGATCGCAAGCGACTTGCGATACATCGCCTCGGCTCCGTCCAGATCCCCGCGGATTTGGAGCAGGCTCCCGAGATTGCCGTAATCGCTAGCCATGCCCTCCGGGCGACCGAGCTTCTCCTCAATTGCCAGCGACTTGCGATACATTTCCTCGGCTCCGTCCAGATCCCGGCGGATTTGGAGCAGGTTCCCGAGATTGCCGTAGACGTTTGCCATACCCTCCAGTAGGCCGAGCTTCTCCACGATCGCAAGCGACTTGCGATACATCTCCTCGGCTCCGTCTAGATCCCGGCGGGTCTGGAGTAGCACTCCGAGATTGACGTAGACCTTGGCCATGCCCTCTTGCCGGCCGAGCTTCTCGGCTATCGCAAGCGCCTGGCGATACATCTCCTCTGCTCCGTCCAGATCCCCGCGGGTCTTGAGCAGGACTCCAAGATTGCCGTACGCGTCTGCGATGCCCTCCTGCCGGTTGAGCATCTGGTTGATCGCAAGCGACTTGCGATGCATCGTCTCGGATCCGCCCAAATCCCCGCGGATCTGGAGCAGGATCCCGAGACTGCCGTAGGTAGCAGCCGTGCCCGGAGTCTGCGTCTCGGGCCCAGAGATTGCCAAGGAGCGTCTCAGAAGTCTTTCCGCCTCATCCAGCTCTCCAATGCGTCTGAAAAACTGGCTTCCAAGGTGGAGGATCTCGAGGTTCGTCGTTCCGTCCAATGCTTTCGCAAACGCCTGACGTGCCTCCTCGATATTCCCGGTTAGTGCGGCTTCGGCGGCATTCTTCGCAAGGTTAAGCGCCTTTTCCGCAGCTTTGGCCTCGCCGAGGCTCTCGGCCGCTTCCGCTCGTGCCAACGCATCCCTCGCTTGAGCTCGGGCCATCTCGGCATCCTCTCGGGCACGCGCGGCGTCGGCTCGGAGCTTTTCCAACTCCTCGACGGCGCGCCTGGCTTCATCCTTGTGCCGGTCCAATTCCTTCTGGAGTGAGCCAGGAACAATCGGGAGACCCTCTCCCGGCTCGAAGGGCTGGCACTCACCCCTGGCGAAGGCGACCAGGTGCCTGTCGATTTCAGCGGCGAACCCCCCTTCAAAGAACCCGCGATAGAGAACCCTTCGACTCGCCTCCAATTCCTTGCGAAAGTTCAATACTCGTTGGAGTTGTTCGCCCGGATCCGCCATCTGGCCCGGGTCGATGTGCCTGAAAAAGACAAAAATTGTCGGAGCTCCCGTAAGTTCGAACCTCGCTAAAGCGCGTTGGAACTCCTCCTCGGTGTACGACGAGTAAGGCGCCGCATCCGGCGCGAGTTGTCCCCAGCGTCGCCACATCACGAGGACGAAAACATCACAGGCATCCACGTCCTGGTTGATGACGGCCTGCGATCGTCGACCCACCTGAGACAAGGAATCTTCCCAGCCGAGGGGTTCAAAAACGACGTCAGCTCCGCGTCCGAAGCCCCCATTTAGTTCGTCAATTACATCCTTGAACGTGCGTCGTTCGACCGCCAGATCCCCAGGCGACGCAATGAACGCCTTAATCGTTCTGCCCTTCGGCATTTCGCGATCATACCCATCCAAAAGTGCAATGCGAGCTGCTATGCCAAACCGCACATATAAGCCCTCGGCCTCTCTTCGCGCGAAACTTGAGCACCTCAGTGCGCCCACAGCGAAACCCGGCACGCCGTGCCTGCCAGTATGGCGATTTGTTATGCTGAATTTACGAACCGATGTTCGCCCTTCTCGCGCAGAAACCCATCGTCGTCGATCTGTCGACGAAATCGGAGCAGAGCCGTGACATCAGCATCGAGGTCGTCCTCTCGATGTTTGCGGTGGCCGGAATCTTCCTGCTGGTGGCGTTGATCGGCTGCCTAATCGTCGCTGGCGGGATGATCCTTTATAAGCGCTGGCGCGATGCCTCGACGCCTCCAGGTGAAGCCCAGCACACGCACATCCGCCTGCGGATTTGAGGTCCGCCTAAAGGCGGACACTACGTGACGTCCTGAGGTCCGCCTGAAGGCGGACACTACGTGACGTCCTGAGGTCCGCCTGAAGGCGGACACTACGTAGGCTATTCGGCGCGGGGCGGCGCCGCTCTCTTCAATGAATTCTGATAGCGCATGATGCCGGCCGACAGCGCCTCGGCAATCTGCTGCTTGTAGCGGTCTGTTTTCAGCAGCGTCGCTTCCGCGCGGTTGCTCATGAAGGAGATTTCGGCAAGCACGCTCGGCATACGCGCGCCGACGAGCACCATGAACGGCGCCTGTTTCACGCCGAGATTCTTCAGCGTCCTGTTGGTCTTGCGGAGCTGAGCGTACAACGTCGATTGCACGATCGTGGCGAAATCGCGCGACTCGTCGAGCTTGTTGTTCATCGCGATCGCCTGGACGATGTCGGGCAGGTGCCGCATGCTCTTCGCGGAACCGGCGTTCTCGCGTGCGGCAATGGCTTCCGCTTCAGGGTTCGAGGCGAAGTTCAAGAAATACGTCTCGACGCCGCGGGCGGACTGGGCGGTGCTCGCATTGGCGTGAATGGACAGAAACAGGTCGGCGTCGCTTCGGTTGGCCAGCGCCGTTCGCTCTTCCAGCGCCACATAGTCGTTCGTCCGGCGGGTGAGCACCACCTCGATGTTCTGCTTCATCAGCAGATCCTCGAGCCGCGTCGCCACGTCGAGGACGAGCGCCGCCTCCGAGATGCCGTTGACGCGGGCGCCGGGGTCGTGCCCTCCGTGGCCGGGGTCGATGACGACGCGCGTCACGCCAAGTCCCAGCTGGCGCGCCAGCGAGAAACTGCCGTTGCTGTTCTGCGGCGGAACTGCCGGTGCCGTCCGCGTGTCCGACGCGGTGTCGCGGAGGGAAGCAGTCGTCGTCAGCGGCGGCGACGTCAGGCTCGCGCTCGCGGCCATGACGACCGGCGCGCGGGTGGCCTTCGCCAGCGGGGTCGTGTGTGCCGGCAGCACGACGGCGGCCGGCGCTGATGCCGTTCGCTGCAGATCGATGACGATGCGAAACGGGTTGTACAGGGCATACACGCTGTGGGATCCGGCGCCGTTCAGGTCGAGCACGACCCTCGTCCGTGAATTCAGCTGACGGCCGACTCGCACCTGTCTGACCGGACCGTCGGGGAACGGAATGGTGGCATCCTTCAGCGCCTCGGCGGCGCGAGTGTTGGCCATATCCACGAAGACACGCGGCGGGCCGTCGATGCGCTCGTCGTGAAACGAGACCTCACGGTCCAGTTCCAGCGTGACGCGGAGCGTCTCCGGCAGCACCTCCCGCCGAATGTCCCGCAGCGTGACCGGACCGGAAGGCGGCACCTTCGCCGAGACGGCCGGCGCGGGCGGTGGGGCACTTGCGGCGGGCACTGAAGGAGGCGGAGCCGATGGGGCCACTGGCGCGGCGGCAGCGGCCGCCATTGCCGCTCCGGGCTTCGCCGCTTCGAGCGTCCTCACCCGGGCCGCGGCTGTCTTCGCCAGTGCGCTCGCCGGGAACCGCGCCGACAAGGTCCGCAGCATCCGGAGGGCCGTCTCGCGGTCGCTGACCTCGCCGAACTGCGCAAACGCATCGGCCGCCAGCATCCCGCCGTGCGAGAGGGAATCATCGCTGCTCTCGCTCTTGGCGAAGAGCCGCGCGAGGTCCTCGTACGAGCCGATCAGCACGCGAATGCGCTCCAGCAGGACGCCGCCAGACGCGCCCGGCCGTACAGCCGCCAGCTCCTGCCTGAGAAGCGTTTCACGGCGGAGCGCCTGCTGGAACAGGGCCGCCGGATCGGACGACTGACCGTGCAGCGTGACGGCGGCAAGAGCCGTCAGGATCGCGATGCTGATCATCCGGCTGAAGCCGGACTCCACGACGGCGCGAGGTCTATCGGATCTGCGCATCGACTTCCTCGAAGTACCCGCGATCGACCAGCACCTCGCGCGGCTTGCCGCCGGTGCCGGCCGAGACGAGTCCTTCGGCCTCCATCATGTCCACGAGCCGCGCGGCGCGGCTGAACCCAATCCGCATCTTGCGCTGCAGATACGAGATGGACGCCTGGCCGGTGCTAACGACGATGCGCGCGGCCTCGTCGTAGAGCTCGTCCTTCTCGAACTCGATGCCGCCCGGTCCGGCCTTCTCGTCGTCGGCGGTGATCGTGTCGTCGAACACCGGTTTGCCCTGCTTCCGCAGGAAGCTGGCCAGCCGGGCGCTCTCCTGTTCGGAAATGTACGGACCGTGCAGCCGCAGACAGCGGGACGAGGCCGGCGGCAGGAACAGCATGTCGCCCTTGCCGAGGAGCTGCTCGGCGCCGTTCGAATCGAGAATCGTTCGCGAGTCGGTCTTCGACGAGACGCGGAACGAAATGCGCGACGGGAGATTGGCCTTGATCAGGCCCGTGATGACGTCCACCGACGGCCGCTGCGTGGCCAGGATCAGGTGAATGCCGACCGCGCGCGCCATCTGCGCGAGGCGACAGATCGATTCCTCGACTTCGTTGCCGGCGACCATCATCAGGTCGGCAAGCTCGTCGATGACGACAACGATGAAGGGCAGCGGCCGCGGCGCTTCGGGATCGTTGGCGCCCTTCTCCGCGATGATGTTGCGGATGTTGCGGTTGTATTGCTCGATGTTTCGCACGCCCTCGGCGGCGAGCGTCTTGTAGCGCTCTTCCATCTCGCGCACGGCCCATCGCAGCGCGTTCGCGGCCTTTTTCGGATCGACCACCACCGGCGTCAGCAGATGCGGGATGTCGTCGTACATCCCGAGCTCGAGCCGCTTCGGGTCCACCATGATCATCCGCACGTCGTCCGGCGTCGCACGAAAGAGGATGCTGGTGAGCATCCCGTTCAGGCCGACCGACTTGCCCGTGCCGGTGGACCCGGCGATGAGCAGGTGGGGCATGGTGGCCAGATCGGTGACGTACGGTTCGCCGTGGATCGTCTTGCCGAGCGCCAGGGTCAGCTTCGACGCGGATCGCTGATAGGCGTCCGATTCGAGCAGCTCGCGCAGCGAAATCCCTTCCCGGTTCGGGTTCGGGATCTGAATGCCGACCGTGGACTTGCCGGGGATCCGGTCGATGAGCACCGATTCGGCCTGCATCGCCAGGCAGAGGTCATCCGCCAGGCCGGTGATCTTGCTGTATTTCACTCCGGCGTCCGGCTTGAACTCGAACGTCGTGACGACGGGTCCAGGGTGAATCTGAGCCACCTGGCCCTCGACGGCGAATTCGCGGCACTTTTCCTCGAGCTGCCGCGATGCGTCCATCAATTCGCGTTCGTCGATCTTCCGCTCGGCCTTGGCCGCATCCAGGAGCGACGCCGGCGGCAGCGTGAACTGGCCGCGGCGCTGCGCCGGCGCCTTGAGCGGTTCGGGGTCTGGCAACGGAAGCGGAGGCGCTTCCGGTTTCTTGCGCGCGACCACCGGCGGCGCCGGACGGGCTGCCGGCTCCGCATCGCCGGCGGGCTCCGTCCGCGACGGCTTCACCGGCCGTGGCGCGACGTCATCCTCGTCGCTTTTCGCCCGCGCGACAACGGGCGCGCCTTTCTTCACCTGCCGCGCCACGAGCTCGCGCCGCGCACGTTCCTTCCTGCGCAACTCGAGCCGCTCGCGGACGTAGCCGAGCCCGTTGCCGCCGAGATCCTGCAGCATCACCAGCAGGCTGGCGGACATCCGGCCGAACGAGAACTGGGTGGACAGGATCACGGCGAGCACCGTCAGCGTCAGCAGGACGATGATCGAGCCGGTGCGGTTCAGATAATCCGCGAGCACGGCGGCAAGCCAGCCGCCGATCGAGCCGCCGGCGTGGAACGACTTGCCGGCCACTTCGGTGCTGCCGAGGACGAGGCTGAGGAAGGCGCTGGAGCAGGCGAAGAGCAGCGCCGCGCCTGTTGCTTTTGTGTACACCGCGTCCGGCTTCTGGCACCAGAAGTAGTGCCAGCCGATGACGGCCATGACGCCCGGAATCAGATACGCCGCATACCCGAACAGCTGGAACGACAGCTCCGAGAGAAACGCCCCGACACGGCCGACGAAGTTCTCCGGCGCGTTGGCCGCGCCAGTGGTGAAGAACCAGACCGGATCGGTTGGTTCGTGGCTCACCAGCGAGATGAGCCAGATCAGCCCCACCGCGAAAAGCGCCACGCCCAGAAACTCGCTGAGGCGGCGCGATAACGTCGACTCCTTCACGTCAGATCTCCATCAGGATGGGGAGAACCAGTGGGCGGCGGCCGGAGCGCTTCTTGAAGAAGCGGCGCAGCTCGACGCGCAACTTTTCAGTCATGAGGCCCTGATCGGTCCGCTCCTCGTGACTGGAGGCCTCGATGCACTCCGCGATCACTCCGGCGGCATCGCGGAACAGCGTGTCGGCCTGACCTTCGTCTACGACGTAGCCGCGGGCGACGAGTTCCGGCTCGCCGACCAGCGACCCGTCATGGCGGCCGATGGCGATCACGGCAACCACCAGCCCGTCGCCGGCGAGGTGGCGGCGGTCGCGGAGCACTTCGTCGCCCACTTCGCCCAGACGCGTCACGTCGATGAGGACGCGACCCGTCGGCGCCTTGTCGGCGATTCGCGCTCCATGCCGGTCGAACTGGATGATGTCGCCGTCCTCGGCCAGCAGGACCTGCAGCTCGCGATCGGGACCGGACATGACGCGCTTCGCCACCCGCGCATGCTGCGCCAGCTGCCGGTACTCGCCGTGGATCGGCACGAAATAGCGCGGGCGGATGAGCGAAATGACGAGCTTCAATTCCTCCGCGGAGCCGTGTCCCGACACGTGCACGTGCTTCATCTCCGACGTGATCACGTCGGCGCCGCGGCGGGCGATGTGGCTCATCGTGCGCGCGATCGCCTTTTCGTTCCCCGGAATCGCCCGCGCCGACAGCACCACCACGTCGTCCGGACCGAGCTTCACGAAGCGATGATCGTCGATGGCGATGCGCGAGAGCGCCGCCTGCGGCTCGCCCTGCGAGCCCGTGGTCACGCACAGCACGTCCTGCGACGCGTAGTTGCCGACGTCGGAGTCGCGGATCTGGACGCCTGACGGAACCCGCAGATACCCGAGCCGCTGCGCGATCTCCGCGTTGCGGACCACGCTTCGGCCGACGAACGCGACCTTGCGATCGAATTGCGCCGCCAGGTCGACGAGCACCTGCATGCGGTAGATGCTCGAGGAGAAGGCGGCCACCACGAGCTTGCCGTGGGTACTCGTGAACAGCTCCTCGAACGCCTCGATCACCTCGGTTTCCGGGCCCGTGAACCCCTTCCGGTCGATATTGGTGCTGTCGGCGAACAGCGCCAGGACGCCCTGCCGGCCAAGCTCGGCGAAGCGGTGGAGGTCGAAGTACTGACCGTCGAGCGGCGTCTGATCGATCTTGAAGTCGCCGGTGTGGACGATCACGCCGACCGGCGTCGTGATCGCCAGCGCCACGCAGTCGGGCATGCTGTGCGTAACGCGGATGAATTCGATGGTGAACGGCCCGGCGGTCACCGTCTGGCGCGGGGCCACGGGCGTGAGCCGTTCGCCGGAGTCGATGCCGTGCTCCTCGAGCTTCGGCTCGATCAGCGCCAGCGTCATGGCGGTGCCGTACACCGGACCGTCAAAGAGAGGCATGACGTACGGCACGCCGCCGATGTGATCCTCATGACCGTGGGTGAGCACGAGCGCCTTGACGTTGGCGCGGCGAGCTTCGACGTAGGTCAGGTCCGGGATGATCAGGTCGACGCCAAGTTGATCCGGGTCGGGGAACATGACGCCGGCGTCCACGAGGATTGTGGAGTCCTCCCAGGTGAGCGCCATCATGTTCATGCCGAACTCGCCAAGGCCTCCCAGCGGGATGACCTCGAGCGTCGCGGCAGACACGTCGGGTATCGCGGACTGATTCATTTGAAGTTCGATCGGCTCGTGCTGAGCGGGCCCGGGCAGGTCACTCGACACGTGGTGTCCGGCGCGGTGTTCGGCGCCAGACCCGGGCAGCTGGGACCGCCCGCAACTATGGAAGGATCAACGACTTCGGGGCAAACTATAGCACAGCTCGACTGAGGCGGGCGACCTCCTCCAGCCTCAGTTCGCCTGGGCGCTTCCTGCCATCGAGATCTGCAACGGCGAGCAGTTCCGCGGCGGAACGGCCGAACGAATCTGCGACCGGCTTCAGGGCGTTCGCCAGCGTCTTGCGGCGCTGAAGGAAAACCCCGCGGACAATGCGCTCGAACGCGTCGATGCTCCCGACCTCCACGCGAGGCGGCCGGAACCGCATCCGGACCACCGCCGACGTGACCTTCGGCGGCGGCCGGAACGCTCCGGGCGGCAGGGTCAGCACGCGCTCGACGTCCGCCAGGAGGGCAACCTGGATCGCCAGGCTGCCATAGTCGGCGGTCCCTGGAGCCGCGGCCAGCCGATCGGCGACCTCCTTCTGCAGCATGAGCGTCGCATCGGCAAGCACCTCTCCGTGTCCGGCGGCGTGAAGAAGCTTGAAGAGGATGGGGGAGGAGACGTTGTACGGGAGGTTGCCGACCACTCGCACCGGCTTCTCACCGGCCAGCAGTCTCTCGATGTCCACCTCGAGAAAGTCGGCTTGAACGACCGTGACCGTCGGCGGCAGCCGTTCCTGAAGGAAGCCCACGAGGTCGCGGTCTATCTCGACAGCGATCACCCGGCGCACGCGCGGCGCGAGCGGGGCGGTCAGCGCCCCGCGGCCCGGTCCTATTTCGAGAAACACGTCGTCCGGTGAAGGGGAGAGCGAGCCAAGCAGTCTGGCCACCCACGCAGGTTCCAGGAAATGCTGACCGAATCGCTTCCGTGCGCGCGGAAGCGCTGTCACGGCCGATCCTCGTCATCCTCGTCGTCTTCGTCCGGCCCGAGCGTCTCGCCCCGCCAGTAGCGCTCTTCGATCTCCTCGATCTCTTCCTCGCTCATGCCGAAGTAGTGACCCACCTCGTGAATGAGCGTTTCTCCGATCACGGCGCGGATCTCGTCCTCGTCGTCGCAGTCCTCCTCGATCGGACGCTGGAAGAGCGTGATGCGATCTGGAAGTGTGTTGCCGAATGCCCACGTTCGCTCGGGCAGCGGGGTGCCGTGATAGAGGCCGTACAGTGAGTCCGGCGGTTCGATTTCCATTTCCGCCAGCAGCTCGGGGGCAGGCTCGTCTTCAACCACCAGCGCAAGGTTCTTCATCTCGCGGCGGAAGCGCTTCGGGATGAGCGCCACCGCTTCGACCACGAGACGGCGGAACTGCTCGCGGGTCATTTCTTTTTTCTCTTGGTGTTCTTTGTGTTCTTTGTGGCTACCTTCGTGCTCTTTGTGGCCGCCCTTCGACGCTCGGCGACGACCACGTGCCGGTAATAGTCGCACTCGTCTCGAACCGAGCACTCCTCACACAGCGGCTTCGGCCGGCAGATACGCCGCCCGTGCAGGATCTGGACGTCCGACGCGAGCGTCCACATTTCGGGCGGCAGTTTCGAACAGAGCTGTTGCTCAATGACGACCGGATCTTCGCCTTCAGCGATGCCGATCCGATTCGAGACGCGCAGGACATGGCGATCGACCGGCAGCCCGGGCACACCGAGCGCGTGGCCGAGCACCACGTTCGCGGTCTTTCTGCCGACGCCTGGAAGCGTCGTCAGCGCGGCCATGTCCGCCGGCACCTCGCCGGCGTGCTCCGCGACGAGCTTCTGCGACGCGGCGATCAGCGCTTTGGATTTCTGGCGGAAGAAGCCCGTCGAGAGAATCAGCTTTTCGATCTCGGGCGCCGCGGCCCCGGCGAGCGCCCGCGCATCCGGGTAGCGCCTGAACAACGCCGGTGTGACCATGTTGACCCGCTGGTCGGTCGACTGCGCGGACAGGATCGTGGCGACGAGCAGCTCGAACGCGTTGCGGTAGTGAAGTTCGGTGTCGGCGTTCGGGTGCTGCTCGGCGAGCGTGTCGATGATGCGACGAGTAGCGGCAGCGGACTTCATGAAATGCAAAATGCAAAATTCAAGATGCAAACAGAACGCACGGCCAGCGTCCATTTTGCATTTTGCATTTTGAATTTTGCATTTAGTGGATCGGCCCCTGCTTCGACCACCCGACGTTCGTGTACGTCTCCGAGAAGACGCGCATGTGTTCCTGCAGCGCGGCAATCAGATTCGGCACGAACTGAACCGGCACCACAACGCGCGCCCGCACCGGCGCGCGGACAACGTGCTCGCTTTCGGCTTCGCGCAGCTCCTTCTCGGAGAGCGGCATCACCTCGCAGAACGTCAGCGTGAAATCGAACGGTGTGTGCGCGATGGAGCAGAAGTTCGCGTAGGTGCGCGGATCGTTGGGGTGCTCGTCGGGAACGATGGTGAAGTTGATCTGCTTGCGCTCCGGTTGATCGGCCATGTTTGGTGGCATGTCCTTCCAGCATTGCTACCGGCCGCTCCGATGTCGCGGCCGGAAAATCGCGGCCGAAGCGTACCCGTGATTAGTACTCTTCCAGTTGATACGCGCCTCTAATACTTTCTCATAACGCCGACGACGACACCCTGTACCTGCACTTGGTCCGGGTCCACGAAGAGCGGCTGCATCGTCGGATTCGCGGGCTGGAGACGGACGCGCCCGTTCTCCCGGTAGATCTTCTTGAGGGTGACGTCGCTGCCGCCAACCAGCGCGATGACCATTTCGCCATTCTCGGCGGACTTGCGGTCCTCGATGATGACGAAATCGCCGTCGCGAATCTGCTCGTCGATCATCGAATCGCCCTTGACGCGCAGCACGTAGCTGTCGCGCTTGCCGGCCAGCGCTTCCGGCACGGCAATCGTCTCGGTACCGGGGACGGCTTCGATCGGCGCGCCGGCGGCGACGAAGCCGAGGAGCGGGAGCTCGAGCGCCCGGCCTCCGGTGCGGGCCGGCACCAGTTCAACCGATCGGCTCCGGTTCCAGGCCCGGCGAATGAATCCTTTTTCCTGCAGATTGGTGAGATGCTTGTGGACGGTTGCGAGCGACGAGAGGTTGAAGCGGCGGCCGATTTCCTCGAGGCTCGGCGCGTAGCCGTGCTGCTGGATGAACTCGTTGAGGTAATCGAGGATTTCCCGCTGTCGTTTTGTCAGAGGTAGCACCGCAGTCCTCCCTCCGCTGCGTTGTCCGTGTATGCACCCGGATACGCCGTGGTGGCGTAATCAGCAGAGCCGGGCGCTACTATATGCGAACATAAGGCGAAGAACAACCTGTTAGACTCACAAAAGCCGGCCCCTGGGGGACTCCGAATATGAGCGTTTCCCTGCGTTTCACCGTCATCACCTCCTGTGCGCTGCTGGCTTTGCTCGTTACGGCTGAGGCCGCCAACACCTCCCGGCCACAGGCCGACTCGTTCGCCAAGAAGCTGGCGATCATCAAGCAGCATGCGGCGGAATCGCCCAAGTCGTCGCGCCGGACCACCGTGACGGAAGGCGAGGTCAACTCGTGGTTCGTCTACCGGGCGCCGGCCCTGCTGCCGGCCGGGGTGAAGAATCCGAAGGTCACCGCAGTCGGCAACGGAAAGATGCTGGGCGTCGTGACGGTCGATCTCGACGACATCGCCAAGAGCCGCACCGGCTTGTGGAAGCTTCTTGGCGGCACCATGCCGATCGCGTTGAGCGGCGTGCTGCGCACGAAAGACGGACGCGGGCAGTTCGATCTGCAGTCCGCGGAGATCTCCGGCGTGCCGGTACCGAAGTTCCTCGTCCAGGAGATCGTGACGCACTACACGCGCAACGACGATCGGCCCAACGGCATCCGGCTGGACGAGCCCTTCGCGCTGCCCGCGAACATCAAGCAGATCGACGTCGGCCAGGGGCAGGCCCTCATCATTCAGTGAGGGTGGTGCTGTGAGTGCGCGATGACGTGCTTGCCACCCCGCTTCAGTTCCTGAAAGGGGTCGGCCCGCGCAAGGCCGCCGATCTGAAACGCGCCGGCCTGGTCACCGTCGAGGACCTTCTCTACCGCCTTCCGTTCCGCTACGAAGACCGCAGCCACATGCAGCCGATCGCCTCGCTGCGGCCGGGGCAGAAGGCCGCCGTTATCGGCGATATCAAGTCGGCCAACCTGGCCACGACCCGCCGCCGCGGGTTCCGGATCTTTCACGTCGTGCTCGGCGATTCGAGCGGCGCTATCCGGTGCACCTGGATGAACCAGGCGTTCCTCGCCGACATCCTCAAGCCGCACCTGCAGATCGTCGTCTTCGGGGACGTGAAGCTCGATTCGTCGGGACTCCACTTCATGAATCCCGAATACGAGATCGTGTCCGGTGACGGCGCCGGAGATTCGCTCGGCAGCATTCACACCGGCCGGATCGTGCCGTTCTACGAGAAGAGCGGCACCGTGACGCCGAACATGCAGCGGCGGCTCGTCCGGCTGGCGCTCGACCTTCTCCCGCAGGAAATACCAGATGCGCTACCCGAGGAACTGCGCCGGCGCGCGGCCCTTGCGCCGCGCCGCGTCGCGCTCGACGCCGCACATTTTCCGCCGAACGAAGAATCGGTCGCCACGCTGAACGCGTTCCGCACGCCGGCGCAGCGCCGGTTGATCTTCGAAGAGTTCTTCCTCTACCAGTTGGGGCACGCGTGGCGGCGGCAGGCCGGGAGCATCGAGCTGAAGCCGTTTGTGCCGAAGGTGGACGACCGGATCCGCGCCTCGGCCGCTGCGGTGCTGCCGTTCAAGCTGACGGCGGGACAGAAAAGCTCGCTCAAGGAGATCGTCGACGACATGCTCCGCCCGCCGCCGATGCATCGGCTGCTGCAGGGCGACGTCGGTGCCGGCAAGACGATCGTCGCGCTGCTGGCGGCAATCGTGGCGATGGAGAACGGCCTGCAGGTGGCGTTCATGGCGCCGACGGAGATCCTGGCGGCCCAGCACTACGGCAACATCGCGCGGCTGCTGGCCCCGTCGCGCTTCCGCGTGGATCTGCTGACCGGCAGCACTCCCGGACTGCACAAGCACACGCTGCTGTCGCACATCGAACGCGGCACCACCCATCTGGTCGTCGGCACCCATGCGCTGGTGCAGGAGAAGATCAAATTCCACAAGCTCGGACTGGTGGTCATCGACGAGCAGCATCGATTCGGCGTGGCGCAGCGCGCGGCGCTGCGCGCCAAGGGGCTGCGTCCGGACGTGCTCCTGATGACGGCGACGCCAATCCCGCGAACGCTGGCGCTGACCGACTACAGCGAGCTGGATGTGTCGAAGATTACGGACCTGCCGCCGGGCCGCAAGCCGGTTCGCACCTGGGTCAAGCCGGAATCGCGGCGCGACGAGATCTATCAGCTCATTCGCGAGCAGCTCGACGCCGGCCGCCAGGCGTACATCATCTATCCGCTGATCGAGGAGTCCGAGAAGATCGACCTCAAGTCCGCCACCGAAATGGCGGACCACCTGCAGGCGGAAGTGTTTCCCGCGTATCGCGTGGCGCTGCTGCATGGGCGCATGAAAGACGAGGCGAAGGAGCGCGTGATGCACGCGTTCGCGAAGGGGCAGCTGCACATCCTCGTCTCGACGACCGTCGTCGAGGTGGGGGTGGACGTGCCGAACGCGTCCATCATGGTCGTCGAGCACGCCGAACGCTTCGGTCTCTCCCAGCTCCATCAGCTGCGCGGACGCGTCGGCCGCGGACCGTGGGAATCGCACTGCATTCTGCTGTACCAGGCGCCATGGACGGACGACGCGAGGGAGCGGCTGAAAGCTATGTCCGATACGAGCGACGGGTTCGTCATCGCAGAACGGGATCTCGAGCTGCGCGGCCCGGGTGACTTCTTCGGGACGCGGCAGTCGGGGATGCCCAAGCTCCGCACCGGCGACCTGGTTCGCGACCGCGACCTCATGGAGGACGCGCACCGCGAAGCGCGGCACCTGGTCGAGTCCGGCGCTCTCACCCCCGCGTTGATGTCGTTCGTGCAGGAGCGCTGGCAGGATCAGTTCGGGCTGATCGAGGTGGGCTGAACAGGATGCGCGTGATCGCCGGGCGCTGGAAGGGCCGCAGGCTGAAACCTCCAACCTGGGAAGGACTGCGTCCAACCTCGGACAAGCTCCGCGAGACGCTGTTCAACATCCTCGCGGCGCGCATCGAGGGCGCGCGAGTCGTCGATGGCTTCGCCGGAACGGGAGCCGTCGGCATCGAAGCGCTCAGCAGGGGTGCTGCTCACGTCACGTTCGTCGATAACGATCGCCGTGCGGCCGCCCTGACCGCAGCCAATATCAACGCCTGCGGCGCGTCGGCGGACGTGACGATCGAGACCGGCGACGTCGCGACGGTGCTGCGGAGGCACACTGCAGCGTTTGACGTGATCTGGCTCGACCCGCCGTACGGCCACGACAGCTCCGAGGCGCTCGAAGCCGCCGCCGGGGCGCTGACGCCAGGAGGCCTCGTTGTCCTGGAGCGTGCCACACGCCGCGAGCCGGCGGTGCCGGCCGCGTTGACGCGCGTGCGTGATGTGAAGTCCGGCGACAGCACGCTGACCTTTTTCACCCGGACGGACTCGTAGGGCACCTTTCCGCCTCGTAGGGCACCCCTTCAGGGGTGCCATCAGCTTAGAATCAAGATCTCAGATGCCATTCGAACGCACGGATCCGCCGACAGGGCGGCTGGCTCTTTTCCCCGGGTCATTCGACCCGCTGACCAACGGGCACGTCGACATCGTGCTGCGCAGCGCCCATCTGTTCGAGCGGGTGCTGATCGCCGTGCTCGTGAATCCGGAGAAGAACCCGCTGTTCACGCCGCCAGAGCGCGTCGAGATCATTCGCCAGGTGTTCCGCGAGTATCCGAACGTCGAGGTCGACACCTTCGGCGGGCTCCTCGTCGACTACGCCCGGCGCAAGCGGGCCAGCGCGATCGTGCGTGGCCTTCGAGCGGTCTCGGACTTCGAGTACGAGTTTCAGATGGCCTTGATGAACCGCCACCTCGAGCCGACGCTCGAAACGGTGTTCATGATGCCGGCCGAGCAATACACATATCTGAGCTCGCGGCTGATCAAAGAGGTCTTCAGCCTCGGTGGGGAAGTCCGCGGCCTCGTGCCGCCAATCGTCGAAGAGTGGATGCGGAAGAAACAGGGAGCAGGGGCGGAAGCCTAGGGAACAGCACGGGCGGAAGCCCGAGGAGAGTCAGGGTAATGTTCGCAGAACGGTTAGCGCAGGTCTCCGAATCGGCCACGATGAAAGTGGCGGCCGAAGCCGAGCGGCTCCGCCGCGCCGGGCACGACGTGGTGGACTTCAGCGTGGGCGAGCCGGATTTCCCCACGCCGGAGCACATCAAGGCGGCGGCGAAGGACGCGCTCGACAAGGACTTCACCCGGTACACGGCGGTGGCCGGCATTCCGGAACTGCGGGACGCGATCTGCGCGCGCTACAAGGCGGACTACGGAGTCAGCGTCACGCCCGCTGAGGTCCTGGCGACGTTCGGCGGCAAACAGGCGCTCTTCAACACGGCGCTCGCGCTGCTGAACAAGGGCGATGAGGTCATCACGCATGCGCCCTTCTGGCCGACGATTCCCGAACAGGTGAAGCTCGTCGAGGCGACGCCGGTCGTCGTGCAGACCAGCTGGCAGGACTCGTTTGCGGTGCACGCGGACAAGGTGCTGGCGGCGATTACCGCGAAGACGAAGGCGATCATCCTGAACTCGCCCGGTAATCCAACGGGCGCGCTGATCGACGAATCGGCCGTCGCCGCGATTGCCGAGACGGCCGCGAAGCGCGGCATCTGGATCATTGTCGACCTCTGCTACGAACACCTGATCTACGAGGACGTGCCGCACAACCTGCCGAAGGTGCTGTTCGATCGTCATCGGGACAAGACCGTACTGGCATGCTCCGCCTCGAAGGCGTACGCGATGACCGGGTGGCGGGCGGGGTGGACCATCGCCCCCGCGGCGCTGACGAAGATGTTCAACACGATTCAGGGCCAGACCACGTCGAACATCACGTCCGTGACGCAAAAGGCGCTCGTGGTGGCGCTCAGCGGGTCGCAGGAACCGGTTGCGGCAATGCGCGACGAGTTCCGCCGCCGCCGGGACAGCTTCCACGGCTGGCTGACCGCGAACTCCGCGATTCAGTGCGTGAAGCCGAAGGGAGCGTTCTATCTGTTCCCGAACATCAACGGGCTGCTCACGGATACGGTCAGCACGTCGCTCGACTTCGCGCAGCAGCTGCTCGAAAAGGAGCACGTAGTCGTGACGCCTGGCGAAGCATTCGAGGCGCCCGGGTACCTGCGCATCTCGTATGCGACCTCGATGGAACGCCTGCGCGAAGGGGCCGACCGGCTGCTGCGGTTCGCCGAGTCGCTGCAGCCGGCAAAGGCGAGCGCACGCTGACGACGCATCGGCTTCCTGAAGGCTTCGTACAGCAGCTCCGGGACACGCTGGGTGAGCGCGTTCTCGACGAACCGCGGAACCTCGAACCCTACGCCGCCGATGCGCTGGGCATCGGCGCGCTTCCGGATCTCGTCGTTCTCCCGAACGGCACCGAAGAAATCTCCACAGTCGCGCGTCTCTGTCACGAGCACCGCGTCCCGCTCGTCGTACGGGGCGCGGGCACCGGCTACACCGGCGGCGCCGTGCCGACGCGCGGCGGCGTCGTGCTCTCGATGGAGCGTCTCAGTCGCATCCTCGAGATCGACGAAGTGAATCTCCTGGCGGTCGTCGAGCCGAACGTCATCACCGGCGATCTCCAGCGTGCTGTCGAGACCGTCGGGCTCTTCTATCCGCCGGATCCCGCGAGCCTGGAGACCTCGTCCATCGGTGGCAATGTCGCCGAGTGCGCCGGCGGTCCACGGGCGTTCAAATATGGCACGACCAAGCGGTACGTCCTGGCGCTGGAGGCTGTCCTGCCGGGTGGCGAGGTCATTCACACCGGCTCCAAGGCCGTGAAGAACGTCGTCGGCTACGACCTGACGCAGCTGCTGGTCGGGTCGGAAGGCACGCTGGCGATCATCACGAAGATCACGCTCCGACTGATCCCCAGGCCGCCGGCACGCGCGACGCTGGCCGCCTCGTTTCAACGCGTCACCGGCGCGGTCGACGCGGTCACGGCGTTGCTCAACGAGCGCGTGGTCCCCGCGTCGATCGAGCTGATCGATGCCGACTGCCTGCGCGCGGCCGAACAGTACGTGGGGAAGCCTGTCGCCGCAGGCGACGCGCTGCTGATCGTCGAGTGCGACGGCACACCGGCGGCGGCTGCCGAGGAGATCGAGCGCGTGGCGCGCGCCTGTGCCGCGGCTGGTGCCGTCGACGTGAAGCACTCGGCGAGCGAGTGGGAACGCGAGGAGCTCTGGACGATCCGGCGGCAGGTGTCGCTGGCGCTGAGAGCCACCGGCCTCCTGAAGATCAACCACGACGTGGTCGTTCCGCGCGGACGCATCCCGCAGCTCTTCAACGTCGTGGACGAACTCAGGCGCCGCTTCGATTTGCGCATCGCCTGCTTCGGCCACGCGGGGGACGGCAACATCCACGTGAATCTGATGATTCATCGTGATGACGCCGGCGAAATGGCCAGGGCCAAGCAGGCCGAGCGCGTCCTGTTCGAGCGCGTCGTGGCGCTCGAAGGCTCGATCAGCGGCGAGCACGGCATCGGCTTCGCCAAGGCCCCCTACCTGGCGCTCGAGCTGGACGCCGCTCAGATCGATCTGCTCAGGCGGGTCAAACACGCATTCGACCCGCACGGCATCCTGAACCCGGGCAAGATCTTCTCGTAGCGGCGAGTTGGCCGCTGGAAAAGCAACCTTACGGCACGAGCCGCTTCAACTCCTCGAGCCAGTGCTGGACGACGATGAGCTGAGGCGGCGGCGGCGCGGCGCCTTCGCCGCGCGACTCCTTGATCAGCAGGAACCGGCGGCCGTCGGGCGACACGTCGTACATCCGGCCCGTCTGCGGCGAGAGGTACGTGCCTTTAAGGACAACGGTTGGCGTTCCCGGCGTGAACGAGCTGCCTGGCCCGATCGGCGCTGCCATGATCACGCCGGGAGGCAGGTAATAGAACAGCTCGCGACCATCGCGGCTCCACAGCGGTCGCGTGCCGCCATCGGCCGACACCTGCCATCGTCCGGAGTTCACGTTCGGGAAGGGGCGGACGTAGATCTCGTCGCGGCCGGATTCGTTCGACTGATAGGCGAGCCAGCGGCCGTCCGGCGACACCACGCCATTCGACTCGGAGTGGGGCTCGGCGAGCAGCGGCGTTGGCGCGGTCTTCGCCTCGGTGTCCACGATCTGAAGGTCGTAGGGCGCCGCGGCTGACGGATGCAGCAGCAGCCGCTTGCCGTCCGGAGTGAAGGACACTGGCATGAAGGTCCCCTTGTCCGGCGTGACGCGTGTTGGGGTCCCGCTTCCGTCGGCCGCCTGGATGAACACGGGCTCAGCGCCTATCCCCGCCATCGAAAACGCGATCCGCGTCCCGTCGGGCGTCCATACGGGAGCGCGATTAATGCCTGGGTTGAACGTCAGCCGGGTCAGCGTCTTTCGCGTCAGGTCCCACGTCCAGATATCGTTCTGGTCGTCGCGGATGTCCAGCGCAACACGGCCGCCGTCCGGCGAGAGCCGGGCGTACGCGTAGGCGCGAGGCGGGACGTTCGTTTCTTCCTCGCGCCCCTGCCTGTCTACCCAGACGACGGTTCGCCTGGCGGTCGCCGCCGCACCTGCAACGTAGGTCAGCGTGCCGTTTGCGCTGACGGCGAAG
The DNA here is from genome assembly GCA_050742535.1 of Vicinamibacterales bacterium. Taxonomy (GTDB): domain Bacteria; phylum Acidobacteriota; class Vicinamibacteria; order Vicinamibacterales; family UBA2999; genus Gp6-AA40. The sequence goes on along the minus strand of JBOGIQ010000013.1, from coordinate 10,504 downwards.
CTGGCGGCACCACCGGACTTCGTGATGATGCCTTCCACCACCGCGACGGGATTACCCCGCGCCTCAAGCCGATCGAGATCGAAGCGCACGGCGCGCAGCGTTCCGGCGTTGCCGTAGACGATGTGTCCCGACTCTACGTAAACCGGGAATCCGCCGCCGCGGACGATCACACGGTGCGCGCGGGAGCGCAGGTCGAGCAGTGCAATCTGCATGTTGTCCGGCTGGCCGTCGCTTGGAAAGATCGTGAACAGAAGCGCGCGGCCGCCCGGCAGCAAGTACGGAAAACGGTGCGCGAGCTCGCCGTTGGCCTGGTCGGCTTTGGTGAGCGCGTCGGGTGTGCCGCCAGGCGAGACCCGCATCAGTCCGGCGGCAGAAGTCCCGAAGATGATCGAGTCGTCGGGCGACCATGCCGCGCCAACATATCCTGCACCGGTCGGCAGGCTGGCGATCTGAAGTGGTGGCCCGCCGTTGATCGAGACCTTCTTGATCATTTGTTCGGTCGGATCACCGAAGCCAATCCACTGGCCGTCGGGCGACATCATGAGATGGAGGGGGTTCCTGATATTGGCCGCGATGGGAGCAGGCGCAAGCTGATCGAGCGCCCGGAGATACAGGCGCACGTCCCCTTGGGTACCGGCGGTGTAGGCGACATGGCGGCCGTCCGGAGTCACGACGACGTCAGTGCCTGCCGCGCCGCCAAACCGCGCGCTGGGGTCGGAATGCAGGATCGCCATGCGATCGACAGGGGGCGGCGCGGGCCTGGTGAGCAGCAATGTCACGACGGCTGCAAGTGCGGCGGCCGTCACGGCCGCGATCGCGACGGTGGCGGCCGTTCGCGCCGATCGACGAGGGACAATCACCTGCGACACGGTCGGCACGGGCGTCTCGGTGTTGAACGCGCCGCTCAAGGCGAGTCGCGTGTCGCCGATGTCGCGGATGCGGTGCGCCGGGTCCTTCATGAGGCAGTGCCGAATCGTCATCCGCACGGCGGCGGGCAGATCCGGCGGCAGCGCCTCCCATTCGGGATCCGTCTTGATGACGGAGGCGAGCACATCGGTCACGTCGCCGCCCTCGAACGCGCGCCTGCCGGTCAGCATCTCGAACAGCACGCAGCCGAACGCCCAGATGTCCGCGCGCTTGTCCACGGCGCGACCGCGGGCCTGTTCCGGGGCCATGTACGCGGCTGTACCCATGATCGTACCGACGCCGGTGACGGCCGGCGTCGTCAGCGTTGGCGACATCGAGGCGGAACCCGATCCGCTCGCGCCGCTGTCGACAGCCTTGGCCAGGCCGAAGTCGAGCACCTTCACCGTGCCGTCCGGACGGACCTTGATGTTGGCAGGCTTGAGGTCGCGATGGATGATGCCGGACTCGTGCGCGGCTTCCAGTGCCGCGGCAATCTGCCGCGCGATGAGCAGGGCCTCTTCGACGGACAGCGGTGCGTCCGCGATGCGTTCGGCGAGGGTCGGCCCTTCGACCATTTCGAGCGCGAGGGCCGAGATACCGCCCGCCTGCTCGAACCCGAAGATGCTGGCGATGTTCGAATGATTGAGCGCGGCGAGGACCTGTGCCTCACGCTCGAGCCGCGCCACCCGATCGGGATTCAGCGCGAAGACGTCTGGCAGGATTTTCAGCGCCACATCGCGATGCAGCCGCGTGTCGCGGGCGCGGTACACTTCCCCCATACCGCCCGCGCCGATGGGGGCGACGACTTCGTAGGGGCCTAGCCGTGTGCCGGGAGTGAGAGACACGAATCGGGCCGAATCCTATCGCATTTTCATCACTCCTTCCGAAGGTGTTGCCTGAACATGTCGAAAACCGTCGCAGTTGTCGGCGCCTCTCGCCACCGTTCGAAATTCGGCAACAAGGCGCTGCGGGCGTTCGCGGCGCAGGGCTATCGCGTGCTGCCGATCAACCCCAACGAATCAGAAGTCGAAGGCCTCAAGACCTACGCCTCCGTGCTCGACGTGGCCGAGCCGATCGACATGGCCACGGTGTATGTCCAGCCGGACGTGACCCTGCGCCTGCTCGACGAGTTCGCGCGAAAAGGGATTCCCGAAGTCTGGATCAACCCGGGCGCCGAAGACGATGCGGTGATGGCGGAGGCACGGCGGCGGAAGATGAACGTCGTCTTCGCGTGCAGCATCATTGCCATCGGCCGGCATCCTGGCGAGTTTTGATTGGGGGAACGGTGACTACGATTCGCTTGCGGCAGAATGGCCCATATGTGATCGAGGGTGACGAGGTGCGCGTCGTCGACTGGAACGGGCAGGAATATCGGAGCGACCGGCGGCCTGTCGCGTTATGCCGCTGCGGCGCGTCCACGAAGAAGCCCTTCTGCGACGGCACGCACTCGAAGATCGGTTTTCAGGCGGCGGAAGCCGCGGTCGGGCCGGCAGCCGAGGACAAGCCGGCGCAGCCCTGACGGTTATCCGGCTGACGCCGGACTCTACGCACGGTTATCCGGCTGAAGCCGGACTCCACGTCACGGCTGCTGCTGCAGCTTCGAGATCTGCGCGAGCAGCGTCCGCGCGCGTGCCCGCATTTCTGCATCGTGCGGACGCGCGAGAATCGGACCGAGCAGCGCGCGGGCGGGCGGCACTTCGCCAAGCGCGAGCATCGCCGCCGCGAGCTGGAGCGCGGCGTCCTGGTTGTCCGGAACGGCTTTGACCAGCGGCGTCAACAGCTCCCGCATCCGTACAAAGTCGCCCGTACGGCCGTACACCGCTGCCAGCATCTGGATGGCCGCCGGGTAGCCCGGGCGAAGGACGAGCGCACGTTCGAGCGCCGCACGGGCACGCTCGATTTTCGAGGCGTCAAGCGCAGGGTCTGTCGCCAGCGCCCAACCGTACTCGAACTGCACCGTCTCGATATCCGGACCCGCTGCGGCCGCTCGTTCGAGCAGCGACAGGCCTTGCGGCCGGTTTCCCATTCGAATCCGAAGGACCCCGAGCGTGGCGAGCGCACGCGGCAAATCGCCACGCACCTGCAGCGCCCTTTCCAACCGCGGTATCGCCTCGGGGCCTCGCTGCAAATGCGCGAGCAGGTCGGCGAGCCACGCGTCGGTTTCCGCGGCGTCGATCGCGGTTGCCTCGGCGGCGACGCGCGTGATCACCGCGCTGCGCAAGGTGATCTCGTCGGAGCCGGCCCTGGGTACGTGGGCCCGGATATCGGCGTCCAGCCTGTCGAGCGGCATCGCATACGTTCCACGGACGCTGCCGTCGGCGCTCTCACCATCAGCCAGCCGGCGCGCCAGCCACACGAGCGCCTCGAATCGTGCCGGTTCGGCGTGCCGGGCGTGGTGCACGACCGCCCAGGACTGCGCGTACAACAGGTCGCGCTCGGGACCATCCTGTGTGTACTGCTTCGAGGTCCGGTCGATCGCAAACAGCTGCGGCAGGCTCAGGCGGCGCTTCCGCAGCAGCTCGACATGCCGTGCAACCGGTTTGCCGACGACGACCCGCTGCCCGCCAGCCGTCACCTCCATCGTGCTGAAGTACTCGGCGAGTCCTTCATGGAACCACAACGGCGTGCGCGGGAACGCGTTGTTGAGGAGGTAGTGGGAGAACTCATGGAAGACGATCGGGAACGCGCGTTCGCCGGCCTCGACGTTCATCGTGATGTAGTTGACGTCCGCGCCGTCGACGAAAAAACCGTCAACCGGCACGGTGCGCGCGTTGACGATCGGCATGAATGGACGATACGACTGAGCATCCGGGAAGACGATGACCACGACTGGCGCGCTTGCGGCGGGCACGGCGTCCGGCAGCAGCTGCGTGACAACGCCGCGGAACTGCTCGAATCGGAGTGCGACGTCGCGCAGCCGGGCCGGTGGCACGTCGCCGATGACGCGAAAGTGATCGGTGCGCACCTCACGCCATTCGGCGGCCGCTGGGAGCGGGGCACCGAGGAGGATGGACGCCGCGAGGAGAAGAAACCGCCCCATGCGAATATTTGCGAATCAGCGTCGGGCTAGGGCTCGTATCCGTCCGGCAGCAGCTCCAGGGCGACCGCAATCGTGCGCGTCCCCTCTCGCCGCGTCGTCAGCAGTGCCGGCGCCGGGACCTGCGCACCACACGAAATGGCGCCGCCGGTCTGCGATCGGAACGTCACGAACATGATCGACGCCAGGCTCGGCGCCGACGCCCGCGTTGCGCCCTGCGGCGTACCGATCACAACCACGACCCCGCTGCGGGTGCATTCGATTCCCTGGATGGTTCCCTGAATGCGTTGCTCGCCTGGTTGCACATTCCGCAGCTGCAGAATCAATCCTTGATTCTTCGCCACCGGCGGCGGCTGAGGGTCCGGCGTGCGTGCGGAGCTGCCCCTCTGCGCGTCGGCAGGAGGCGCGGCGGGAGGGTTGCCAAGCCGCTCGCGCACCTCAGCCAGCTCGCCGAGCAGGGCGCGTGCCTGCTCCTTGCGGACGTCGGTTCCGCCCGCGAGCACGGGACCGAGGAGCGCCCGCGCGCCGTCTGGATCGTCGAGGCGGAGCAGCGCTTCCGCCAGCATCAGCGCGGCTTCGTGATCGGCCGGGTTCGCCCTGACCATTGGCGTCAGCGCACCGCGGACCGCCGCGTATTCGCCTTGATTGAGAAACGCACGCATGGTGGCGAGCACGGCGACACGGCCGGGAACCCTGAGCTGGTAGTTCGACCGCGACAAGGCGGCGACGACGTCGGGTCTCGTCTTGAGCGCCTTCTCCAGGCGCACCGCTCCTTCCTCCGGGCGCCCGATCGTCATCTGCACCCCGCCGAGCCACGCCTCGACCTCCCCTTCGTCGGCCGGCATCGGATTACGACCCAGCGTCGTGGTGATCGCGTCTTTGAATTCGAAGCTGGTTGCCTGATAAATCTCGCGGCGGGTGTAGGCCTGCACCTCGCGTTCGAGGTCAGGGATCGTCATGCCGTACGCCTCGAGGACGGCCTGCTCGGGCGTCATGCCCGCGGCCAGCTTGAACGCCAGGTCGATGAGCGCGTCGCGGCGGCGCGGTTGGGCATGGAGGGCATGGTGGACCATCGCCCACGACTGCGCGTACATCACGGAGCGCTCCGGCGTATCGCTCGAATAGATCGGCGATGCCGCGGTGATCGATAACAGCGTCGCCAGCGGGAGACGACGCTCGCGAAGCAGCTCGACGTGCTGCGGGACCGGTTTGCCGATCACGGCGCGGCGGCCGTCGCTCGACACCTCCAGCGTGCTGTAGTACTCGGCGAGGCCTTCGTTGAACCACAGCGGCGCGGCACCGAAGACGTTGCGCAGCAGGTAGTGCGAGTACTCGTGGTAGATGCCGCGATACGCGTCGTCGCCGGCGTCGAGGTTCAGCGTGATGTAGGTCCCTCTGGGACCGGCAACGAACAGACCGCCGACGGGCACCCGGCGCCCGTTCGCCATCGGCATGAACGGCCGGTAGGAACGCTCGTCGGGAAAGGCCAGCACGATCGCCGAGACACCCTGTTTTGCCTCGATCTGTGCTGCCTCGATGGTGGCCTGATTGAGCGTCGCGATGACCTCACGGAACTGCTCGACCCGAAGCGCGACGTCCTTCAAGTCTCTCGCCGACACGTTGCCGGCGACCTGATGGTGCTTGGTACGGAGCGCGAGCCACTCGGCCGCTGCAGCGACCGGGGTGAACGCAACTATCGACGCCGCGAGAAGAAGAATGCACCGCACGGCCGTGCGGCAGAGTATCACCCCTGGCGAACGTCGATCGTGGAGATTCGCGCCATCACCGCAGCGACGACACGGTCGCAGCGGGCGAGGCCGAACGTGAAGGCGCTGGCGGCGGCCGCACCGGCGTGATCGAGCAGGTCCCGCTGGAGCGCGGCGCGCGCGCGTGAAAGCCGTGTTTTCACGACATCCTCGCTGACATCCAGGGCCTGTGCCGTCTCTGACGTGCTGAGCCCCTCGACCTGGCGGAGGACGAACACCTCACGGTATCCGTCGCCCAGCCGGTCCACGGCCGACTCGAGCAGAGCCCCGAGCTCACGCGCAAACGCCTGCCGCTCGGGATCAGGGCTGGGCTGGATCGGCATCAGGGTCTCCACGAACGAATCCTCGAGCGGCTCGCAGCGGCCGCGGCGCCGCACGCGCGCCAGCGCTTCGTGCACGGCGATCTTCGTCAGCCACGTCGCAAACTGCGCCCGGCCGTCGAACTGCCGCAGGTGCGTGTATGCGTTCACATATGCCTGCTGCATGACGTCTTCCGTTTCGCTGTCATCGCGCAGGATGGCGCGAGCCGCGCGGTAGATCCGCTCGTTGTGACGCCGCATGAGGATCTCGAACAGGGCAGTTTCGCCGCCGATCACACGCGCCACGACCTCCTCGTCGGACAGCGACGCGAACGGCGCCACGAGCGGGGCAGCGGCAGCAGGGGAAACAGGGGCCATCGCTTCTACAGAGTAACAAGCCGGCAAAAGGTGACAACGACCTCGGTGTCACCCGGACCGCGGGTCCCGACTCCATTCCTGTGGAGGGTGTAATCAATGAACAAGCCGCTCAATGTATCCTTCCGGGCTCTTCAGCTGGCGCTCGGACTGACCGCAACGGTTGCCGGTCTCGATAAATTCTTCAATCTGCTGGCGGACTGGGGCAGTTACGTCAGCCCCGCGTCGTCAGCCGTCCTGCCGGTTTCCGTGCCGGCGTTCATGGCGGTGGTTGGCGTCGTTGAGATTGCGGTGGGTGCGACGATCCTCGGTCTCGCGCCGAAGCTGGGGGCGTACGTCGCCAGTACCTGGCTCCTGCTGGTGGCGGTGAACCTCGCGATCGGCGGATATTTCGATGTCGCGGTGCGCGACATGGTGATGGCGATTGCGGCGTTTACGCTCGCTCGCGGCCTCGAGGCAGGTGCCGTTTACGGAACATATCCGTCCGGCAGCAGCTCGATCGCCATGGCGACGGTGGAATCCGCTTCGCTTCGCCAGGTCAGCAGGGCAGGAACTGCGGGCTGAGGGCCGCACGAAACGCTTCCGCTCGTTTGCGATCGAAAGGTGGTGAATTCGACCGAGGGGAAGCTCGCCGCGCTGGCGCGAACGGTGCCCGTTGGCCCTTGAAGGACCAGCACCACGCCCTTCTCGGAACACTCGATGGCTTGGAAGATTCCGTAGGTCCGCTGCTCCCCGGGCTGCAGCGGTCGAAGCGGGAGGATAACTGACGGCTGCGACGACGAGCGTGCACCGGTTGCCGTTGACTCCGTCCTCTGCTCGAGACTGGGCGCGGCTAGAGAGGGACGGCTGCTTCCTGCCTGTGAGCTGTTCTGAACGGTCGCGATCTGCCCGAGCAACGTACGCGCCTGACGCCGCGCCTCTTCGTCGGGCGACGCGGCAACGATGGGCCCCAGCAGCGCGCGCGCGCCGGCCATGTCGTTCAGACCGAGAAGCCCGGCCGCCAGAAGCAAGGCCGCATCGTGATCGCCCGGCGAGATCTTCACCATCGGGCCGAGCAGATCGCGGACCTTCGCATACTCGTCGCGCTGCAGGTAGACGTAGCCGAGTAGACGCTGCGCCGCCGGATAACCCGGGCGCAGAGAGATGGCTTTCTCGAGCGCCGACGCGGCGTCGGCGAGGCGTGCCGAATCGCGCGCTTCACCGGTTGCCAGCGCAAAGGCGTAGGTGAAGTGTGCGACTTCGTTCGACGAACTGGCCGCCGACGCCTTCGCCAGATAGGGCAGGGCCTCCTCGTATTTCTCCTGTCGCCAGCGGAGCAGACCAAGCGCGGCATGAGCCTGCGCCAGGTCCGGACGTGCCTTGAGACTTTTGGCCAGCAGCGCTTCGGCCTCACTGTCACGCTGCCGCTGATGGACGAGAAAGTCGCCAAGCCAGGCGTCCACTTCCGCGTCCGCAAGTCGTACGGCGTTTCCCGTCACCTTGGTGACCAGGCTCTTGGTGAAATCAACCTCGAGGTGCTGATAGATCTGCCTTCGTACGTATGCCTGCACCTCGCCATCGAGCTGGTCCAACGGCAGTGCATAGGTCGCGCGCAGACTGTCTTCGAGACCGCCGCCCGCCCCGAGACGTTGTGCGAACCCAATCAGCTGTTCGCGCCGGCGCGTCTCGCCGTGCAGGGCATGGTGGACGACGGCCCACGACTGTGCGTACAGCAGGCTTCGCTGCAGACCCTCGGTGGTGTACTCCTTCGACCCGTGACTGATCGAAAAGAGCTGTGAGAGCGGCATGCGCCGCTCGCGCAGCAATTGCACGTGCCGGGCGATCGGCTTGCCAATCCGCGCCGTTCGTCCGCCATTGACGACCTCGAACGTGCTGTAGTACTCCGCCAGCCCTTCGTTGAACCAGAGCGGAGCGTTCGCGAACACGCCTCTCAGCAGCAGGTGCGAGTATTCGTGGAAGACAACCGCGAACGACTCGTGGCCGGCTTCGAGGCTCACGGTGATGTAGTTGACGTCCTGACCGCCGACGAACATGCCGGCGACCGGCAGGGTGCGTCCGTTCACACGCGGCATGAACGGGCCGTGCGACCGCTGATCCGGGAAGACGATCACCACGACCGGCGGGCTTCCGCCGCGGAGGGCCGACGGAATCAGCTGTGTGACGACCTCGTGGAACTGCTCGAACTGCAGGGCAACGTCGCGCAGCTGCCCCTGCGACACGTCGCCGATGATTTGAAAGTGTTCGGAACGGAGCGACCGCCATTCGGCAGCCGCCGGGCGGGGAATCGTCGCGAGCAGCAGCGCCGTGAAGGCGATTACGCGCCGCACGAGGGAGCAGGGTATCACTGGTCCCTGATCCCAGGACCCTGATCCCTGATCCCCCGTCCCGGCCTCAGCCTACCGAACTTCGACTTCCACCGGGCTCGCGAGCGTAGGAGTCACTTCGGATCCAGACGCGAGCTCAACGTCCTTACCGCGCGTGGCCAGCACCGCGCCGGTTCCGGCGGCACCACCAATCGCCGCGCCTTTGGCCGCGCCCGAACCGCCGCCGAGGAGGCCGCCAATCGCGGCGCCGATGCCGGCGCCGGCGCCGATCTTCGTGGCGTCCTCGCTCTTGGTGGCTTCACCCTCGAAGGCCACCGGATTCGTGCGCAACGATTCACGACGTCCGTCGATGACGACCGACGTGAAACGCAACGCCAGGCGCGAGCGCCCCTTTACCCGGCCGGCGCGGTCGACTTCGCTCACTTCGCCGTTGACGACGGTGCCGGCCGGCAGGATGGTCTCGCCTTCGACCATCACCGCTCGACGCAGCCGCGCGGTCACCGGCGTTTCGACCTGCGCCGTCTCGCTCGACACCGCGGTCGTCAATTCGAGCGGCAGCGCCGTGCCGGCTGGAATCGTCACAAAGCGCACGACCGGAGCCGGCCGAGGGGCGGGCGCTGCATTCACGCGCGGCGCTTCAGCCGCGATCGGAGCGGGCCGCGTTTCGATCCTGGCCGGCTGCGATGGGCGTGGCCGGCTCGTCGTTCCTACAGCGTCCCTGTTCGGGGACACGTCAGCGGGCGCCGGCTGAAGGTTCGCCGGTGTGCCCGGTTCTTGAGGCACCGCGACGGTCGTGCCGTCCTGTTGCGGGCTATCTTGCGGGTTTTCGGCCGATTTTTCGCCACAGCCCGTCGCGAAGGCGGCGCTGAGCACGGCTACGGCCATCCATTGATTCTTCATCTGGTTCCCCCTGTAGTCCGGCTTAGTTCAAGGATCGGTCCAGCCGGCCGCAGGGGATATGACCGATTAATTCGATTTATCGTGTCTGAACGACTATCAATTTGACTGATATAACCTCGACAGGGCAGACTGAACGACATGCCAAGCCAACGCACAGGGGCCCAGATCATCTGGGAATGCCTTGTTCATGAAGGGGTAACCACCGTTTTCGGGTATCCGGGCGGAGCCATTCTGCCAGCGTACGACGCCATGCTGGATTACCCGGTTCGACACGTTCTGGTCCGGCACGAGCAGGGCGCCACGCACATGGCCGACGGTTATGCGCGAGCGGGGGGCGGCGTCGGTGTGGCAATTGCGACTTCGGGGCCTGGTGCGACAAATCTGGTCACCGGCATCGCGACCGCGATGATGGACTCGGTGCCGATGGTCTGCATCACCGGTCAGGTGCCGAGCAAGCTGATTGGCTACGACGCGTTCCAGGAAACCGACATCACTGGGATCACGCTGCCGATTACCAAACACAGCTACCTCGTCACGCGCATCGAAGACATCATGCCGGCGATGAAGGAGGCCTTCCTGCTCGCCAAATCCGGACGGCCTGGTCCGGTGCTCGTGGACATCACCAAGGACGCGCAGCAGGCCAAGATGGATTGGGCGTGGGATCCGCGGCCTGTGACGATGCGGGGCTATCGCCCTAAGCTGGCTGTCTCGAAGAACGAGCTCGCAAAGGCGGTTGACCTGATCAAAGCCGCGCGCAAGCCGGTCATCCTCGCCGGACAGGGCATCCTGCAGAGCGGGGCGATGGCGGAGGTCCGGCAGTTCGCCGAGCGGATCAACGCACCGGTGGCGCTCACGCTCCTCGGTCTCGGAGCCTTCCCGGCCAGCCACGAGCTCAAC
>JBOGIQ010000012.1:4992-42242 GCA_050742535.1 Vicinamibacterales bacterium | reverse complement strand
CCTGACAAGGTCCGCGCCACGATCTCTGACTGATCAGTCTCGGCAGCGCGCCCTTTCAAGGGCGCCGGGCGTTCTGCCAGTTCAACACGACCGACAGTTCGTGCCGCTGACCGGCTTCGGACGGAATGGCGACAAGCAGGCGCTTCAGATCGGGCGTGGCGTCGGCCACCGCCCCTGGTGTGGTGCCGGCCATGACGACGAATGAACGCGGCAATTGTCCGAGCACCCGCGGCGCGCTCGCCTTGAATACCGGAGTGGCGGTCACGTCGACGGACATCAACGCGCCGTCCGGTCCGATGAAGACCAACTCGCGGCTGTCCTCACGCCACCGCACCATCCCGGCGCTGCCCCGGGAGACCAGCCATTTCGGACGGGATGCCGCGGTCGTGGCACTGGGACCGATCTCAAACGGCTGGACATAGACTTCCTGGTCGCCCGTTTCATTCGACAGGTACGCGATCCACCGGCCATCCGGCGAAACGGAAGCCCCGAATTCCACTGCCGGTGTTTGCACGATCGGCACCGGCTCGCGGCTGGCGCGCGACGCGGGCCCGACTTGCAGTGCAAACACGTCGCCGCCGCGCGCATACACAAGCATCTGGCCATGGTGAGGCGACCAGTCCGACATCTGGATGTTCACCGTGTTCTTCGCGTAGCGGTACAGCACCTCTTCGCCGCCGCTGCCGTCCGCGGGCTTCCGAAACAGGATCGCATCCTCACCGCGCCGGCCCACCCACGCCACCGATCGCCCGTCAGGCGACCAGACCGGCTGATTGTTCCCGCCGCCGCCGAACGTCAGCTTCGTGCTCGTCTCGGTCTTCACATCGGTGATCCACAGGTCTGGATTCGCGCCTGTTTGCAGCTCGACCCGGCCCGTCACCACCTTGGTTCCATCCGGCGAGAGCTTCACCTGGTTGTACCGTCCCAGCTCGGCGAGCGTTCCTTCCATCTTGCCGTCGCGACCAATCCAGGCGAGCTGCCTGGCAAGGCGGTCGGCGATGGTGCCGGTCCGATAGACCAGCGTGTCTGTCGACGCCGAATAGTACGAGAGTCCGAATACCCGCTCGATCGAATTGAACACGTTGTCGGCAATCGCCCGTGGTTCGCCGCGTGTTTTCAGCGACCCGGCATCGAACTGTTGCGCCAGCAGCGTGCCGCCTTGCTGAAGGAAGAGCAGATGACCGTCATTCGACCCTTCCGTGGCCGGTATGAACCGCGCGCCGAAATCGGCCTTCAGCAGCGGCGTCATGTCCTGAGTCTCGGGCTTCGCGTCGACCGAACCGACATACACGTTGCGCTCGCCCGCTGTGGCGCCGATTGAGTAAAGGAAGCGTCGTCCGTCCGGCAGCAGATCGAACACACCGTGAGCGACCGGTTTGTCCGGATCCGGTTTCGTCACCGGCGCTGGCGTTGTCCCCGACTCGTCGGTACGCATGACGCCCTCCAACGAGCCGAAGAGAATCGTTCCGTTCGAATGCCACGCCGAGCCGCGCACACCTCCAGCCGGAACGCTGGCAAGAACGGTAGGCGCACCGCCGCGAATATCGACCCGTTTCAGCTTCTGATCGTGCGAGTACAGAAGGGACCCGCTGTCGGGGCTCCAGCGCAGGAGGTCTGGAGCGGCGATAATCTCCGTCGCCTGCAGCGGACGCGGCTCGAGCGCGTCGAGCTCCTGCAGCCAGATGCGCGTCACGCCGTCGGCTCCCGCTGCCGGAAAAGCGATGATGCGTCCGTTCGGCGACACGACGAACGGTGCAAATTGCGTGACGGTCACCTCGGCAGGGAGCGTCACCTTGAACCGCAACGTGCTCACGGCCGGCGGCGCCTCGCGCAGGTGAATCGTCAGCACTGCGCCGAATGCGACGATGGCGGCGGCCGCGGCTGCCCAGGGCAGCCAGGCGCGGACGCCCGCGGCCCGCGTTTCGACCGCCGGCGACTCGCCTGCAGTTTCCAACAGCAGCAACGCGTCGCCGGCGTCGCGCAGGCGCCGCTTCGGATCCTTCTCCAGGCACCGTCCCAGGACAGGGCGCACCGCGGCGGGAACGCGGGTCAGGTCGGGTTCTTCACGCACGACGGCCGCCATCACATCTGTCAGCGTCTCGCCCGTGAATAGCCTGGTCCCGGTCAGCATCTCGTAGAGAATCACGCCGAACGCCCAGATGTCCGCCCGCCTGTCGAGCGGCAGGCCGCGCGCCTGCTCGGGCGCCATGTAGCCTGGCGTGCCGACGATGGCGTCCGCGCCGACCATGCTCAGGGCAACCGTCGCCGCCTCGTCTGTGCCGACCGCGGCTACCGCCGCCGCTTTGGCGAGCCCGAAGTCGAGCAGCTTCACGGTGCCGTCGGGCGTGAGCTTGATGTTGGCTGGCTTGAGATCGCGGTGCACGATGCCGCGGTCGTGCGCCGCGGCCAACCCGTCAGCGATCTGCCGGGCGATCCGGAGAGCCTCATCGGGCGCGATCGGCCCCTGCTTGATTCGCTCGGCGAGCGTCTGCCCCTCGACCAGCTCCATCACCAGCGCCTGGTCCTCGACGCCGTAGATGGCTGCGATGTTCGGATGGTTCAGGGAGGCGAGCACCTGCGCCTCGCGCGTGAAGCTCGCCAGGCGCGACTGATCCAACGCCAGCGCGGGAGCGATCATCTTGATCGCCACGTCGCGACCGAGCTTGGTATCGGTGGCGCGATAGACCTCGCCCATCGCACCCTGTCCGAGCTTGGTCCCGATTCGGTAGTGGGAGATGAACTCCGGCATTGAGTGGGAATCTTAATAGGGAACAGGGACCGGGGGTCAGGGGCCAGGGAGCGGAGCCGGATCCCTGGCCCCTGATCCCCTAAAGGATGTACCTCGAGAGATCCTCGTTCTTTGCGATGTCGGCCAGCATCCGGTCGACGTACGCCTCGTCGATGCCAACGACGTTCGGCCGCAGATCCGGGCCTTCGAACGAGATCTGATCGAGCAGCCGCTCCATGACGGTATGCAGGCGGCGGGCGCCGATGTTCTCGGTGGCGTCGTTGACGCGCGCCGCGAAGTCGGCGATGCGCTCCACGGCCTTCGGGGTGAACGAAAGCTCGATGCCGTCGGCGCCAAGGAGCGCGACGTACTGCTTCACCAGCGCGCTGCGCGGCTCCGTGAGGATGCGGACGAAATCCTCGCGCGTCAGCGGCTCGAGCTCGACGCGGATGGGAAAACGGCCCTGCAGCTCGGGAATCAGGTCGGACGGCTTCGACACGTGAAACGCGCCGGCAGCAATGAAGAGGATATGGTCGGTCTTGACCATCCCATGCTTCGTGTTGACGGTCGTGCCCTCGACGATCGGCAGGATATCGCGCTGCACCCCCTCGCGGCTGACGTCCGGCCCGCCGTGGCCGCCGCCGGCCATGCCGTCGCGGCTGGCGATCTTGTCGATCTCGTCGATGAAGATGATGCCGGCCTGCTCGACGCGATGCACCGCGGTGCGCGACACCGATTCCATGTCCACGAGCTTCGCCGACTCCTCGGCGATGAGATGCTGCAGCGCATCGGGCACCTTCAGCCGCCGCGTCTTCGACCGATTGCCGAACATGTTCCCCATCATGTCTTTGAGGTTCATGCCGATCTCTTCGACCGAGGCGCCGGCAATGACCTCGAACGACGGCATCGTCACGTTCTGGACGTCGAGCTCGACAACCCGATCGTCGAGGCGGCCGGCGCGCAGCTGATCGCGCATCCGTTCCCGCGTCCGGTTGGCCTGGTCGCGCGCGGACTGATCGGTCGATCCGCTCGGGATGCGCACGACGTTCGGCGCGTCGAACGTTTCGGCGCCCGGTGCCGGCGGCCGTGGCGGCAGCAACAGGTCGAGCAGCCTCTCTTCGGCGGCTTCGTGCGCCTTGTCCTTGACTTCCTCGCTCCGCTCGGCGCGCACCATGTCCACGGCCAGCTCGACGAGGTCGCGAACCATCGACTCCACGTCGCGGCCGACGTAGCCCACCTCGGTGAACTTCGACGCCTCGACCTTGATGAAGGGCGACTGCGCAAGCCGGGCGAGCCGCCGCGCGATCTCGGTCTTGCCGACCCCGGTCGGCCCGATCATCAGAATGTTTTTCGGCGTGACCTCCTCGGCAATCTCCGCCGGCAGCCGCTGACGGCGAATGCGGTTGCGCAAGGCAATGGCGACGGCGCGCTTGGCCTTGCCCTGACCGATGACGTGCTTGTCGAGCTCGGCAACGACTTCGCGCGGGGTCAGCGAGGTAGCGGCGGATGCGGTGCGTTCGGGAAGAAAGATAGCCACGTCACAATTCTTCGATCGTTAGATGAGGGTTGGTGTAAATGCAAATGTCGGCGGCGATGTTCATCGCCTCCTCGGCGATCTGCCGCGCCGACAACGCGCTGTGCTTCGCCAGCGCCCTCGCGGCGGCCATTGCAAACGGCCCTCCCGATCCCACCGCCACAATCCCATCGTCCGGTTCGATGAGGTCGCCGGTACCGGAGAGCAGAAAGGTCGACTTACGGTCGGCGACGATCATCATCGCTTCGAGGCGCCGCAGCAGACGGTCGGTCCGCCAGTCGCGCGCCAGCTCCACCGCGGACCGCTCGAGATTCCCGCGGTACTGTTCCAGCTTCGATTCGAAACGGGAGAAAAGCGCGAACGAATCGGCGGCTGAACCGGCGAAACCCGCCAGAATGCTCTCGTTGTACAGGCGCCGAATCTTGCGGGCGCCCTGTTTCACGACGGTATTGCCGAGGGTGACCTGGCCATCTCCGGCGAGCACCGTGCGCTCCTGATGGCGCACGGCAAGAATGGTCGTGGCGTGAATCACAGGTCAGTATAGCTGTCCCCGGCGGGCGTCGCGGAAGCGCCCGCGCCCGGTGACACCCCGCAACCGAGCCTGTGGCAATCCGTCACTTTTCTAAGGAAAATGTACGGGGTTCCGTGGCAACACTGTTGCTCAGGTGAACTATATGACTGGCAGACTACTGACCACCGGATTGGCGCTGACGCTATCAGCTTCGCTGGCCTTTGCCGGCCAGGCACGGCAGCGTTGGCCAAGTTCGTCACAGGGGAGCAGCAGCGGTCAAAGCTCGGGTGGTGGACAGAGTTCGGGTGGTGGACAGAGTTCGGGTGGCGGACAGAGCTCGGGTGGCGGACAGAGCTCGGGGGGTGGACAGCGCTCGGGCAGTCAGGCGGCGCCGGCACCGGCGCCCGCGCCTCGTTCGGGTGGATTCCGCTCCGCCTCTCCTCGGCAGGAAGCCCCGCCGCCGTCGAGGCAGGAGGCCCCGCCGCCCCGTCAGCAGTCCGGCGGCAGCCAGGTACAGCGTTGGGCGTCACCTCGAATGGAACAGCCTCGAGCGGAACAGCCTCAGACGGAGCAGGCTCCTCCGGCAGCAGCGCCAAGGACGGGTGGATTTGCGACGCGTCGCGAAGCTGGTGAAATCCAGAACCCGGGACAGCGTCGGGCAACGTCGCGCATCATCGAAGTACCGCCTTCAACTCCGTCTTCCGACACGTCGTTGGGCGCGGCCGTCAGCCCGGCGCCGCAGGCGAACCAGCGCGTTGCGCAGCCGCGGCGTTATCCGACCGCCGACGAGCAGGCCACGGCGCGTGCGGTTCCGCGCGGTACAGTGCAGCCGGCGCCACGCCCGGGCACGTCTGGCGGCGCGTACGTCTACAGCCGTCCGACGACGCGCATCTACAACAACTATTACTACTACCCGCGTCACTACTATCCATACGGCTACGGTTCGTACGGCCTCGGCTTCTTCTATTACGACCCGTATTCCTGGTACGACTCCTATCCGTACTACTCGAGCTACTCCTATCCGTACTACTCGGGCTATCCGGCGTACGGTGGGGGGATTTACCAGTACCGTCACGGGTACCCGACCGGCGAGATCCGGCTGCAGGTCCGGCCGCGGTGGGCTGAGGTGTACGTGGACGGCTACTACGCAGGCCGCGTGGACGACTTCGACGGGTTCATCCAGGCGCTGCGCATCGAGGAAGGGCCCCACACCATCGAAATCGTCGCCGCCGGCTACGAGACGCTGGTGTTCGACGTGCGGATCATCGGCGGGCGGAAGATCGAGTACCGGGGGGACATGATCCCCTACCGGCCGTAGACGTTTTAGCCACGAAGAACACCAAGACCTTCGTGGCTATTTCTTTGTGTGCGTGGTGGCTAAGCCCGCTGCCGGAAGAAGTAGTAAAGCGGAATGCCCGCCAGAATGATCAGCGTTCCCCATCCGCTCACCTGCGGATCCGAATAGAACGCGTTCAGCACGATCGCCAGGCTCACCAGCACAAAGATCGCCGGGGTCCACGGATAGCCGAGAGCCTTGAACGGCCGCGGTGCGTTGGGTTCGCGCTTCCGGAGCACGAACACGGCCGCCACCGCTGTCCCCGCAAACAACGTAATCGCGAACCCGACGTAGTTGGCGATTGAGTCGAGGCTTCCGGTCAGCACCAGAATGATCGCCAGGATGGCCTGAGCGATGATCGACGCGGCCGGCGTCTTGTACTTCGGGTGCAGGCGCGCCGCGCTCTTGAAGAACGTCTTGTCGCGCGCCATGGCGAAATACACACGCGGGCCGGCAAACGTCCACGCGTTGATGCCGGCGGCGAGGCTGATGATCGCCACGATCGCCATGATGTCGCCGGCGCGCTCGCCGAGCAGGCGATCGCCAACGACGTCCAGAATGCTTCTCCCGCCGAGCGTGGCGAGTTCCCCAATGGGGATGACGTAGAGGTACAGCACATTGATGAGGACGTAGACCGCGATCACCGCGACGGTTCCCATCAACAGCGCCCGCGGCACGTTGCGGCCCGGGTCGCGAATCTCCTCGGCCATGTACGACGCGGCGTTCCATCCCGAGTAGGTGAACATGACCGGGATGAAGGCAAACAGCAGCCCGGTCGTGGTGACCGATCCTGCGGTTTCGGTGATGTTCGATGGCGATCCCGTCCCGGCCGTCAACCCGAACGCGATGAAGACCACCAGCGAGACGATCTTGAGCGTCGTCAGCACATTGCTCGCGATGCGGCCCGGCCCGACGCCGCGGATGTGAATCAGCGCGGCGACGATGATGACGGCGCTGGCGGCGAGCGTATGAATCGAGAACGTCACGGCATTGGACGTGCCGGGAATCGGAATGGCAAGGAGCGGCGTGTCGTTGGCGACGCCCGGGATGAAACGATTGAGCGTGACAATCAGAAAGACCGCGCTGGCGGCCAAGGCGCCGCTGAAACCGGCGACGAACGAGGTCCAGCCGGTGAGGAAGCCGGCCAGAGGCCCGAAGGCCTCGCGAAGATACACGTACTCGCCGCCTGCCTTCGGCCTCAGCGCCGCGAGCTCGGCATACGCCAGGGCACCCATGAACGCCAGTACGCCACCGCCGGCCCAGGCCAGGAGAAACCAGGTTGCATCCGGGATTGCGGCGGCGACGGCGGGTGAACGAAAGAGAATGCCCCCGCCGATCACGTTGGCGACGATGATGGCGGCGGCGTCGAAGGGTCCGAGGCGGCGCTCGAGGACGTGGGGTTCGCTAGTCGTGGTCGTTGGCACCCCGCGGATTTAATCACGAAGTGCGTACTATTCCGCCAGCAGCTTTCGCTCGATCGGAAATTCGCCGATCTTGGCCCACGTGCGCGAGCCGTGGCGGGCGAACAGATCGACCTTGACGTCCACGAACTCCTTGTTCTGGAGCATCTCCGAGCGGGGCTGGGTGCCGGTGTAGCCGCGCGGACTCCGCACGACGAGCGTGCGGCCGGTCGCGCCGCCGGCAAGGCCGTCGGAGCCGACCCCTCTGATCAGCCGGTCGCCCCAGGCCAGGTCCTCGGTCACTTGGCGGAAAACGGCGTTGACCTGCACGCTTTCAATCGGCTCGGCGGTGACGTTCTGGAGGTGGAAGGTGACGCTCGGCACGAGCTTGTTCTGGCCGTCGACGATGCCGGCGTCATACCAGCCGGTCTCGACCTTGGTGACCTTGAGCACCTTTTCGACCTCGCGCGACCGGCAGCCGGCGAAGACAAAAACACAAGCAAGTGACAGCAGCAGAGCCGGATAGCGGTGTGGGCTCATGGAGTGATTGTACATAGACACTCCATGAGACACCGCCGGGGTTTCTACTGTTCCGTGACCTCGACCTGTTTCTGGGCCTCTTCTTTCGTGATGGTCCCGGCCCTGAAGGCTGCGAGGACGCTTCCCTTCACGCGCATGACCCAGGTGGTGGCGTCAATCGAATCGCCCGGAACGCGGATCGGCACGTCGTCGGTCGCAACGACGGCGAGATATTCGTCCGGCGCGATCGAGAGCGGCTGGCTGTTCACGAGCATCGCCTCGATCAACGCGGCCTTTACCTGGCGGGTATATTCCCCTTCCGGATCTTCCACGACTCGGGGGTCAACCTTCTCCTTCGAGTCAACCGTGTCAGTCTGCCGCTCGACGCCCGGCGGCGTTATCGACGCCGCCGTGATACCGCGCCGCTCGCCGCGCGCGGCGCCGGACGCCAGCTGCATCTCCAGCTGATACACCTGATCCAGCAGTTGTGAGCGCGCTGGTCCCGGGGCCATGCTCTGCAGCTGCGTTTTCATCTGCTGCACCATCATCGCGACGTTTGCGTCGCGGTTCTGATTCGGGCGCACGACGAGGTCCCAGAGGATCGGCAGATCGAGGTCGGGCACCTGCACCGTGAAGAGCACCCCGAAGCCGTCCAGCCGTACGCCGCCTACGCGCGGAGTATTCGCCAGCCACGGGCGTCCCGTCGGCATCACGGTGCGGACTTGCGCCATCACCATCTCCGCCCCGCTCAACACAGCGCGCTGAAGGACGGCCTCCATGGTGAACATCGCCTGGCGTGAGCGAATCAACTCAGCCTGGGCCCGAGCCTGATCGGCGTCACCTGCCCGGGCGCCCTGCGCCGCGGCCGGGGCGTACGCGATCAGCAGTATTGCGCCTGCACCAATCAACGTCTTGAGCGTAACCATCGTCGTTCTCACTTCCCTCATCACTCCCTGTGTGTGCGCAGTCATCGCTAACGCCCGCTCGTCAGGGCGGTCCGCACCGCCAATTGCGGCGCAACTGTGCGGAAGGCGTAGCCCAGCTCCCGCACGTCTTCTCTCATCGCGTTGACGGTCCGAGTTGCCTCGCGCTGGTTCTCAGCCTCTCGCGCGAGCGTGGCGACCGTACTAATCAGACCAAGCGTGCGCCTGTCGTTTTCAACGCTCCGCTGCTCGAGCGCGCTCACACGCGCGAACAGTTCGTCCTGATCGATCTCGCGACCGGTGCGCGAGGCAAGCTGAACGTCCGCGTGCTCAATCGCACGGAGGCGCTCAGCCAGCCGTGCAAACTCCGCACGCGTCACGGCGATGTCTTCAACTCGAGCCGGCGCCGCGACAGGCTGAGGTGCGGGGGCCTGTGCGACCGCAGCGGGCGCGTCGTCAGACACCCGCACGATGTTCACGCTCATGCCCGCGGCAAAGATCACGACAGCAGCGGCGGCCTGTGCCCACGCCGGCAACGGCCGGCTCCACCAGCCTCCGCTCTTCGAGCTACGGCTGGCAGGCCCGGCGTGCTCGAGTACCTTCGCAGGTGACTCGACCTCCGTCCGCGTCAGCTGAAACCCGAGCGGCAGCGCCGGCGTCGCCCATGACACGAGGTGCGCGCGGGTGTCGCCGAGTGTACGGATTTCGTCGGCACAGGACGCACAGAGCGCCACGTGGGCGGCTACCGCCTCGCGTTCTGCCGGCTCGCACTCATCGTAGAGATATCCGATGAGCGCCTCGTGATTTCCGCATACGTTGAAGTCGTTCATGTTCTTTTCACCATCTGGGGTACCGTCTGTCCCTGTCGCTCCAACTGCCGCCGCAGTACCGATAGTCCCTGGTACAGCCTGGTCTTCACCGTGCTCAACGGGCATCCCTGAAGATCGGCAATCTCCTGAAACGTCATCCCGTGGTACTCCTTCAGGATGATCGCCGTCCGTTGTTCTTCAGGCAGCAACGTCATTGCTTCCTCTACGACCGCGCTCAACTCACGCCGCGCAACGAGATCTTCAATCGACTCGGCCGGCTCTGTCGCCGCCGCGGCCTCGAGGACGTCGACGTCCTCGGGGAACTGCGAGACCGGCGCCCGCCGCTGACGGCGGATCCAGTCGCGGCATAGGTTTAGCGCAATCCGGTACAACCAGGACGAGAACTTCGCCTGCCCCTTGAACCCCCCGAGCGATCGGTACGCGCGGAGGAACGTCTCCTGGCAGACGTCGCGCGCGTCTTCTTCACGTCCGATGACCCGGTACGCCAGGGCATAGATTGGCCGCTCCCATCGCAGGATGAGCTGATTGAAGCTGTCCACATCCCCGCCGCGCGAGCGGGTGACCAGCTCCTCGTCGGAGCGCGTGTCTGAAACCAATTGCGGCCGCTGCAGATAAGACGGCCCGGGAGCGCCGGTGGCCGTCGATTTCGATCTTACCGCCTTAAGTTGTTAAACGGTGGGAGTTTACGGTTGAAGAGGCTGACTATTGTGTACAATACCCGCCATCCTAGTGACCACGAATCGCCCCGACGACGTTTTCCTCACGACCGAAGAGGTCCTGGAATACCTCCATGTCAATCTGCGCACGGTCTACCGGCTAATAAAGGCTGGAAAGATTCCCGCAGTTCGCGTCGGACGGCAGTGGCGCTTCCGCAAGGTGGACCTCGACGTCTGGCTGAATGGCCAGCGAACCGCCCCCCTCCACGAGGGCTCGTATACGCAGGCAGACACCCGTCAGCGGGTGCTTGTCGTGGACGACGAGGAAGGGATTCGCGACCTGCTCTCGCGCACGCTGGCGCTGGCGGAATACGACGTGGAGACCACCTCGGACGGCAAATCGGCGCTGGAAAGCATCCGTAACGACGGCTACAAGCTACTGATCGCCGACTTGCGCATGCCGGGCATGGACGGGCTGACGCTGATCCGCGAGGTCAAACAGATCAACCCGCATCTGCCGATCATCATCATCACCGGGTATTCGTCTGAGTCCGCTGCCATCGAGGCCGTGAACCTTGGCGTGGCCGGCTACCTGACGAAGCCGGTGGGCATTCCGCAAGTCCTCGCCGCGGCGGCCAGGGCTCTCGGCCAGCCCGAGGCCTGAAGCCGGCCTTAACCACGAAGAACACGAAGGATCCGCTTTCCTTCGTCCCCTTCGTGCTTAACTGAAATCAGTGATCCAGCTTTCCGACCTGACCAAATCGTTCGGCGACCGCACGCTGCTCGAGCATGTGACGTGGCAGATCGGCGACGGCGATCGGGTCGGGTTGTGTGGACCTAACGGCGCCGGAAAGACAACCCTCCTCAAGATGCTCGCCGGGCTCGACGAACCCGACTCCGGCGCTATCGTCCGGCCGGCGGACCTCACGATCGGCTACCTGCCGCAGGACGGGCTGAGCCATTCGGGACGCAGCGTGTTCGAGGAAGCCAGCAGCGCCTTTCAGCCGCTCCTCGACATCAAGGCCGAAATGCACGACATCGAGCATCGCCTCGGCGATGCCTCGGTGCCGGAAGCGGAGCACGAGGCAATGCTCTCGCGGTACGCGGAACTCCAGGATCGCTTCCGCCTGTCGGACGGCTACAACATGGACCTTCGCATCGCGACGGTCCTGCGCGGCCTCGGCTTCAGCCCCGAAGACGCGGAGCGTCCCTGCGAGACGTTTTCGGGCGGCTGGCAGATGCGCATTGCCCTCGCCAAGCTGCTGCTCGGACGGCCGAATCTCCTGCTGCTGGACGAACCCACCAACCATCTCGACCTCGAAGCGCGCAACTGGCTCGAGGAGTATCTCAGCGCGTATCCGTACGCGGTGATTCTCGTCTCGCACGATCGCTACTTTCTCGACACGGTGGTGACGCGCATCACCGACCTGAACCTGCGGAAGCTGACCGACTACGTCGGCAACTACAGCAAGTACGTCGACCAGCGCGACGCGATGCTCGAACGGCTGCGGCAGGCCAAGCGCGAGCAGGACGAGGAAGTGGCGCGCGTCAAGATGTTCATCGACCGCTTTCGCTACCAGGCGACGAAGGCGGCGCAGGTCCAGAGCCGGATCAAGCTGCTCGAAAAGGTCGTTCCGATCGAGGTGCCGCCGGAACGCAAGCGCATCCACTTCACCTTTCCCAAGTGCTCGAAGAGCGGCCGGACCGTTTTCGAGGTGAAGCACACGCGCAAGGCATATGGCGATTTGACCGTGTTCAAGGATGTGAACCTGCACATCGAGCGCGGAGACCGGATCGCACTGGTCGGTCCCAACGGCGCCGGCAAGTCGACGCTGATGCGCCTGCTGTCCGGCGAAGAGCCGCCCGACGCCGGAACGCGCACCCTGGGTCACCAGGTCGTCATGGAGTACTTCGCGCAGGACGAAGCGGTGCGCCTCGATCCGGCGCTGACGGTCTACGAGACGCTCGCGGCCGGGTCGCCGAACGACATGGTGCCGGCCATCCGCAACATCCTCGGCGGGTTTCTGTTCTCGGGCGACGACGTCTACAAGAAGGCGGCTGTGCTCTCGGGCGGCGAGCGCACGCGGCTCGCGGTCGCGCGCATGCTGCTGCGGCCGTCGAACACGCTGCTGCTCGACGAGCCGACCAACCATCTGGACCTCGATTCGAAGGACGTGCTCCTCGAGGCGCTCGAGGACTACGGCGGCACCCTGATTATCGTCTCGCACGATCGCTACTTCGTCGAAAAGCTGGCGACGAAGATCATCGAGATCGGACACGGGCAAGCGGTCGTCTATCCGGGGACCTACGCGGAGTTCCTGTGGAGTAAGGCGCAGAAGGAAAATCCCAAAACCCAAATCCCAAATCCCAAATCCCAAACCACGAAGACCGCGAAGGATGCGACGAGCGCGAAGGACGCGACGGCCACGAAGAAGGCCTCTAAGCCTGAGTTGTCCCGTGACGAGCGGAAGCGAATCGAGGCGGACCGAAAGAAGCAGCGGCGGTCGAGTGAAGCGCTGCAGAAGCGGATCGCCGACCTCGAGGCTCGGATTGCCGATAAAGAGGCCAGGGTCAAAGAGCTCGAGGCGGCCATGTCGGCACCGGGGTTCTACGACGACCGCGACGCGTCGAAACTCCTCGTTGACCGGCACCAGGCGCTCATGTGGGAGGTTGGCGACCTGATGGGCCAATGGGAGGCGCTCCAGGAGCACGCCGCCGGACCCGAATCGTAAGCCCGGGCTTCAGCAAGCGACGAAATCGGGATAAGATTACAGAAACGTAATCGCGTGGTCCGATGTTGACCACAGGCCGCTGCGAAAACGGCCCATTTACCTGCAATTCTGAGCGTTGAGCTCGGGCATGTCGCTTGCCCTGCAGGGCTCGACGTTGCCGCTGTTGTCAAAAGCCCGCACCCCCCTGTTTTCCGGATCGGAGGAAGAGGAACCCTCCGCGCGCCCGGCGGGTCTCCCTGCGCCTCCGCGCAGCGACGTCCCGGATGCCTTCTTCCGCCAAATCGTTACGGGGATGCGGAACGGCGTCCTGGCGATTACCCGGGATGGCCGGGTGGCCGTCATCAACGACGAGGCTTACCGCGTGTTCGGCATCACGGCATCGCCCTCGGATATCGGACAGCCTGCGGCGTCGGTCGTCAAAGCGCATCCGGAGGTGATCCGGACGCTCACCGCCGCGTTCGAACTGCACCATCTGCCGAACCGCGCCGAGATGCGGCTGAAACCGCAGAACCAGGTCATCGGGTACACCCTGGCGCTGATGCGCAACGACGCGGGCGAACCGACTGGCGCGGCGATGTTCTTCAAGGACCTGACGCGCGTCGAGCGGCTCGAGGAACGTGAGCGCCTTCGCGACCGTCTGGCGGCGGTCGGCGAGATGGCGGCGGTCATCGCGCACGAGGTGAAGAACCCGCTGGCCGGCATCGAGGTGATGGCCGGTGTGCTGCGCCGCAAGATCCCGGCATCGCCGGACGCCCAGGCGCTGCTGACCGACATCATCAAAGAAGCCAAGATGGCCAACGCCATCGTGCAGGAAGTGCTCGACTTCGTGCGGCCGATACGCCTCCAGGTCGAGCGCACCTCCATCTCCGAGGCCGTGCACGGCGCGATCTCGCTTGCCGACACGAAGGCGCGCCGCGGCGCCGTCAACGTGGACGTCCGGCTCACGTCGGGCCTGCCGCTGATCCAGGGCGACCAGCATCAGCTGATGCAGCTCTTCACCAACCTGCTCATCAACGCCTATGAAGCCATGGGCGGCACGGGACGGATCGTCGTCACCGGCGAGCTCACGCGGATGGCCGACGGCGGCGCCGGCCGGGAGGCCGTGCTGGTCGAGGTCACCGACGACGGCCCGGGTATGCCGGCGGACGTCTCCGAGAAAGTGTTCGATCCGTTTTTCACCACCAAGGCACAGGGCTCCGGACTCGGGCTGGCCATCGTCCGCAAGATCGTTGACGCGCACGACGGCCGGCTGGACCTTCGAACGGCGCCGGGACAGGGAACGACCATTCGTCTGACGCTTCCTGTGAGCGCGGACGAGGAATAAGGACCGTATGAGTCGCATTCTGATTGCCGATGACCACGATTCGCTGCGCCGCGGCCTGGCGCAGGGTATCGCCGAGGCCGGCCACGACGTCGAAGAGGCCGCCAACGGCAACACCGCGATCGAGAAGCTGCACGACAGCTACTTCGACGTGATCGTGAGCGATCTGAAGATGGGCGGCAGCACGGGCCTGGAAGTGCTG
The DNA here is from genome assembly GCA_050742535.1 of Vicinamibacterales bacterium. GTDB lineage: Bacteria > Acidobacteriota > Vicinamibacteria > Vicinamibacterales > UBA2999 > Gp6-AA40. Next base: position 27,550 of record JBOGIQ010000012.1, on the reverse strand, counting down.
AAGACCGCGAAACAGCTGCACCCGACCTGCGCCGTCATCCTGATGACCGCGTTCGGGACGATCCAGACCGCCGTCGAGGCGATGAAGGCGGGCGCCTTCGACTACGTCCAGAAGCCGTTCGAAATCGAGGAGATGGAGGTCAAGATCAACAAGGCGATCGAGATGCGCCAGATGCAGCATCAGATCGACTACCTCCGTCACGCGCAGGGCGACATCTACGACTTCGACCGCATCATCGGCAGCTCCGGCGCGCTCGAGAAGGTCCTGAGCGTGGTGCGCAAGGTTGCCAAGAGCAACACCACGGTGCTGGTCCGCGGCGAGACCGGCACGGGCAAGGAGCTGATTGCCGGCGCGATCCACCACAACTCGCACCGCGCCTCGCGCAATTTCATCAAGGTGAACTGCGCGGCACTGCAGGAGAACCTGCTCGAATCCGAGCTGTTCGGGCACGAGAAGGGTGCCTTCACCGGCGCCGACAAGCAGCGCATCGGCCGCTTCGAGCAGGCGGACGGCGGCACGCTGTTCCTCGACGAAATCGGCGACATGAGCCCGAACACGCAGGCGAAGATCCTGCGCGTGCTGCAGGAGCACGAGTTCGAGCGCCTGGGCGGCACGCGCACGATCAAGGTCGACGTGCGTCTGATCGCCGCGACCAACCGCGATCTGTCGGCCATGGTTGCCGCCGGGACGTTCCGCGAAGACCTCTACTACCGCCTCAACGTCGTGACCATCGAGATGCCGCCGCTGCGCGAGCGCAAGGAAGACATCGCGGCGCTGGCCAACTTCTTCATCCGCAGATTCGCCGGCGAGCTGAAGAAGAAAATCCAGGGGCCGGAGCCGGACGCGCTGAAGATGCTGATGCGGTATCACTGGCCCGGCAACATCCGCGAGCTGGAGAACGCCATCGAACGGGCGATGCTCCTCGCCGATGGCACGCACATCGCCGTCGACGACCTGCGTCTCGGCGACACGACGACGACCGGATCCGCGCGCGAAGGCGCGTCGATCGTCAAGATCCCGCCGACCGGCGTGGCCCTCGAGGAAGTCGAGCGGCTGACACTGATCGAAGCGCTGAAGATGTCGAACTGGGTGCAGAAGGACGCCGCGGAGCTGCTGTCGATCAGTCCGCGCGTGATGAACTACAAGATCAAGACGCTCGGCATCGAGTTCCCGCGCGGCCGGCGCGCCGCCCCGGCGCACCAGCCACTCGCAGCGCCGGAAGACGAAACGCAGCCGAACCTTCTATAGCGGGGCCCTCCGACGCCGTCGCCTAGCGCGGTTTCACTTCCGTGGCGCGAACCCTTCGGGTTCGCCCCACAAAATCCGCGCTACACGCATCTGCAAGATGCTCTAACGCTGCCAGCGGCACTGGCGCGGCGCATCACTGGTGGCGGCCGCACGGACCACGCACCCGGCTGCGACCTCCATCTGTGCCATCACCATCGGCGCGTGCTCGCCGGGCAGACGTGGCGTGCAGCCGGCCAGCAGTTGCTGCGTACGCAACGCGCTGACCGCGATGAATTCATACACGTTGACCGATGCGGGGCGTGTCACCATGACGTCCTATTCCGCCACTCTCGGCAGATACGCATTCCGCTCCGGAGTCCAGCCGTGCGGCACTGCCCACAGATACGTACAGTCCTCGCATTCGTGCCAGGCGAAATCCCCAAACGCATTCACTGGCAACGCACGAAGGCGTCGCCGGTCACACCTCGGGCAGGCACGGGTCGGATGATTCAGTAAGGTCGGAACGATCGTGGTGCTGGTCATGGGTTCCTCGAGGCCATGGTGAGGAACCCGCGAAGTACGGGAGGCTCAGGACAGCTGCGCGCAGTGTACCACAGCACCGAGGTGTGGCTCGGAACGACGCGGTCGCGCGTGAACTTCTTCATGAACGAGTTCCGAAAACTCGGCTTCATCGAATACAACGGCGGGCTGAAGATCAACGCGGCGCTTCTCAGCGTCGTGCTGCACGAATCAGCATCGACTTTCACTGTGCGAAATAGCCCGGGAACGGCGCTGTTCAATTGTGAACATCGCCTCCAGAACCCGCCGGGCTATGCTGCCGTGCCATGCAACTTCAGCGAATCAAGATGGTCGTCGCCGCGTCATGGGTGGTGGTCACGCTCGCGGTCGCCATCGCGGCCCGCGTTTCCTGGCCACTCCATCTGGCTGTCGCCGCTCTTGGTCTCCTTCCACCTCTGGCTCTCCTGCTGTGGTGGAACGAGCCCGATCAAACGATGACCGAGGCCATCGACGAGGTCCGCCGCGGGCGCTGAGTGCGTGTTACACTGCCACCTGCTTTCTGACCGCAGCGCTTTCCGGCCTTCCGCATCAGATCCGAGACTGCTCGCCTCTCCTGCGTTTCGTCATGGGCATTCCGCTCGAGCCTGTTATCAGATCACGCGCATCCCTTGAGATGCGGGAGTAGTTCATGAGCACCAAGCTGTACGTGGGAAATCTTCCCTACGAAGCCACCGAATCCGATCTGCAGACGCTGTTCGAGGCGTCCGGACAAGTGGCGAGCATCAACATCGTCCGCGACCGCGCGACCGGCCAGGCGCGTGGATTTGCGTTCGTCGAAATGAGCGATGCCGAGGGCGCGCGCCGCGCGATCAGCGAGCTCGACCGGCATCAGTACGGTGGACGAAGCCTCACCGTCAACGAGGCAAAGCCGATGGCGCCGCGCGGCGCGGGCGGCGGCCAGCGGCGCGAGTCGCGCTGGTAAGCGCATCTGCGGGGCCACTCCCGGGTCGCTCACGATCCGGGAGTCTCCAACTCAATCGCCGGTTACAATCAGGTTCCTGCTTTTCTGAGCTCAGGCCATCCCGGCCAGCCCTCACCAAAGCCTTTGCGTGAGGCTCGCAGCCAGTGGATTCATCCGATTTTGGCAACCGCTTTGGCGGTCGGTCACGGCCGACGAGTGCGGTCAACCCCACGGCGTGTCCGGCGTGTCAGTCGTCGTCGATTACGACCACGGCGCGGAACCCAGACGAGAACACCTATTGGCGGTGCGGCGGTTGCGGCGAAATCTGGAATGCCTCCAGGAGGGACACTGTCGTGCCCGGAGGATATCGATGGAAGTGACCGTGCAGGAGCTCACGCGTGAGCTCGAGGAACTGATCGCGGCGTTGGACCGGCGCGTGCCCCGTGTCGAACGGGCGGGCGAGGCGGCAATCGCGCGTGATGCGGCGGCCCTGCGCGAGAAAGCCGTCAACCGACTGGCAGAACTCGCCCACGACGACGCCCTTCGCCCGGCGCGGACCTGACAACGTCCGCGCCACGATCATCGGCCTGACCGCGGAAGCGAGCCCGACAAGGCTCGCCCCACGATCGGTTACTTAGTGCTTCCCGACGGGTTCCCGCTCCTCAACACGTTCAGCCTTCTTCCCTGTGGCCGCCTCATAGGCCTGCCGGTACTCACGCGCGATCGCGCGCACGGCGCGGCCGATGTCGTCGTAGACGTGATCGTCCAGGTTCGCGAACGAGATGCGCGCGGACCAGTCCGGCGCGGCGAAGCCGCTGCCGTTCAGCAGCACGATGCCGTGATCCTCGGCCAGCCGGAACACGATATCGAGCGGGTGCACGTTCGCCTTCATCCAGGTGACGATCTCTTCGCCGAGGTACTTGCGGGCCCAGAACTCGAAGTCGATCAGGCCGTAGTAGTAGTCGTAGTTGGCGTTCTCGCCCACTTCGATGCCCAGCCCTTCGATCGTCGCCTCGAACCGTTTCTTGACGATCCCGATGCACGCCTTCTGATAGGCCTTCTTCTCGTCCATCAGCTCGGCCAGAGAGAACAGCGACATCATCACCTGCTGCGGCAGCGACAGGCCGGCCGTGTGATTGAGCGCCACGTCGCGGCTGTCGGCCACGATGCGGTCGATGAAGGCGAACTTGCGCGGCTCGAGCGTCAGCCCGCCGTAGCGTTTGTCCAGCAGCTTCTTGGTCTCCTCGGGATGCCCGGCAATCATCTCGTCGAAGATGTTGTCTTCGTGGACGGCGATCGTTCCCAGCCGCCAGCCGGTGCAGCCGAAGTACTTGCTGTAGGAGTAGACGCCAATGGTGTTCTTCGGAAACGCTCCGATCAGCGATCGGAAGCCTGGCACGAACGTGCCGTACACGTCGTCGGTCAGCAGGATGAGATCAGGCCGCTTCCTCAACACCGCTCCGACCTTCGCGATCGTCTCGTCGGACAGTGCGACTGCGAACGGGTTGCCGGGGTTGACGATGAAGAACGCCTTGATGTTCGGGTCGAGGAGCTTGTCGAGCTCTTCGTCCGGGTACTGAAACCGGTTCTCCTGCGTCGCGTGCACCTCGACGAAATGCAGGTCGTAATCCTCGAGGTGCGCCATCTCGAGATACGGGGTGAAGATCGGCACGCCGAGCGCGATCGTGTCACCGGGGTTGAGGAGCCGGTTGCTCTTCAGCGACTTGAAGATGTAGCACATGGCGGCCGTGCCGCCTTCGACGGCGTAGAGCTTGAACGTGCCTTCCGGCCGCGGCGACCCGCACATCGCCCATTGCAGATACTCGTGGACGACCTGTTCGTTGTGGACCAGCATCCGATCCGGCACCGGGTAGTGATCGCCGATGATGGAGTCGACCAGCTCGTGGACGAACTTGTCCGGGTCGAAGCCGAACCTGCTGACCGTCCACGGCACCATGGCTTGCAGGAAGTCCGCGCCCGGCATGTCGGCGTGCGCCTTCAGGTATTTCTCGAGCCGGCCGGCGATGCCCGGCGCCTTCGGCATGCCGCCTACGCCGGGCGGCAGGTCGAGTACCCGTTTGCTCTCGGTGACGGCGAACTGGCCGAGCAGGAAGAACGCTTCGCGCGGCTCCGTTGCGACCCAGTTCGGGTTGCCGCGACCGGCGTTCAGGTAGGTGAGGGATTCTTCCTGCGCCGACTTCAGTGCTGCCTTGGCCAGGAAGTCCTTGATCTCGAAAGGCCCGAGCTTTTCGTACTGTTTCAGCGTTAGTGCGTCCATTGATCCGTCCTTCTGAAACTCACGCGAGCAACATGATTGCGACCATGCCCCAGATCGTCAGCAGCGTGTTGCCGACGGCGTAGGTCACCGTGTAGCCGAGCGCCGGGACCTGGCTCTTCGCCTGATCGCACACCAGTCCGAGCGATGCCGTTGTCGTGCGCGCCCCAGAGACAATGCCGAGCGTAAGCGCGTCGTTGAAGCGGAACAGGTATTTGGCGATGAACATCCCGATCACCAGCGGGACCGTGGTCGCGACCGCGCCCCAGAGGAACAGACCGATGCCCTGCGTCTTCAGGCCGTCGACGAAGCCGGGACCGGCCGAGATGCCAACGATGGCAATGAAGATGTTGAGGCCGACCGAGTTCATGAACCAGAGGGTGGGCGTCGGGATGCGCCCGAAGCTCGGATGGACTGAACGCAGCCACCCGCCGACGATTCCCGCGATCAGCGCACCGCCCGCCGTTGACAGGGTCAGCGGAATTCCACTGACTTTGAAGACCAGCGAGCCGATCAGGGCGCCGATCACGATGAACAGTCCGACGAACGCGATGTCGGCGGCATCAGTCGGACGGTCGGCAACGCCCAGCAGCTTGACGGCCTTGTTGGTGTCCTGCGTGCGACCGGCGATGGTGAACACATCGCCGCGCTGAATGGTGGTGTTCGGCAGAATCGGGATTACGGTCGCGGTGGCGCCGCGCACGATCTTGCGCAGGAAGACACCCCGCGTCTCCGGCATCTGCGCCAGGTCCACGAGTGTCTTGCCATCGACGGCCCGGTTGCTCACCAGGACGTCGACGCCCTCGACCGGCATCGCCAGCAGTTCGCGATCCTCGACCTCGTCCGCGCGTGCGCCCAGCAGCTTCACCAGCACGTCGCGCGCGCCGGCGACGGCCACCGTGTCGCCAGCCTGGAGAACCGTGTCCGCCGTCGCCTCTTCGATCGTGCCGTTGTGGCGGACGCGCAGCACGAAGATGCGCGTATCAGGAAGGAGCGCCTCGGCCTCGCTCACGCGCAGGCCCACCGCCCTGCCTCCCTCGGCGACGCGATAGGCGCGCATTTCCCAGCGCCGCCAGGCAGTGCCGGGACCGCCCAGTTCCTTGACGCCGCCCTGCTTCTGCTCGTAGTCCTTGCAGGCGGCGACCAGATTGATGCCGAGCAGCTTCGGACCGACGAGCGCGATGATGATCGCCGAGCCCATCGTGCCGAACATATAGGTCACCGCGTAGGCGATCGGCATCGAGTCGACGAGCGCCTTGGCCTCATCGGCGGCGAGCCCGAGCCGATGGATGGCGTCGGTCGATAGACCCATCGCGGCAGAGATCGTTTGCGACCCCGAATAGAGTCCGGCGGCGTACCCCAAGTCGTAGCCCACGAACTTCACGATCGCGATCGGGACCGCCAGGCAGATCACGCACTGGACCACGGAGTAGAGTGCCTGCGGCAGGCCGTCCTTGGCGACACCGCGGACGAACTGGGGGCCCACGGCGTAGCCGACGGCAAACAGGAACATGAGAAACGCAAATGCCTTGAGCGGCTGGTTAACGGTGATACCTATCTGCCCGATGATGACGCCGGCCAGCAGCGTCGCAGTGACCGAACCGAGGCCGATGCCCTTGTATGTGAACTTGCCGAAGTAGTAGCCGATCGCCAGCGTAAGGAAGATGGCGATTTCCGGGTACTGACGCAGTGTCGCAAAGAACCATTCGACCATGATGTGCTCCCGTAGCTTTCCTGCTTCGCTTGAAACAGCAAGGCAGCGGCCACGGGTTTTAGCGGCCTAAATCGCTGCGGACACCCGGCGCACGACTATGTGTGGTAAGCGCGATCACGGTGGGTGGTGATGAGGAGGAAGGAGAAAGGAGGAGCTTTAGCGGCGCACGCTTCCTCTGCCGCGTCGAGTCTGTGGCTGTGGCGCGGCACTCGACGACGTCACAGTTCCCTCGACCTTGACCGGGGCGCTGCGCGCCACATCGACATATCCATCATCGGGGAGATATCGGAATTCGTACTGGCCGGGCTGAGGCGGTGCCACCCACGTCTGCGTTCCCGATGGGCCGCCGTCCGTGTACTGGTATTCGACGTAGGCGAGGTTCGAGTCGCCGACCCGGAAGAGGCCGATCCAGTCAAAGAATGACTGGCCCTGCTTGGTCCAACTCACCCTCAGCTGACCTCCCGGCGGCACAGTCGTCGGCGTCACCGAGAGAGAGGCCGTTACGCTCGTTCCCGCAGGCGGCAGCGCGGAGTAGGAAAAACCTCCGGTCAGCGTCGCGCCCTCGCCGCCTGGATTGGTGACCACCACGTCAACCGCGCCAGCGTCATGGATCGGAGCCGTGGCCCTTATGACGCTGTCCGAGTACGTCAAGACGCCGGTCGCGCTGATTCCGCCCAGCGACACGAGCGCCCCCGGTTTGAAGCCCGTGCCGGCGATTGTCAGCAGGGTGTAGGGCGCCCCTGAGTTCGGAGTCACCGACGTCACGATGAGCGGCCGGCCGGCAGGCTGAGGCGAAAAACCCGGCGCAGACGAAGACTTGCAGCCAAGCGCGACGAGGAAACACGCCCAGAGTCCTGCGTGCCAGAGCCGCTGTATACGCAACTCTTCTTCATAGTCCGCCTCCCCGCACGTCGTTCATCTGTAATAACGATGACGGACGGATTTCCGGAGGGGATCGGGGATCGGGGATGGGGGATGGGGGACGGGATCGGATCCCTGATCCCCGGTCCCCCGTCCCAGTTTTTACTGCGGCGTCGCCGCAGGTGCTGGAGGCGCGGCCCCGCGTGCACCTCCACGGCCGTCGAGCACGCGCCCGTCAGCCAGCGTGACCGAGACGAAGATGCCGCCGGGCTCACCGGTGCGAATGGGGTTCAGCGTCACGCTCACCTTGTCGCCCGGCTTGAGCGTGCTTGCCTTCCAGCCGGAACGCACGAGATACGGCGGCGGATTCATCTCGATCGACCAGACGGTCGCCGCCCCCTTCTCGGTCACCTCGAGATCGATCCAGGAGTGCGGATTCGTCCAGCGGAATTCCTTCACGACGCCGGTGATGGTGACCGTTCGAGTACGGTCGACGCCCGCACCGGAGTGGTGTGCCCATGCCGTGCCGGCAACCATCAGCATCGCGCAGGCGAGCCGGAATGCTCGTGTTCTCATCGCTTCGTTCCCTTCAAGTTGCCTGGGTTGCCTGAGTTGCCTGGCTGGCCTGCGTAACTGAGGCGACCCAGGCCACCCACTCGACCCAGCTACCCACGTCATCGCACGTTCGCGCCCGATTTCGTCGTCGGCATATGGTCGTTCAGGTCCGGCAGGCACGACACCTCGGCGATGTCGCGGTCTTCGACCCGACGCCACCGCTTGGTGTATTTCCATGTGCCTTCCCAGCTCTTCGGATCCGTCAGTTCGTACTCAATCTGCAATGTGTTGCCGTCGTTCAACGGCTTGATGCGCTCCACGATGTGCAGCGCGTCGCTCGCCGGGACACCGGAATCGACCCAGTGGTGGTGCCCGGTGAAGTACTTGGTATCGACCACCAGCGTGTCGCCTTCCCAGCGGCCGATCGACTCGCCATTCCAGCTCGGCACGACGACGTCCGGATCCGAATGCGGCCGGCCGTCCAGGTACACGATCCGGAGGCTGTTCATGAACTCGCTGATCATGTAGATGACGGTCGGATACTGCATCATCGTGATCGGCCAGACGCGCGTCATGATGAGCGGCAACCCAGCCGGCCAGCACTGGCCGATGTCGTCGCGATAGACCTTGTTTTCCGCCTGCGCCTTGCGCGCGGCGTCGTAGTGCACCTGCGCGGCGGGCGTCAGCTTGAATCCGGCCGGCGGCGAGAAGCGGAACGAGTTGTCCGCACCGCCTCCGTGCAGCCAGACCCCGGTCAGGTCGAACGGCGCTTTCGGCCGTGGCTTCGCGAGATTCGCGCGCGAGAGGGCCGCTGTCGGCTCCGGAGGCGCCGTCTGGGCAGGAGCCTGAGCGGCAACAAAGGCGCCGGCCGCCACACACGCGGCGGCGCAGGCAAACGCGACCCGTCGAATCATTTCTGTCCTCCGACTTTCATCCGCACCCTGCCCTGCTCGTCGATGTACTCGCGGTTGTTCTCGCACACGAACTCCACCATCTTGTAGTTCGGCAGGCGGCGGAACCCGAGCGTGTAGGTAAACGGCTTCTCGAGGGCGACCGGATCGTCGATGGTGATCTGGTCATGCAGCACGTCGGGCGTCACCAGGCGGATCCGCTCGGTGATCCGCATTTGATCGCTGTGCGGCATCAGGTTATAGCCCGGCACCGATTCCTTGATCCCGACGGTGTCGATGACGAGCGTGTCGCCGTCCCATCGTCCAACCGAGTGGCCGTAGAAGCCGGGCGGCACTTCGTCGATCGGCAGCTGCGGCTGATCGAGAAACACGCGCCTGACCTCGCTGAACGCTTCAGTGACGATCGTGATCTGTCCTGGCGTCTGGAGGATTTCGATCGGATACGACGCCACGGTCATCATGCGCGGCATGCCGTACGGCAGGCAGAGCACCGCCGGCGTCGCGGGCGCGTCGCCCCGCTTGGTCGCCTCGGCGTCGGCGGCCCGGCGCGCGTCGAACATTTTGGCGTAGGCAGGCTTCAGCAGGATCGGCGTCGCCGGCGGCGGCGCGATTTTGGGATCCGCGGCGGCGCCGCGGCCGCCACCCATCGGAACCCACGCGCCGCTGATAGCGCGCCCCGCGGTCGATTGGGCGTCCGCGAGCGCGGTCAGAGCCGCGATGAGCAGCAACGGGATTCCGAGTGTGCGGGCCATGCGTGTCATTACTTCACCGGAGCAGTTGCCGGCGGCGCGGTAACGCCCGGTCCGACGCCCGTGGGCCCGCCATTTCCCAGCACGCGCCCGTCGGGCAGCGTAATACGCGTGAGCAGGCTTCCAGGCTCACCGCTCTTCAGCGGGCTGACGATGGCGGTGACCTTGTCGCCTTTCCTGACGCTGTTGAACTTCCAGCCACCGCGCTGGAGGATGCTCGGGCTTCCCAGCTCGATGCTCCAGTGCCGCGCGCCTTTCACCGGCTCGGTGAGATCCAACTCGATGTAGACGTGCGGGTTGGTCCATTCAACGCTCGACACCACGCCGGCGAGCGTCACCGGGGTGGCGGTATCGAACATCGAGAACGAGTGGTGCGCACGCACGGACACGGCGCCCGCCACGATCGCGGCGAGCAGCACGAACATCGAGCGTCCGACGACTATTCGCATGGGTCCTCCGGGCGCGAGCAGGCTATAGCGCTTCGAAGGGTTCGCGCAAGCTGTTTGACCATTTTTTGCGCCCCTCCGATACCGTTTATGATTGCAGGTTGGGAGTTGCGTGGACGCCCGGGACCTTGTCGACGGGCGTGTCAGGAGAAGCGAATGAGTCAGAAGAGCCTCGAGGACCTGCTGCAGGCCGCCGGCGGTCCGGTCAAATTGCTGCGCGAGTCGCAGACTGGACCCTATGTCTACCCGGTCGTGCCGCCAGAGTTCTCGAACTGGAGAGATGAACAGCGTGCGTGGAGAGAAACCTGCATCCTGTTCAATCAGTCGTACCACATGACTGATATGTACGTGGAAGGGCCGGACGCGCCGAAGCTCCTCGAGCATCTGGGCGTCAATACCTTCAAGAATTTCGGGCCGAACAAGGCCAAACAGTACGTGCCGGTCAACTATGACGGCTACGTCATCGGCGACGTCGTCCTCTTCCACCTCGAACAGAACCGGTTCAACCTGGTCGGCCGCCCTCCGGTGCACAACTGGGTCCAGTATCACGCGGAGACCGGGAAATACGACGTCACACTCGACCGCGACGAACGAACGGTGGCGCGTACGGGACCGAACGCGCTGACACGCAAGGCGTACCGCTTCCAGGTGCAGGGACCGAACGCGCTGAAGGTGATGGAGAAGGCGTCCGGCAAGGCGGTTCCGGACGTGAAGTTCTTCAACATGACGGAGTTCACCATCGCCGGCAGGCGCGTGCGCGCGCTGCGCCACGGCATGGTCGGCCAGCCGGGATTCGAGCTGTTTGGACCATGGGACGACGGCGAGGCGGTGAAGGCGGCGCTGGTCGAAGCAGGCCAGGAGTTCGGAATCAAACTGTCGGGCTCGCGCACGTACTCCAGCAACACGCTCGAATCAGGATGGATACCCTCGCCGATGCCTGCCGTCTACAGCGGCGAGAAGATGAAAGCCTACCGGCAGTGGCTGCCGGCGACGTCGTTCGAGGGGATCGCGTCGCTGGGCGGCAGCTTCTCCTCCAGCAACATCGAGGACTACTACCTGACGCCGTACGACCTCGGCTACGGCACGGTGGTGAAGTTCGACCACGACTTCATCGGCCGTGAAGCGCTGGAGAAGATCGCCGCCAATCCGCGGCGCAGGAAAGTCACGCTCGCGCTGAACAGCGACGACGTGCTGAAAGGGATTTCGACGATTTACGGACCTCGCGCCGAGCGGACGAAGTACTTCGAGTTCCCGTCCGCCGTCTACTCGACCCTGCCGTACGACCAGGTAGTCAAGGACGGCAAGGTGATCGGCGTCTCGACCTGGTGTGGCTACAGCTCGAACGAAGGCAGGATGCTGACGCTGGCGATGGTCAACACCGAACACAGCGACCCCGGCACCGAGGTCACGTTCGTGTGGGGTGAAGAGGGCGGTGGGTCGTCGAAGCCAACCGTCGAGCGCCACAAGCAGCTCGAGATTCGGGCGACCGTTGCGCCGGTGCCATACGCCGAACCCGCGCGTACGGGGTACCGCGTAGGATAGGTCGTTAACCGCGAAGGCCGCGAAGAACGCGAAGAACGCCAAGGCACCTGAGGTGTTTCTTCGCGGACTTCGCGATCCTCGCGCGCTTCATCGTCTCGGCCACCAGAGCGTCAGCCCGCTCGACCGCGCTTCGAGGCGAGTCGACGAACGCGCCCTGACCGTCGCTCCAGCGCGTCCGGAACTGCCCCGCCTCCTCCGGCCGGAACAGCATCGTCCGTTCGACCGCTTCGGCCGGACGGGAGAATTCCTCGCGTCCCGTGACCGGGTCGCGGTCCAGTACCGCGCGATCGTCCGCCGCGCTCGGCCGCGCCAGGTCTTCCGTGTGAATCTCGCGACGCTCCTTCATCGCTGCCTCCTCGTGTCGCCCACGACATCGTCGTGGTGCACAGCGTCGTGGTGAATGTCGTCGTGGTGGACGGCTGGACGCGTGGCTTTTGTTTCGAGCAGATCCCGGAACAGCGCGCGGTAGTGCACCATCGCCTGGCGCAGGTCTTCCGTATTCGCCTTGCCCGCGGAATGCAGCAGAGCGATTTCGCGCGCCGCGCGGTAATTGACGACCACCGCAGGGTGATCGACCGAGATGTCGGCGACGCGCTGTTCGAACTCGCCGACTGGGTATCCGCGGGCGGCCATCAGTTCGCCGACGAGGCGGTCCGCCTCGGTTACGGCGCCACGCGGATCATCGACGAAGCGCGCCTGGACGCCGCGCCACGCGCTGTCGAACCGGTCCGCGTCAGCCGGGTTGAGCGGACGGATGTCCAGTTTCGCCACGCGCCTGGCGCGGGCTGTGAGCGCGGCCTCCGCTCGTCGAATGTTGCCTTCCTCGCGGATCGTACGGTCGTACTCGGGGCCGAACCGCTGACGCAGCTTCTGGCTCCGCAGGCGGTTCATGGTGATCCATACGACGGCGCCAATCAGCACAAGCGCGACCAGCACCCATATGACTGGTGTTTCCACGATTGATCCCTCCTCCGTGTCCGGAGGAGAGATGTGCATGGAGCGTTCCCTTAGGAGGCGACGAGGCTTCGGTCCTGTTGAGCCCAGTCCTCCTCGATCGCACCGGTCGGCGGCGCCGAGAACAGGGTCGACAGTTGAGCGGTGAGGATGGTGGCCAGCGCCTGCACGAGATCGTGCTGCTCGCCGCCATTTGCGAACTCGAGCGCGAGAGCGCCGACGCAGCCGTCCGGCGTCAGCAGCGGCGCCACAAAGGCGCCGGTTGCGTCGCTGGTGCCGCGGACGACCTGTTTCTGACCACAACAGAATGCGGCGGCAATGGCGTTGTCCGCGAGGCGATCGACTTCGGGGAGCCTGCCCAGCAGTTCGGCGGGATACCCATGCGCGAGGCCCGGAAATAAGGCGTCACGGTCGGGATCCCAGATCCACAGAATCACGCCGCGCGCGTCGAGCACGCTGACGGCGTCCTCCAGGACGCTGCCGAGGTCCCGGTCGTCCCGTACGCAGGCGATTCGCGTGCACAGCCGCGCCGCCGCGGCAACGCTGCGCTCGCACGCGCGAACGTCACGCCGGGACTCGAGAGCTGCGTCGAGCGATGGAATCATCACCAGCTTCGGAGCTGGAGCGGCATGGGCGGCGGGTTCGACAGGCGCCTCGGGTTCGGCAGACGGCTGGAGCTCCGGCGCATCCGGCGTCTCACGAACCACGACGGGCGCGCGTTCATCGACGGCAAACATGTCCGCCGTGACGGTCCGATGCTGGACGTGGTGCACAGGCTGCGGCCGGCGCTGCGCCAGGCCCGCCAGCATCAGGCCAATGCGCGTCCGTGGGCGTTTCGCATCGGCGTTCTGGGCGATCGCATCGACGGGCGACGTGGCCCCGACCGGGTCGGAGTGCACGGCCAGGAAATCACGAAGAACCTGTTCGGGATCGAGGCCGATTTTCTGTGCGTAGGTCCGCACGTAGGCGCGCCGGAACAGTCCACCGGGCCAGCGCGAGACGTCGTCGCGCTCGAGCCCTTCGAGCAGGGCCGCATTAATCTTCGTTTCTTCGGCAATCGTTGCCAGCGCCACCCGCTGACTTTCACGCTGCGAGCGAAGCCGGGCTCCGAGGGTTTGTTCCATGACCAAATCCCAGACTGGTGGTTGTTCTGTGTGGTTGAGCGGCTTGTCGTTGACCCGCGAGGAAGGAATTACCGCATGCCCCGTCGTGGAGTCCGGCTTCAGCCGGCTTGAAAAGCAGGAGACGAGGCGCCCCGTGCGGTTGGGGTCAAGAGCTCACTGAGAGTAGCAGCACCGAACAGGAGCATCAACGCAAAAAGTGACCGCGCGCAAAAAAAGAGCGCGCGAAGCTCTGCCTCATGCTCTCTTCGTGGTCTTCGCGCTCGTGGCTAAACGAGCGTCAATCGATCTTGATCATCTTTCTGAACTGCTGATTCTCGTTGCAGACGAATTCGATCAGTTCTTCCTCCGGCCGGACTCGGAAATCAACACGCACCGTCCACGGCTTCGTGTACGACTTCGGGTCGTCGAGCGTCAGATCGACCTGCAGTTGAGCGTAGCTGAGACGACGGAAGCGCTCGGTGAATTTTGCACCCCTGCTGTATGGGCTTCCATTGACGTCCATCCAGCCATCGCTCGGACCATCCTCGGCGCCTCTGAGGTTGTTGGTCTCGACCACGAGGTCGTTGCCCTCCCAGCGTCCCACCGAGTAGCCGTACCAGAACGGCTGCGGCTCGCCCTGCGGCGGCAGTTTGCGGCCATCGAGATAGATGTGGCGCAGGCCGTAGTTGGCTTCGTACTCAATCAGGATGACGTTGGGCAACTGATAGATCCGCCGCGGCTGCGGCTGCTGGTGGAACTGGAGGAATCCCATCGGCAGGCACATCGCGTCCGGATTGTCACGTGCGCCGCGAGCGAAGCGTTCGTCCCTGACGGTTTTCCCCCACGTCGTATAGGGCAGTCCGCCCTCCATGTTGCGGCCAGCTTCGAAGAACTCGGCGACTGGAGGTCCTTTCGGGTCGTACGGAAAAGCCGTCGTCGCTGGTTCGAGCGAGACTCCGCCGCGACCGGCGCCACCGACCGGTGGTCCGCCGCCAGTGGGCGGAGGGAGCGCGCCGCCCGCCGCTGCTGCTCCCTGCGCCGCGGGCGCCTGGCCGCCCTGTCGCCCCGCTTCGCCCTGCCGGCCGCCTGCGCCGCCACCACGTGGTGGACCACTTTGCGCCCGCATCCACATGCCGGTGAAATCCGGCTTCCCGTCCGCGGTGCGAGGGGCCGGCGCGTCGTACCGGATCTGCCCTTTTGCGTCGCGCGGCACGGCGGGCGATTCAGGCACCTTCCCCCACTGCGCCGCAACGGTCACGGAACTGGCAACTACCAGGCAGAACACGAGCTGCTTCACGAGAAACCTCCAAGTAACGGGAACAGCGGGGACAATACTACCTGTGCTCGACGCGGCCGTTGTTAAGCGGCTCCACCAGAAAGCGAACGCCGGCAGATGGAGTGTGACTCCCGATCGCTTCGCCGCGGCGCTGGAGTCGAGCATCGCTCACGCCTTTCCCGATGGCGCAACCGCCGCTGTGGCCGAACGCCACGCCGCTGCGCTGAACCTTGCCGACCTCGCCCTCGCCGCCGCGTGCGCGGACGGAAACGAGGCGGCATGGGAACATTTCATCCGCGAGCACCGGCCGATCCTCTATCGAGCGGCGGACGCCATCGACAAGACCGGCGCCGCCCGCGAAGCCGCGGACGCCTTGTACGCCGACCTCTTTGGAATGACCGAGCGCGAGGGCGAACGGCGCTCGCTCTTCCGCTACTTCCACGGCCGCAGCACGCTGGCAACATGGCTCCGCGCCGTGCTCGCGCAGCGGTATGTCGACAGCCTCCGCCGTACCCGCCGTTTCGAGCCGATCGACGGAGACCAAGAGCCGGTTCGACCGCTGCCCGCACCAATCGAAAGCGTCCCAGCCGAACGCACACGTTTCCTCGAATTGATGCGGCGGACGCTGACCGCTGCTGTGGACCGCCTGGAGCCGCGAGATCGACTGAGACTCGCCTGCTACCATGCCCAGGGCCTGACGCTTGCCCAGATCGGACGCACGCTCCGCGAGCACGAAGCCACGACCTCGCGTCACCTCACGCGGACCCGGCGCGCGATCCGCGACGACGTCGAGCGTCAGCTGCGGCACGACGAAAGGATGAGCGAGGCCGAGGTCGCCGAGTGCCTCGCCTCGGTAATGGACGATGCCGGGACGCTGGATCTCACGGAGATTCTCCCGCCGGTGCGCAAGAATGCCGTGCAGGATCGTTCTACGTAGGGGCGCCATGTGACGAGCAACAACCACGTGCAGGCGGAAGCCCTGGCGGCCTGGGCGGAAGGACGGCTCACAGTTGCCGAAGCGGCAACTGTCGAGGCGCACCTGGCCAGTTGTGCGCTCTGCCAGGAAACGCTCGCGGTGTTTGCGCGCGCGGAGCCTCAGGACGTGGAGTCCGGCTTCAGCCGGATAAGCCCCGAACGTTCCGGCTTCAGCTGGTTTCGGTGGCGGTGGGCCGTCCCGGTAGCTGCCGCGGCCACGGCCGCCGCGATTTGGGTCGCGGTGCCGGACCACACGAGCCAGGATGAGTTCGATCGCACTGTTGCTCCGGCACTCGAACGGCGCCCCGCCGCGCCGAGCGAGACGGCCTCTGCCGACGCCGCCGCGCCACCCGCAGAGCAGGAGGCAAAGCCTCGGTCTTCACGCCGCGATCAGGCGATCTCAGGATTCGAGGACCGCGCGGACAAGCAAGAGAGGCAGGCAGCCTCGGCAAACGCGCTCGAACAGGATCTGAAGGCCGAGGCGTCCCAGGCCGCACCGCCTGCCGCGGCGCGAGCACCAGAAGCGCCGGCAGCGTCAGCAGCAGGCGAGCAAGCTCGGCTCCGCACTGAAACACTGAGCGCCCTGCAGCGCCAGGCGGCGATGCCAGAGGTCGTCTCGCCGGACCCACTGGTTCGCTGGCGAATCGTCCCGCCAGGGCGGCTCGAACGTTCGACGGACGGCGGCAAAACGTGGGGTCCGGTGACGCTGCCGCAGCCGGTTGATCTGATCGCCGTGCGCGCTCCCACTGCCACGAGCGCCATTGCCACCGCCGCCGACGGCCGCCAGTTCCGGACCGACGACCAGGGAAAGACGTGGAGTCCCCTGCCCTGAGGACACGGGAGGGCGCACCCTTCGTGGCCTTCGTGATCTTCGTCGTTAAAGAACTCCGTTCGCCTCCGTTTCTTCGTTCCTCCTGTGCAACCGTTCCCTCCGTATCCTCCGTCTCCTCCCCGCCTGCAAGAAATCCGAACGCCCCCGTTCTAAGAACAGGAGGAGCACTTACATGGCCGTTCGTATCTGGTTCGCGGTCCCGGCGCTGGCACTGACCGGCGCGCTCGCAGCTCAAACCATCGACTCTCGTACGCTGGCCGCGGCACCGCCGCCGGCGCAGGACACCTCAACGCTCGACGATCAGACCGAGCTGGCGCTGACGGTCTACAACTCTGATCTCGCCCTCGTCCGCGACGTCCGCACGCTGCGGCTTCCCCGCGGCGTCTCGGATCTTCGATTCATGGACGTCGCGGCGACCGTCAATCCGGCGACCGTTCATTTCCGCTCGCTGACGGAGCCGGCCCGGCTCGGGGTGCTCGAGCAGAACTACGAGTACGACCTGCTCGAGCCGGAAAAGCTGCTGCGCAAATATGTGGGACGCGACGTCACGCTGGTGCGCATGGGCAGCAAGGGGGAGGAGACCATCACCGCGCGTCTCCTCAGCTACAACAACGCGCCCGTCTGGCAGATCGGGAGCGAGATCGTCACCGGCATGCACGCCGATCACATCCGCTTTCCCGAACTGCCCGGCAACCTGTTCGAGCGGCCAACGCTGATCTGGTCGCTGAACAACGAGGGCGGCACCAGCCATCGCGTCGAAGCGTCGTATCTGGCAACGAAGCTGTCGTGGAACGCCGACTACGTCCTGACCGTGGCGCGCGACGACAAGGTCGCCGACATCGACGGCTGGGTGACCATCAATAACGGCAGCGGCACGGCTTTCCGGAATGCCTCGCTCCAGCTCGTCGCCGGCGAGCTGAATCGCGTGCGCCGGATGTTCGACCGCATGGAAGCCGACGTGCAGCTCCGGGCGGCCGTGCCCGAGTCGGCGTCGGCGATGACGCAGGAAGCGTTCTCGGACTATCACCTCTACACGCTGCCGCGGAAGACCACCGTCAACAACAACCAGACGAAGCAGGTCAGCATGCTTGGCGCGAGCGAATTCCCGGTCGCCAAGCGCTACGTCGTCAACGGCCAGGCTTTCTACTATCGCAACGCCCAGAATCCCGGTGCGCCGATCAAGGACGTCGTGCAGGTGTTCTATCAGTTCAAGAACGAGAAGGCAGCCGGACTCGGCATGCCGATGCCCGCCGGTACGGTTCGCGTCTACCAGGCCGACTCGAAGGGCGGCGTGCAATTCGTGGGCGAGGACCGCATCGGCCACACGCCGAAGGACGAGACGCTGAAGCTCAAAATCGGCAACGCCTTCGACGTCGTCGCCGAGCGGAAGCAGGTGGACTTCCAGAGGGTGGCGGCGAACATCTATGACGTGGAGTACGAGGTCGTCCTTCGCAACCACAAGACCACGCCGATCACGGTGGAAGTGAACGAGCCGATCGGCGGAACGTGGCGAATCCTCCGCTCGACGCACCAGGCGACGAAGACCGATGCGTGGGCGGCGCAGTTCAACGTGCCTGTTGCGGCAGATGGCGAAGTGAAGGTCAACTACCGGGTGCGGGTCACCTACTGACGGCGGTAAGATCAGCCGCATGAAGAGGATATCTGCGGCTGGTCTCGGCCTCGGCGTGCTCCTGATCGGTGGCGCGGCCGCCCTGACGGCCAGTCAGGCGCGGCCGGCCATCGATGCCGCGCAGGCGCCGACGTTTTCACGCGATGTCGCGCCAATCCTCTACGAGAACTGCGTCGGCTGTCATCGCCCCGGCGAGGCGGCTCCGATGTCGTTCCTGACCTACGCCGCGGCACGGCCGTGGGCACGGGCAATGACCCGCCGGGTCACCGACGGGACGATGCCGCCGTGGCACGCGGACGCGGCAGCCGGGACGTTCGAGAACGAGCGGCGGTTAACGGCAGACGAGAAATCGATCATCGCGCGCTGGGCGGACGCCGGCGCGCCGGAAGGCGATCCGAAGGACCTGCCCGCAGCGCCCACGTTCGCGGAGGGGTGGAGCATCGGCGCTCCAGACGTGGTGCTCCAGATGGCGGAGGACTACGCCGTGCCGGCCACGGGGACAGTCCAGTACGAGTACTTCACCATCCCGACCAACTTCACCGAGTCGAAATGGCTGCAGGCGATCGAAGTGCGTCCCGGCAACCGCGCGCTCGTGCATCACGTGCTCGTCTACTACCAGGCGCCGCCGGATCCAACGCTGGCGGCAGCGGCGCAGGCGCTGCAGCTCAACCTGCAGCACAGCCGCACACCGCCGCCGACTCCAGGCAGCCGGCCGCGTCAGCGCGCTGTCGGGCAGCGCAGATTGATTGCGACCTATGCGCCGGGAACGGCGCCGCAGGTGTTCCGTTCGGGCACCGCCATGCGGCTGCCGGCGGGCGGAGTCATCGAGCTGCAGATGCACTACACCGCCAACGGCACGGCGGGCACCGACCGGTCCAGGGTGGGACTGATCTTCGCGAAGGAGCCGCCGAAGAGCGAGATCTTCGCCACGCAGTTCCTGAACGGCCAGTTCACGATTCCGCCTGGCGCGGCCGACTATCAGGTGGACACCGACATCGGCTTCCGCGAGGACGTCACGGTGTGGGGGGTGTTTCCGCACACGCATGTGCGCGGCAAGCGCTGGAATTACGTCCTCGAGCTGCCGGACGGCACGAGGAAGCCGCTGCTCTCGGTGCCGAAATACGACTTCAACTGGCAGACGTACTACATGTTCACAGAGCCGCTCGAGATTCCGAAAGGCTCGCGGATCCATTCGTCGGCGTGGTACGACAACTCGGCCGCCAACCGCGCGAACCCTGATCCGAGCGCCGAGGTGAAGTGGGGCGATCAGACGTGGGAGGAGATGCAGTACACCGGGCTGCTGCTTAGCGTAAAGCCGCGCTGACGCGCGGGTCCGCCTGAAGGCGGACACTACGACGACTGGCGACCGACGTAGTGTCCGCCTTTTGGCGGACCTCCACCGTGCTTCCTACGGAAACGTCTCATATCAGACGCGCCCAGACGCAGTTGTCTGATGTGTGGATTCCGGCGACAGCCTCGTATCGCCAGCTAATCAACTGACCTGTCGTCGGATAGTGGTATAGCGCGCTCCAAGCTCGGCCGGAACGGCGCTTGCGATCCGGCCGGCCGTGCCCCAGACCGCGCCGACCGTTCCCCACACCCTCCAGACTCTGCTCGACGATCTTCATGACAAGCACCGGAACAACAGCGAGGGACATGTAGCGACCTACATTCCCGAACTGAGCCGGGCATGTCCCGACAAATTTGGCGTATGTGTGGCGACCGCCAACGGTCAGCTGTTCGAGGCCGGCGACTGCGACCGGCCGTTCACGATCCAGTCGATTTCGAAGCCCTTCACCTACGGCCTGGCGATGGATGAATTCGGCCCGGACAAGGTGCTCGAGTTCGTCGGCGTGGAACCGAGTGGTGACGCCTTCAACTCCATCGAGCTGCACGGCCTCACCAACCGGCCGTTCAATCCGATGATTAACACCGGGGCCATCACGGTCACCGCGATGCTGCATGCAAAGCATCGCGACGACACGTTCGACCACCTGCTCGAGTGCTTCAGCACGATCGCCGGCCGACAGCTCTCAATCGATGAAGACGTCTACGAGTCGGAGCGTCGAACCGGGCATCGGAATCGCGCTATCGCCCACCTCCTCCTCAACTTCGGCGTCGTCCACGACGAGGCGGAGGCGGCGCTCGACGTCTATTTCAAGCAGTGCGCCATCCAGGTCACGGCCCGCGACCTGGCGATGATGGGCGCCACGCTGGCCAACATGGGCTGCAACCCGGTCACCGGCCGCAGCGCATTCTCCATCCGCTACGTCAAGGACATCCTGTCGATCATGTTCACGTGCGGGATGTACGACTATTCCGGGCAGTGGGCCTACCGCGTCGGCGTCCCGGCCAAAAGTGGCGTCGCGGGCGGCGTGATGGCGGTCGTGAACCGACAGCTCGGGATCGGCACCTACTCGCCCCGGCTCGATCGCTACGGGAACAGCGTCCGCGGCACCGAGGTCTGCATCGACCTGGCGTCACGTCTCGGACTGCACGTCTTCGACTGCGTGAACGTGGGATCGAACTTCCTGGACGCGATTCTCTAACTGCTCCACGGTGTCCGCCTTCAGGCGGACCACGGCTCTAACCTCAAGCTCATCAACAAGTTCCCCGTTGAAAAGGCGGGCGGGCGGCGATATGGTTCTCGCCGCTCACGGACCGAGCTCGCCTGGGGGGACACAATGAACAGTGAATACGTCGCCGGCGGCGGAGGAACGCGTCTGCACGTCCTGGAAACCGGGAATCCGAACGGGCAGCCGATCCTGTTTATCCACGGTTTCTCGCAGTGCGCCCTGTGCTGGGGCCGTCAGCTCAGTTCGGATCTGGCGGATGACCACCGATTGGTGGCCATGGACCTCCGCGGTCACGGGCTCTCCGACAAACCGCGCGACGCGTATGGCGACTCGAAGCTGTGGGCGGACGACGTCAACGCGGTCATGCAGGCGCTCGGCCTCGAACAGCCAATCCTCACCGGATGGTCGTACGGCCCGCTCGTCATCCTGGACTACATCCGCCACTATGGCGAAGAGGCAATAGGCGGCATCCACTTCGTCGGCGGCATCAGCAAGCTGGGAAGCGAAGCGGCGCTGTCCGTGCTGACACCCGACTTCCTGGCCAACGTGCCGGGATTGCTGTCCGCGGATGGCGAAGAAAGCACCCGCGCGCTGGAAACCTTGCTCGACCTGGCGATTTCGTCGAACCTGACGCCGCAGGATCGGTATCTGATGCTGGGATGGAACGTCAGCGTGCCGCCGTACGTTCGACAGGCGCTGTTCGCCCGGGCGTTCGACAACGACGATCTGCTGCCCACGATCCGCAAGCCGGTGCTGATCACGCACAGCAGCGCGGAGACAATCGTGAAGCCGTCGGCGGTGGACGAACATCTGGCGGCCATGCCCGACGCGCAGGTTCACTGGACGCGGGAGGCGGGACACGCGCCGTTCTTCGACGAGCCTGATGCCTTCAACCGGCGGCTGCGGCAATTTGCCGCCCACGTGCGGAGCAGCGTGGCGGTGCAGGCCGCGCTGTAACCCGGACGGGGCTCAGGACGTTGCTGTTCCCGCGCGCCGATTGACGCGGACGTACAGCTTCATCACCGTCTTCAGCGGAGCGATCCGTACCGCCGCCTCACGCAGGTAGCACGCTACCGGATTCCGTATCCGCATGAATCGCGCCGTTCTCCGTCCCTGATACACGAGCGCAGCGGTCTTCGGCATTCGCTCTGCTTCGAACGCTCGAAGCGTGTCTTCGACATCAGCGTTGCCGGCGAGCATCCGCCCAAGCATCACCGCATCGACGATCGCCTGCGCGGCACCTTGCCCCGTGTGCGGCAGCATCGGATGAGCGGCATCGCCGATCAACGTGACGACGCCGTCGCCCCAGCGAGGCAACGGATCGCGATCGACCAGAACGCCGTCGTAATGAAACTCCGACGTCGCAGAGGTGATCGCGCGGAACGTTTCGTCGAACGTCGGCGCCACGTGCGCCAGCAACGCTCTCGCCGCAGCTTCGCCCTTCGTCGTGTC
>JBOGIQ010000012.1:0-4982 GCA_050742535.1 Vicinamibacterales bacterium | reverse complement strand
CCTTCAGGCGGACCGACTGCGGCACCAACTCCTCGGCGACCGCACAGAACCAGTAGATGCCCGTCGCGCTGGCGCGGATGTGCGCCGACTCGACACCCGGCCCGAGATAATAGAGCCCGTCCACGCCGCCCAGGCGGGACACCGCGCCATCAACGGCTCCTCGCAGGCTGACAATGCGGCTTGGACGCGCCGGCGGCTCGGCCGGATGCAGTTGCCGGCGGATGACCGAGCGAACGCCATCGGCGCCCACGAGCAGATCTCCCTCGGCGCTGCGTCCGCTCGCCAGATGCAGCGTCACTCGCCGGCCGTGAATGGTGAAACCGGTCGCTTCACTGCCCGACGTCACTGTGTCCACGCCGGCGGCGTCGAGTAATGACCCGTACAGGGCCGTTCTCATCGCGATGACGAACGGTCCGCCCAGGATCCTGCGCGGTATCTGCGCGCGCTTCAGAACCGTGCCGTCCAGACGGCGCATTTCGCCGCTCGCCGGCTCGCAGCCGCGCGCGAGCACGGTTTCGCCGACTCCCAGCTCGCCCAAGGCCGCCATGGCGTTCGGCGCGAGGCCGAGACCAAAACCCAGCTCGCGCAGCGACGCCGACCGCTCGAAGATCCGGACGTCCCAACCTGCGTTGCGCAGCGCAATGGCCGCCGAAAGACCGCCAATGCCTGCGCCGACAATGAGGGCGCTACGCGTCACCGATTACCATCAATGGCGCGTATCAACTGGAAGAGTACCGCCCGCAACGAGGTTCGGCCGTGGACATTCGCCAGCTTCAATATCTTGTCGCGCTTGCGCGCGAAAAGCACTTCACGCGCGCCGCCCAGGCGTGTCACGTCACGCAGCCGACGTTGTCCGGCCGGATCCGGCAACTCGAACAGGAACTCGGCGTGCCGATTGTCGAACGGGGACACCGGTTCCACGGCCTCACGCCGGATGGCGAGCGGGTGGTGAAGTGGGCGCACGCGATTCTGGACAACTGGGCGTCGCTGCAGCAGGACATCGCGACCCGGCGGAACACGGCGGGACGATTGACGGGCCATCTCTCGGTGGGCGTCATCCCGTCCGCGCTGCCGATGATGGCGGTGATGACGAAGTCGATTCAGGCCCGCCACCTGGAAATCGAGCTGACGGTCCTGTCGCAAAGCTCGATCGAGATCCTGCGCAACCTCGAGGACTTCTCGATCGACGTCGGGCTCACCTATCTCGACAACGAACCGATCGAAGGGATGCGTTCGGAGGCCGTGTACATGGAACGCTACTGCCTCCTCGTGCGAACCGATCACGAGCTGGCCGACGAGGCATCGGTGACCTGGGCCGAGGCAGCGAGGCAGCCGCTCTGCCTGCTGACGCCGGACATGCAGAACCGGCGCATTATCGACCGAGCATTCCGCGACGCCAACGCGGCGCCGGTTCCGCGCCTCGAAACGAACTCCGTCATCAACCTGTGCGCGGACGTCAGGTTGATGGGACTGACCAGCATCATCCCCGAATACTTCCTCGAAGTGCTGGGGCCGATCGCCGACGTCCGCGCGGTGCCACTGACTGATCCGATCGTCGAGCACAGCGTCGGGCTGATCGCCGTGGACCGCGACCCGATGTCACCGCTCGTGCTGGCGGCGTTCGACTGTGCGCGGACGATCGTGCCGCCGGCGATCGCCCGCGCCGCGCTCGTGCTCAGGGATTGACGTGAGATCTGGCTAGTCTCGAATGACCGCCAGACCCGTCGCGAGAAGTGCGCCGAACTCTTGTCGCTGCTGAACCTCACGCAGGCCGCGAATGGATAAGGGCGCCTCGTCCGGTGGTTCAAGCGATCGCTGCCACCAGCCGACGTCGTGCCAGGCGCCTAACTTGTATCCCACGCGACGGTAGACGCCGACCGGAGTAAAACCGACGTACTCGTGCAGCCCGACACTCGCTGGACTCGGCAGCGTGATGCCGGCAAACGCATTCGCATACCCCTGCGCGTGCAACACGGCGAACAGCGACAGGTACAAGGCATGTCCAATGCGGCGCCGTCGGAACCTGTCGTCGACATACACGGAGGTGTCGACTGACCACCGGTAGGCCGCCCGTTCACGGTGTTTGGAGGCGTATACGTATCCGGCGACCACACCGTCGCGCTCGCAGACCAGCCAGGGATGCGAGCCCAATAGGATTTCGATCCTGCGGCGCATTTCATCGGCATCCGGCGCGACGGTCTCGAACGAGATCGGCGTGGACTCGACGATCGGGCGATAGATCTCCGCGATGGCCGGAGCGTCGGTCGCCGTCGCCATTCTGATCAGAGACGTGACCATCCTTCACCTTCGAGAAGCCGGCGCACGCGATCGCGGATGTCGTCCCGGATGGCGCGAACCTGCTCGATCGGCTTGCCGTTCGGATCGTCCAACGGCCAATCGTCACGCGCGGCTCCCGGCACGATCGGGCATTCGTCGCCGCACCCCATCGTCACGAGCAGCTGCGCCTGCCGGGCGACTTCGTCTGTCAGCTTCGTCATCCCGGCAGCAGAGAGATCGACGCCGACTTCACGCATCGCCGCGACCACTTCCGGATGCACGCGAGTACCCGGTTCGGTCCCTGCCGAGATCGCGCGAGCCTTCAACGGGTCAGCAAGCTGGTTGAACCACGCCGCCGCCATCTGCGACCGCCCCGCGTTGTGTACGCAGGCGAACAAAACGGTCGTCATCGCACCGCCTCGTCGACGTGCGGCACGATCCTGGCCTGTGCCGATGCCGATCGCGGCGGCACAAGCCATTGGAAGAGCAGCGTCGCTGCCGCCGCGCCAAGCAGTTGCGCGGCGACGAATCCGGGTACGTCCCGCGGCGCGATGCCCGAAAACGTGTCGGTGAGAGCGCGGGCGACGGTCACGGCGGGATTCGCGAAAGAAGTGGACGCGGTGAACCAGTAGGCTGCCGTGATGTACGCGGCGACCGCGAACGGCAGACACTCGAGTCGACGCCGCGAGCAGCCGCATATCACGGCGACCAAGCCGAAGGTCGCAACACACTCGCTGAGCATCTGCGCGAACCCGCTCCTCGCGTGCGAAGACAGCATCAGAATGGACTCGCCGAACATCGCGTGCGCGGTCCAGACGCCACCGACGGCTCCCGCCAGCTGCGCGGCAACGTAGCCCGGTACGGCCCGCCATGCGAGTCCGCTCTGTGACGCGTCTGCGAGTGTCACGGCGGGATTGAAATGAGCGCCTGAAACGGGGCCGAACGTGAGGATGAGCGCCAGTAACGCGGCACCGGTCGCGAGCGTGTTCGCGAGCAGCGTCACGGCGACGTTGCCGCCCGCCAAGCGCTCACCCATGATGCCGGAGCCGACGACCGCCGCCAGCAGCAGTGCCGTGCCGACGAATTCAGCGGTCCATTGCCGAACGCGATCGCCGTTCATCGGGTCGCCGCCAGTGTCTTCTTCATGACCGTCGCGGACGACGGACACGCGGACTGGAATTCGACCGAGGCCTGCACCGATGCGGGTACATCGTCACGCGGGATCCGCCCGAAGCCAAACCGTGGAAAGAACCGGTCGGCGGTCGTCGTCAACAGGAACACCGTATCCGCGCCGTGTCGGCTGGCGACCTGCAGCGCTGACTCCGTCAGACGATGGCCGAGACCCTGGCCCTGATGCGCATGGGCCACAACCACGGACCTGAGCAGTGCGGCGTCTGCATAGAGTTCGACGGCGGCCGCGCCGACCACCCCTTTATCGGTCCTCGCCACAATCATCGTATCGAGGTGCTCGTCCACTCCGTCCAACGGGAGCTGCTGTGCCTCGAGCAGCCGATGGATCGCCGGCAAATCCGATGCGCGCGCCGCGTCGATGATGAGCGGCATCCTCACGCCCGCGGTGCGCAGCACGAGCCGCCGTTGCTCGCGGCGAGGACGTAGAGTCCGCCAAACGACCGCTCGAACTGCTTACGGTCCTGAACCGCGTCGCGAGTGCCGGTGAGCGCCTCGATTGCGGCGTTCACGACGGACCTGGCCGACGGGTCGAGCGATGCTGACAGTTCGTAATGCATCCACACGCCGTCGCGGCGCGTATCGACGAGCCCGGCCCGTCTCAGATAGGCGAGATGACGCGACACCGTCGGCTGCGGCAGGCCGAGACTGTCGTGGATGTGGCACACGCAGACCTCGTTGCCGCCGAGCAGCGCAAGGATGCGAAGCCGCGTCACGTCCGCCAGCGCCTTGAACACCTGTTCCAGCTCTTCGACCGAGGTTCCCCGTGCCCCGACTGCGACTCTGCTCATATATTCGCCTTGACATATATATCACGGTCCCCATATATTCGCCAAAGCATATATTTGAGGTGACTGGACATGGAAACGCTCAAGGAAACCGTTCTGCAGAAATACGGCGAGGCCGCGCGTGCGGTGAGGAGTGGCGCGAAGGCGCAGTGCGGGTGCGGAACGTCGGCATGCTGTGACGCCGACCCGATTACGTCGAACCTGTATGACCAGGCGCAGACGGCGGCCATTCCCGAGGAGGCGCTGCTCGCCTCCCTTGGCTGCGGCAACCCGACGATGCTCGCCGCGCTCGAGCCAGGGGAAACCGTTCTCGACCTGGGATCCGGCGGCGGAATCGACGTACTGCTCTCCGCCCGCCGCGTCGGTCCTGTGGGCAAGGCCTACGGCCTCGACATGACCGACGACATGCTCGCCCTCGCCCGCGACAATCAGCGGAAGGCCGGCATCACGAACGTCGAGTTCCTCAAGGGGGAGATCGAGAACATTCCCCTGCCCGACAACTCGGTTGACGTCATCATCTCGAACTGCGTGATCAACCTGTCCGCCGACAAGGACCGCGCGTTGTCGGAGGCGTTCCGCGTCCTGAAGCCGGGCGGGCGATTCGCGGTGTCCGACGTCATCGCGCGCGGCGAGGTGCCTGACTCGATCCGTCAGGACACGGACTTGTGGGTTGGATGTCTCGGCGGCGCGCTCGAGGAAGAACGCTACCGCAGCAAGCTGGCGCGGGCG
>JBOGIQ010000011.1:0-43846 GCA_050742535.1 Vicinamibacterales bacterium | reverse complement strand
CGAGCCCGAAGACGGACCGCACGAGCCGCTCGGGCAGCGACAGCAGATACCTCTTTATGGTCATGGGCTCCGCTCCCTGTAGGGCACCCTTTAAAGGGTGCCCTACGTTTTGAGCACGCGGATCGGCGCGCCGTTGAGGAACGCCGCGATATCCTCGACCGCTTCACCGTAGTAGGTTCTGTAATTCTCCTGAGAGACATAGCCGAGGTGTGGCGTCGCCAGCACGTTCGGCAGCGACCGCAGCGGATCATCAGCCGCCGGCGGTTCTTTCTCGAATACGTCGACGCCCGCTCCGGCAATCCATCCTTCCCGCAGCGCCTGAACGAGCGCGTCCCGGTCCACGATGGGGGCGCGTGACGTGTTGACCAGGTAGGCCGTGGGTTTCATGCGGCGCAAATCAGCTGCGCCGAGGAGGCCACGCGTGCGCGCGCTCAGCACGAGGTGGATGGAGACGACGTCGCTCTGTTCGAGCAGATCCTGTTTCGACGAGGCGAGCTCGGCCCCGGCGTCGTGAGCGCGCTCTGGCGTCAGGTTCTCGCTCCACGCCACCACGCGCATGCCGAACGCGACACCCACGCGGGCAACCCGGCTGCCGATGTTGCCGAGGCCGAGCACGCCCAGCGTCCGTCCATGCAGGTCCACTCCGACGGTGCGCTGCCATGGCCCATTGGCGCGAAACGATCCGGCTTCCTCCACGACGTTGCGCGCGAGCGCAAGGATGAGCGCCCAGGTCAGCTCCGCCGGGGGCTCCGCGCGGCTGGCCGTGCCGCAGACGGTCACGCCCTGTTCGCGCGCCGCGTCGAGGTCGATCGCTGCGTTGCGCATTCCCGTCGTGACGATCAATTGCAGCGCCGGCAGGCTGGAGATCAACGACCGCGTGAAGGGCGTGCGCTCCCTCATCAGGACGACGATTTCGCACTCGCTGATCAGCGCCGCCAGTTCCTCGCCGCTGGCGTGCCGATGCAACACGCGAACGTCGACCGATTCGGACAGCGCGCTCCAGTCGGCGGAGCCGAGGGCCGCCTGCTGGTAGTCATCCAGGACCGCGCAGCGGAGCTTGTTCATGCGACATAATGCTTGCGCATTTGGGTCATCTGAGCGATGTCGAAAAGCCGCTGGCGGCACGGCTGGCGGCCTGGGTATCGAGCCTCACCTTCGACGACCTGCCCGCGGACGTCGTTTCAGCAACCAAGCTGCGGGTGCTGGACGTCCTTGGCCTGGCTCTCGCGGGGTCGGAAACTCCCTTCGGCCGCTCGACCCGCGCCGCCGCGGTGGCGTTGTCGCCGACAGGTCCGGCACGCATTCTCGGCACGGGTGACAGGGTTTCGGTATCCTCGGCCGCCTTCGCCAACGCCTCGTTCGCCCAGGCGCTCGAGTTCGACGATACGCACAACGAATCGATCGTCCATATGAGCAGCCCCGCGGTCGCCGCGGCGCTGGCACTCTCCGAAAGCCGGCTGGTCTCGGGCCGCGACGCGATCGTCGCGATTGCGCTGGCCAACGAGATCTCGTCGCGCGTCGGGAGCGTTGCTCCTGGCCAGTTCCACCGGCGCGGATTTCATCCCACCGGTCTCTTCGCGCCGTTCGGCATCACGTATCTGGCGGGAAAGCTCCTGGGTAGCGACCGGGAGGCGATGGCGCGTGCCGCCGGGATCTGCGGCAGCGTGGCCGCCGGCCTGCTCGAATGCTGGGTCGATGGCACGCAGTCCAAGTTCCTGCACTCCGGCTTCGCGGCGCAGAGCGGCATCGCCGCGGCCACGCTCGCGCACGAGGGGGTGACCGGGCCGCCGACGGTCCTCGAGGGCCGGTTCGGTCTGTTTGCCTCGCACCTGCAGCATCCGGATACCGCCAGGGATTTGAGCCGCGTGACCGGCGGTCTCGGCGACAAATGGGAGAGCCGCAACGCCTCCTTCAAGCCGTATCCCGCGGCGCACGTGCTGCATCCGTACGTCGATGCCGTGCTGCGTGCGCGTGAGCGCCACGGCATTGCCGCGGCCGATGTGTCGCACATCGAGTGTCCCGTGGCGGAGTTCAATGTCTCCATCGTGTGCGAGCCGGTGGCCGAAAAGCTGGCTCCGGCATCTGATTCACACGCGCGGATCAGCCTCCAGTACACGATTGCGGAGGCGCTTCACGAGGGGAGGCTCGGGAAGTCCGCCTACTCCGCGCGAAACCTCCGGAATCCGGCGATCCTGGCGCTCGCGCAGCGGGTGCGGTACTACATTGATCCCGGATTTCCGGGGCCGGGCCGGTTCAAGGGGGCGGTCCGGATTACGCTGCACAATGGGCGGCTGATCGAAGAGATTCAGGAACACAATCTGGGCTCGCCGGAAAACCCGATGACCGCGGCACAGCTGCGCGCGAAGTTCGACGACAACAGCGGCGGCGTGCTGTCCGCTGCTGGACGCGATCGCCTGGTGGCGGACGTCGATCGGCTGGAGACGCTCGAAGACGCGAGCGAAGTCGTGGAGCGCTCGGTACCCAACTGAACTATGTCCGAAACGAACATTCTCGCGTCCTATATCGTCAACGCCCGCTTCGACGACATCCCGGACGACGTGCGTCATGAGGCGGCGCGGTCGCTGGTGAACTTCCTGGGGGTGGCGCTGGGCGGAAGCGTCGATCCGGCGGTCGATATCGCCATCCGGGCGCTGACACCGTTTTCCGGCAGGCCGACCGCAGCGATCCTCGGACGCGCCGAGCGGCTCGATCCGCTGCACGCCTCGCTGATGAACGGCATCAGCTCGCACGTCGATGACTTCGACGACACGACGCCGCAGAACTACATCCATCCCACCTCGCCAGTCGCATCGGCGATGTTTGCCTACGCCAGCGCCAACCGTGTCACCGGACGCGATTTCCTGAACGCGTTCGTTCTCGGCTTCGAGGCGGAATCGCGGATTGGCAACGCCGTGTATCCGGCGCACTACGACGTCGGCTGGCACATCACCGGAACAGCCGGCATCTTCGGCGCGGCCGCGGCAATCGGACGTCTGCGCGGCCTGTCCGAACAGCAGATGGTGTGGGCGCTCGGGCTTGCGGCCACGCAGGCCGCCGGCCTGCGCGAGATGTTCGGATCGATGGGGAAGGCGTTTCACCCGGGCCGTGCGGCGCAGAACGGCTACGCGTCGGCGATTCTGGCGGAGAGCGGCTTCACCGCGGGTGAGCGCGGCATCGAGGGTCCGCGCGGCTTCGCGGCGGTTCAATCGGCGAAGTACGACCTGACGGAAGTGGCCAGGGCTCTCGGCACCGATTTCAATCTGCGCCGCAATACCTACAAGCCGTATCCGTGCGGCATCGTCAACCATCCGACGATCGAAAGCTGCATCGAGCTCCACCACGCCCACCACTTGACGTCCGGCGACATCGTCGCCGTCCGGCTGCGCGTGGCGCCGCTGGTGCTGGACCTGTGCAACCAGCAGAACATCACGCGCGGGCTGCAGGGCAAGTTCTCGGTGTACCACGGTGCGGCCGTCGGGCTCGTTCGCGGGCAGGCCGGGCTCGACGAGTACACGGATGCCGCGGTGAACGATCCGGCGGTCACGCGCGTGCGTGAGCGCGTGACCGCGACCGGCGATGCCGGCCTGACCGAGGATCAGGCGCGCGTCGAGGTCGAGCTCGCGGATGGCCGCCGCCTCACCTGGTTCGTCGAACAATCGCTCGGCAACGTCCATCGGCCGCTGTCGGACGCTCAGCTCGGCGAGAAGTTCAGGCGCAGCGCTGCGCGTGCGCTTCCGGCCGATGCCATTGAGGTCGCGCTCGATCGTTGCTGGCGGATTGCGGAACTCGAGAACGTCGGCGCACTGGTCGATGCGACGGTCCCCTCGGTTCAGCCGACATGAACGATCGAACGATCCGCCTGTTCGCGGCGCTCCTCGCCTGCGCCGCGGTGGTCGCATGCGGCGGCCGCCCCGCGAACGAGATCCGGATTCCGCGGGGGGCGGGAGGCGTCGGATTCCTGCCGCTTCTCGTCATGGAGAAATACCGCCTGATCGAGAAGCACGCGGCCGAGGCTGGCGTTCAGAACCTGACCGTTCGATGGGTCGATCTCGGTGGACCGTCTGTGGTGAACGACGCTCTGCTGTCGGGCGCGGCGGATTACGCCGCTGCCGGCCCGCCGGCGATGCTGACGCTGTGGGATCGCACGCGTGGGTCGATCGGCGTCGCCGGTGTCGCCGCGATGACGTCGCTGCCGATGTATCTCAACACGCATGCGCCGCACCTGCGGACCATTGACGACCTCCGCGACAGCGACAAGATCGCGGTCACCGCGATCAAAGTGTCGATCCCGGCGATCGTCATGCAGATGTTCGCGGCGGCGAAGTACGGCGCAGCCGACGCAACCCGCTTCGACAAGTACACCGTGTCGATGACCCATCCCGACGCCGTCGTCGCGCTGCTGTCCGGAGCCACCGGAATCTCTGCGCACTTCGCGTCGCCACCCTTTCATCAGCGCGAGCGGCGCGACCCGAAGATCCGTACGATCATGACGAGCGACGAGGTGATGGGCGGTTCGACCACGTTCACCCTGCTCTCGACGACGCGCAGGTTCCGTGACGAGAATCCCGAGATCTACAAGGCGGTGCTGCGGGCGCTGGAGGAGGCGAATTCACGCATCGCCACCGACACGCGAGATGCGGCGCAGATTCTGCTCGCATCGACGCCGGACAGCGCGTTCTCGCTCGACGAGACGGTGGCCATGCTGAAGGACCCGGCGGTCAAGTTCACGACGACGCCCGAGAATGTTCACAAGTACGCGGCGTTCATGCACCAGATCGGATCGATCACGGAGCGCCCCGGCAGCTGGAAGGACGTGTTCTTCCCAGACATACATCCGGCTCCCGGCAGCTGATGCCACTCCTCGACGTGGCCAACGTGACGCTGCAGTACCGCACCGCCGATCGCGTCGTCACCGCGACGCGCGGCGTCAGCTTCAGCGTCGAACAGAGCGACCGGTTCGTCATCCTGGGCCCCTCAGGCTGCGGCAAGTCGACGATTCTCAAGGCGGTGGCAGGCTTCGTTGCGCCGGTCGAAGGTCGCATCCGCCTTGGCGGCACGCAGGTCACCAGACCCGGACCGGACCGCATCGTCGTCTTCCAGGAATTCGATCAGCTGCTGCCGTGGAAAACAGTCATCCACAACATCACCTTTGCGCTGACGGCAAGCCGGCGAGTGGCCGCGGCGGAGGCGGATTCGCGGGCGCGCCACTACCTCGAGAAGGTCAGGCTGTCGGCGTTCGCGGACAGCTTTCCGCACACGCTGTCCGGCGGGATGAAGCAGCGCGTGGCCATCGCGCGGGCGATGGCGATGGAGCCGCAGGTGCTGCTGATGGACGAGCCGTTTGCGGCGCTCGACGCGCTGACACGCTCGCGGATGCAGGAAGAACTGCTGCAGCTATGGAGCGACACGAAGTTCACGATTCTTTTCGTGACGCACTCGATTGAGGAGGCGATCAGAGTCGGCAGCCGCATCCTGCTCCTCAGCGCGCATCCCGGGACGGTGAAGGCCGAGGTCGGGAGTAGCGGTGTAGATGAGAGAGACGCGACCGGGCGTTTGCTTTCTGCACGCATTCACGATCGGCTCTTTGCGGAAGTGGAGTCCGGCGTCAGCCGGATTGATCGCGATGCCTGACCCGGTCGAGCGTCCCATTCCCGCCTGGCAACGTCTTTACGAAAACGGCGCCGTGCGCAAAACGGCCCTGCTCGCCGTGCTGGCGCTGGTCTGGGAAGTCTACGCGCGAGTCCTCGACAACCCTCTTCTGTTCCCGACGCTGACCGCCACCGTCAGCGCGCTTCTGTCGTCGATGCGGTCCGGAGAGCTGCCGCGTGCGATTGCGTACACCTTGAAGCTGCTGTTTGAAGGTTACGCGCTCGGCCTGCTGTTCGCGGCGCTGCTCACGGCATTGGCCAGCGTCTCGAAGATCGGGGCGGATTTGCTCGAGACGTTGACGTCGATGTTCAACCCGCTGCCGTCGATCGCGCTGCTGCCGCTGGCGCTGATCTGGTTCGGACTGGGCGATGGCAGCGTGATCTTCGTCCTGGTACACGCGGTGCTCTGGTCCGTCGCGCTCAATGCCCATGCCGGCTTCAGGGCGCTCAGTCCGACGCTGAGGATGGTGGGGCAGAACTACGGCCTCTCGCCACTTGGGTTCATTACCAGGATCCTGATCCCGGGCGCCTTCCCGAGCATCCTGACCGGCCTCAAGGTCGGCTGGGCGTTCGCCTGGCGGACGTTGATTGCCGCGGAGCTGGTGTTCGGCGTCAGTTCCGGATCCGGCGGGATCGGGTGGTACATCTTCGAGCACAAGAATCAGCTGCTGATTCCAAACGTATTCGCGGGTCTGCTGACGGTGATCCTGTTTGGCCTGTTCGTCGAGCACGTGATCTTCCGGACGATCGAAGAGCGCACGGTTCGGCGTTGGGGGATGCAGATTTGAACCACGAGGATCACGAAGACGTGAACCACGAAGACCACGAAGGATCGAAGTTCACGAAGAAGAAAAGATCTAGGGTTTTCGTGTTCTTCGATTCTTCGTGCTCTTCGTGGTTAAGGGCGGGTGAAGGATGCACCCGTACTGGCTGCGCGCGGTGATGCTGCCACTGCAAGACATAACGGTCGTTGCCGTCGAGCAGGCCGTTGCCGCGCCGTTTGCCAGCCGCCAGCTGGCCGACCTGGGCGCGCGGGTCATCAAGATCGAGCGTCCCGGCGTGGGCGACTTTGCCCGCTCCTACGACACAACCGTCAAGGGCATGGCCAGTCACTTCGTCTGGATCAATCGCTCGAAGGAGTCGCTGACGCTCGACCTGAAGCGTCCAGAAGGCGTCGAGGCGCTTGGCCGGCTGGTGGCGCGTGCCGACGTGTTCATCCACAACCTGGCGCCCGGGGCCGTGACGCGCCTTGGCTTTGAATCGGCAAAGCTTCGCGCGGAGCGCCCGCGGCTCGTCACGTGCGAGATTTCCGGATACGGGTCGTCGGGACCCTACCGCGACAAGAAGGCGTACGACCTGCTCGTGCAGAGTGAGGCCGGACTTCTCTCGATTACCGGCACCGAGGAGACGCCCTCCAAGGTCGGTATTTCCATCGCCGACATCGCCGCCGCCATGTACGCGTTTTCAGGCGTGTTGGCGGCGCTGCTGCGCCGCGAACGGACCGGCGAAGGGGCAGCCGTCGACGTCTCGATGTTCGACGCCCTCGCCGAGTGGATGGGGTATCCCGCCTATTTCACCCAGTACGGCGGCGCGGCGCCGTCGCGCAGCGGCGCGCGGCATGCCTCGATCGCGCCATACGGGCCATACGCGGCCGGCGACGGGCAGACG
Source organism: Vicinamibacterales bacterium (assembly GCA_050742535.1). GTDB lineage: Bacteria > Acidobacteriota > Vicinamibacteria > Vicinamibacterales > UBA2999 > Gp6-AA40. The sequence goes on along the minus strand of JBOGIQ010000011.1, from coordinate 36,530 downwards.
GTGTATCTGGGACTGCAGAACGAGCGCGAGTGGGCGCGGTTCTGCGACGAGGTGCTGCGGCAGCCAGGTCTCTCGTCCGACAGCCGCTTCGCGACGAACACTGCGCGCGTCGCGAACAGGGAAGCGCTCGATCAGGTCATCACGCAGGCGTTCGTGAACCTGCCGGCAGCAGACGTCGTCGCCCGTCTTGATGCGGCTGGCATCGCCAACGCCCGCATGAACACGGTCGGCGAGTTTCTCGACCACCCGCAGCTGGCTGCTCGCGATCGATGGCGCGACGTCGCATCGCCGGTCGGACCGCTCCACGCCCTCGTCCCGCCGATCAACCTGGAAGGGGCGGATCCGGTGATGGGACCGATTCCGGCGCTCGGTGAGCACACCGATGCGATTCTGCGGGAGATCGGCTACAGCGTCGAAACGATCGAACAATGGCGCCGAGATCAGATTGTGTAGGCGGACCTTCATCCTGCAGACCATCCAGCATCAACCGGCAATACCGCTCCCGTTATGTCCGCGGCCTGGTCACTGCACAGGAACGCAACGAACGCAGCAACGCCCTGGGCTGAGATCAGTCGTTGCGTCGGCTGTTTCCCTGACAGCAGTTGCAGCTCGGCGGCGACAGGAGAGCGTCCCTCGGCAGCGATCAGTCGAGCGATTGCGTCGTGATGCACCGGCGACTCGCTCGTTCCCGGGCACACCGCATTACAGGTGATGCCGTCTTTCGCCGTTTCCAGCGCCACTGCGCGTGTCAGCCCGATGAGGGCGGTCTTGGTGGTCACGTAGCCGACGCGGCTGGTCGCGCCGCGCAGTCCGTAGATCGAGGAGACGTTGACGATGCGTCCCCATTTGTTCTGCTTCATTGCCGGAAGGACGAGCCGTGTTGTGTGGAAGGCCGCTGACAGATTGACGGCCAGCGATTCATCCCAGCTGGCAGTCGTGAAGTCCTCGACCGGGGCATTGTGCCTGGCGACCGCGTTGTTGACGAGGATGTCGATGCCGCCGAGTAAACTGCCTGCCGTGGCGATCATCGCCTCGATGTCGGCCGGGCTTCTCAGATCCGCTCCGAAGGTCAACGCACGAACTGAATGATCGCGTTCGAACCTCGCGCCGATTGCTTCCAGCATGGCCGTGTCGGCAAGTCCATGAATCACGACGTCGCATCCATCCGCCGCGAGGCGAGTGGCGATGGCGTGACCCAGACCCTGCGTCGAGCCTGTGATGAGCGCGCGTTTTCCCGAGAGAGGTTTGGACATGAGCTCGCAGCGTGGGGCTTCGTAGCTTCCGGCTTCAGGTCGCGTAGCTTCCGGCTTCAGCCGGAAGGTTGTATCGTACGCCACACGTACATGGCGTTAAAACCAGGCTGGACCGGCCGGGTCTACGAGGATTTCGAAGTCGGCGACATCTACCAGCACCCGCTGGGCCGGACCGTGCTGCCCGTCGACAACAGCTGGTTCACGCTGCTGACGCAGAACGTCAACCCGATTCACTTCGACGCCGCCTACGCCGCGCAGACCGAGTTCGGGAAGCCGCTGGTCGATTCCACGTTTACCCTGGCTCTGGTCACCGGGCAGTCCACCATCGACCTGTCGCTGAACGTCATGGCCAATCTCGGGTGGGATGAGGTCCGGCTGCCGAATCCGTTGTTCGAGGGTGACACCGTCTATTCGCGCAGCGAGGTCCTCGAGAAGCGCGAGTCGAAATCACGGCCGAACGTCGGCATCGTGAAGGTGCGCACGACGGGATTTACGCAGGACGGCACGGTGATCATCGAGTTCCTGCGGACGTTCATGGTCTACAAGCGCGACCACGTGCCGCCCGGCGTCCGCGCGCGTATTCCGGAGCCTAAGACGAACCGTTGATCATCTTCGCGAACTTCGCGTCCTTCGCGGTCTTCGTGGTTCAAGAAGCGTGATCCGCGAGCTGGATGTCGCCGTCCTGCGCGACACCATCGCGCGGCTCCTTCCCGAGATCAACTACACCATCCCGCCGGACGTGCTGGCGGCGTTGCGCGAGGCTGCCGCGCACGAGGAATCCGATCTCGGCCGGCCTGGGCGGTCTCGTTACCGCCCTGGCGGTGAATATAGAGGTATTTCCCACCCACATTGCCGGCCTGCCGGTCGCCGTTAACCTCGGTTGTCACTCCATGCGCCGGACGTCGGTCAGCCTTTGACCGACTCTATGTGACCCTTTGGACACTGTAAATAATCGGGCAAAGACCTTATAACGCCCGTTACACCAACGGTCGATAGCAAGAGCACATTCGCCCGGCTCGGCGGTAACTCGTCCTCCAAGAGGTTCGACCTCCCAGATGGCCACTCGCGTCGGGTTTGACTCGAGAAGCGACTTTGAGCGGCGGCTCCGTCTCGAACGGGGCATCGGTGGGCTTCTCCTCCACGACGAGGGGACCGAGGCCACGCTGGTCGCCGCGCTGCGTGCCGTCTGCGAATCGGAAGGCTGGGCGGCCGGCAAGTACTGGCGCCTCGACGACGCCGACGGTGTGGTACGGATCCATGCCGCGTGGAGCGCGGACGACGACCGGCTCGCAAAGGTGTTGCGGCACGCTCTCCAGATTTCCTGCGGGCCCGGCGTCGGGCTTGCCGGAGAAGTCCTTCAATCTCGCGAGCCCCTCTGGGTTCCGAACCTCGCGCGCGACCCGCGGGCCATGTGGCGGGAGCTGGCGGCGCAGACCGGATGGAACAGCGCGCTGCTGGCGCCGGTCCTCTGGCAGCGGCGCGTCGTCGGCGTCCTCGACTTCAACGCCCCCGACATTCCGGAGCCTGACGAGCAGCTGCTCGATCTGATGCAGGCGCTGGGAGCGCAGATCGGCAACTTCTATTCACGTGCGGTGATGCTGGACCGGCTGCGCGAGAGCGAGGAACGCTACTCGACGCTGGTCGAGCTCGCGGCCATCGGCATCAGTCACGTCGATCTGGACGGGCGGTTCGTGCACGTCAACCGGCAGCTGTGCGACATGCTCGGGTACACGCGCGAGGAGCTGCTCCAGTTGAACGTCCGGGATATCTCGCACCCCGACGATCGCCATGCGACCGACAAGGACCGCGCGCGGCTGCATGCGGGTGAGATCGATTTCTTCAAGGCCGAGAAGCGGTACCTCCGCAAGGATGGATCGCCGGTCTGGGTGCACCTGACCGTCAGGGCCAGACGCGGAGCGGACGGTCATCGCGTGCACGATATCTCGATCGTCGAGGACATCACCGAGCGCCGCGAAGCCCAATCGCGCATCGAGTATCTGGCGACGCACGACGAGATGACCGGCCTGGCGAACCGGACGCTGTTCAGCGAGCTGCTCTCGCGCGCCGTTGCGCGGGAGCGTCGTCATCACCGGCGGTTCGCGGTCCTGTTCGTCGATCTCGACCGGTTCAAGATCGTCAACGACTCGCTCGGCCATGACGGCGGCGACGAGGTGCTGAAGGCCGTCGCGTCGAGGCTGTGTGCCAGCGTGCGCTCCAGCGACGTGATCGCCCGCTTCGGCGGCGACGAGTTCGTCCTGCTGGTGCATGAGATTCCCGATCGCCCCGCCGCCTCCACGATCGCCCGCAACCTCCTCTCGCTCGTCCTCAAGCCGGTGACGGTCGGCGAACAGCAGTGCCGGGTGACCGCCAGCATCGGCGTGGCGATCTTCCCGGACGACGCGGAAGATGCCAACACGCTGTTGAAGCGGGCGGACATGGCCTTGTACCGCGCGAAGGAAGAGGGGAAGAACACGTTTCAGTTCTATTCGCCGGACCTCGGCGCGCGGTCCGAGGAAAAGCTCAAGATCGAGACCTGCCTGCGCGACGCTCTCGCGCAGAACCAGCTCGCGCTGCACTACCAGGCAAAGGTGGACATGAAGACGGGCGCGATTCGCGGCGTCGAAGCGCTACTGCGCTGGTCGCACCCGGAACTGGGCTCCGTCTCGCCGACACGCTTCATCCCGATAGCCGAGGAGTGCGGCCTCATCGTGCCGATCGGCCACTGGGCGATGACCACCGCGTGTGCGCAGAGCGTCGCCTGGCTGCGCCAGGGACTGCCGCCGATCTGCATGGCCGTCAATCTGTCCCCGCGTCAGTTTCTCGATCCGAACCTCGTGAACGTCATTAGAGCCCTGCTCGAAGAAACCGGGATCCAGCCGCATCTGCTGGAGCTGGAGATCACGGAGAGCGTCATGTCGCACGACATGGACTCGGCGCTCGCGAAGCTCACCGCCATCCGGAATCTTGGGGTGCGTCTGGCGATCGACGATTTCGGTACCGGCTATTCCTCGTTGTCGCAGCTCAAGCGGTTCCCGATTGACGTGCTGAAGATCGATCGCTCGTTCATCAAGGGCATTCCGTCGGACAAGGAGGACATCGCCATCACGGAGGCGATCCTGGCGCTGGCCGGCAGCCTTGGCGTGCGCATCGTGGCGGAGGGCGTCGAGACGCTCGAGCAGCAGACGTTTCTGCAGCGGCACGATTGCCACGAGATGCAGGGGTTCTATTTCAGCCGTCCCATTCCGCCAGACGATTTCGCGCGTCTCCTGCGGAGCCACTCGGCCGGCGCCGTGTCCGTGCCGTAAAGACCCTCGGCCGCCTCCAGCACGCCTGTTGCCTCAGCACCGACGATGGTAGGATGCGGCGTCTCGCCGTATTCCGAAATGCGATTACTCAAAAACCTCGATCGCCGGCTCACGAACGTAGAGCAGATTGTGCCAACCCTCGCGACGAAAGAGGATCTCAAGGCTTTGGCCACGAAGGAGGAACTGAAGCAGGGGCTCAGTGAGGTTCGGGCGCACGCGGTGATGCTTTTCGAGCAAACGCAGGAGCAGCTCGGAATCATCGCCACGCACCTCGCCGATATCTCTCAGCGTCTTCCGCCCCGCCAGTAGCCTCTGCAGGTGCCCGCGTGGATTTCGAGAAGCTGACCGCGGCGCCCGCGGGCAAATCAGTGGAACTGACGACCGTTTTCCCGCTGTTGTGATCATCGACAAGGCCGGCCGCAATTGTCACGAGGAATCGCGGGCGAAGTGGCGCCGGGCGCGGTGATTGCAAACGACAATCGCGGAGGGGTTATGACCTGGCTGCGATTGCTGCTCGTGCTCGCCGCAACGATCTCGCTCACGGCATGCGAGGTGGTCGGCGATATCTTTCAGGCCGGCATGGCCGTCGGCGTGATCATGGTCGTCGGCGTGATCGCCCTGATCGGATTCCTGATCGCGAAGATCAGATCCTGAAAGGCCGACCTGAAGGTCGGCCTCTACCTCCTACCTCCTGATCACCGCTCTCCCTCCGCCGTCGTCGGCGCCACCGTCGCACGTCCCGCCTTCTCGTCCGCTCGCGCGGCGCTCAGCATGTTGGCCATCGCGCGGTTTCCCTCGTGGCACGCGTACTCCATGATCCGCTCGGCGGGATTCAGCGTCAGCGGCATCGCAAACGTCCACGGCCGCGCCCAGGTCGTCGGGTCGTCGACGGTCACGCTCCATTCCAGCCGGCCGCCGGCCGCCGGCGTGAACCGTTCGATCAGCTTCAGCTTGTCCGGATTCGCGTTGCGATAGACGCTCTCGTCCCGGAAGTTCGTCGTCTCGACGACGAGCGTGTCGCCGTCCCACCGGCCGCGGCCGTCGCCCATGTGCCCGCGAATCGGCAGCGGCGCGTGCGGGCGGCCGTCGAGCGGGATGATCCGCACCTCGTTCACCATCTCGTAGCGGATGGCGACGAAGCCCGGTGCCTGGACGATCTCGTATGAGTTGCCGTAGATCGCCGGCATCATCGATCCCGGCAGCCCGCGGGTGATGCAGCGGTCGTAGTTGCTGCGATCGATCCAGGAGTCCGCCGGTCCGCGGCCGCGCCGTGCCGTCTGGCGTGCCGCAGCGCGGGCGCGCCCTTCAGCCGTCGTCGGCGGGATCCGGCCGTCCGGCGGATCGACCACGAACCACGGCCGGCTCCCCTTGGTGATGTCGAATTGATCCTGCCAGTGCAGCGGGCCGCCGAGGTTGCCGGCCGGATCGCCGCCCGCGAGCGCCGTGCGCAGGAGCACTTCGTCCTGACGCTCCTGCAGGATGTCCTTCAGCTCCGCCGCGGAGACGTCCTTGATCTGACGTCCCTCGAATTCCTGCGGACGCTCGAACGGCGTGCCCTGCTCGTACTTGTTCGTGTAGGTGCCCTGAATGTCCGGATCGCCCCAGGGCGTGCGCGGCACGCGCGTCGTTTGCGCAGAGGCGACGGCCGCGCAGGCAAGGACTGCGAGAGCGAGTCCACCGAGAGAAAGAGTGCGTGTGGTGGTCATGTCGATCTCCTGGGTCCGCCTGAAGGCGGACACTACGACGGATAGGCGGTTATGACTGACGCTTGTAGGTCAGCTTCTGCTTGTTCCGTCCCTGCGTTCGTTCGATGGTCAGCGCGTCGCCGCTGACGGTATACACATCGACGATTTCAGCGCCGATCGGCCCGTTGGGTCCCTCGAGCGATCGAATCGTGCTGACCACCAGCGCCGCGTCCTTCCACGCCGCTTTCGCCTTCACGGTCCAGCCGAGCGGGCCAGGTACGGTGGTCTCGCTTCCATCGAGCTTGTAGACGGCCGTCTGAATCGACTCGGCCGAGCCGGTGTTCGAGTCAACCGTGACCTGTCCCGGAGCAACCTTGATGACGAGACGCGTGGCCACCGGCACGCCTGGTACGGCGCCGCGTCCGCCGCGTCCCGCCTCACCGCCCAGCGTCCAGGCGCCCGCGAGCGCAGCGTCCACTTGCGCTCGGGCTGTCGCAGATATCGCGGCGGTAATCAGCAGAATGGCAACCGTGTATCTCATCCTGATCTGATCCCTGATCCCTGATCCCTGATCCCGATCCCTACTTCGGCCCCACATCCAGGCGCACAACCCACTCCTCGAGGCCCGGACGCGCAGCAGGATACTGCTGAATGACGAGCGGGTCATGTCCGGGCACGATATGGTCGGCCGAGTCGGCCAGCCGGCGCAGCCTGGCGTATCCCTCCAGGGTGTCGGCCACGCTGTAGGTGATCGGAAACACCCGACCCTCGCGGAAATGCGCGTAGAGATGTGACGCGTCGGAGGCGAGAACAACCGCGCCGCGCTTCGTCTGCACGCGCACCGACTGCAGCCCCTTCGAGTGCCCACCGATGTGATGCACCGTGATCCCCGGCGCAATCTGATCGTCGCCGTCGTGAAAGATCACGCGGCCGTCGAACACCTTCCGCACCATCGCCACCACATCGTCCGCTTCGAACGGTATCCGCAGTTCGTCATGGCACATGCACCGGCCGGTGGCATACGCCATCTCGATGTCCTGCAGGTGATATCTGGCGCGCGGAAACGCATCGCGGTTCCCGCAGTGGTCGTAGTGCAGGTGCGTGACGATGACGTCCTTCACTTCGTCGGCGGCGATGTTCAGCGCCTTGAGCCCGTCAACGACGGGGCGGAGCAGCGTGCGGCCGCGCTTCGTAGCCATATCGGCGCCAAAGCCGGTATCGACGATGAAGGTGCCGTGCGGGCCGACAATCGCCCAGACGAAGTAGGCCAGCGGCTCGATGACGTCGTGCAGATCGCCGCGCATGAAGTTGTCCGAGGAGGGGCGATCGTGATGCGCGTAGCGAATCGCGTAGACCTCGTGGACGCTGCTAGTCATTGAAATCGCGTCCGCGTGTTTCCGGGCCGATCCAGACGGCGATCATGGCCAGCACGGCGGACGCCGTCATGGTGGCGCTCATGCCGTTGACCGCGGAGATACCACGATCCTGCATCTCACCGAGCAGCCACGGCATCAACGCGCCCATCGCCGCGCCGGCGTGATAGCAGAAGCCGGGACCGACGCCTCGTACCTGCGTCGGGAATCGCTCGACGGTGTACGCCGGCGCCATGCCCCACACGCCCATTCCGAAAAAGCCCATGGTCAACGCGCCGAGGACGAGAGTCTCCGTGGTGCCGCCGTAGAGGAAGAAGGGGAGCGATGCGGGGCCGAGGATGAGCGTGATCGTAAAGGCGCCGCGACGGCCGAGACGGCCTTCCGACAGACGTCCCCATGTGGCGGTGCCGGCGATGGCGCCGACGTTGAACGCCGCGAGAAACGGCAGAAGATTCGTGTGACCGCTGACGCGCAGGAACGTCGGGTACCAGAAGTTCAGCGAGTAGTAGATGCACATGAACGACCCGATGACGAGCGTCGTCTGGATCGTGGTTCCGATCAGATCGGGTTGGAAGAGGCGCACGAGCGAGAGTGTCGGCTCCCGTGGGAGGCCGCCGCTCTCGTTCAGTTTCTTCTGCCGCGCCAGCCAGACAGGGCTTTCTGCTACGCCTCTGCGAATCCAGAACGTCAGCAGCGCCGGAACGATGCAGACCCAGAACATGGTGCGCCACGCGAGGTCCGGCGTATCGCTCAGCAGCGGGTAAATGAACTGGAAGACGGCGGCGGCAAGCAGGTAGCCCCAGTACCAGCCGCCGAGCAGCAGGCCCGAGACGAACCCGCGCAGGCGCTTCGGCCAATGCTCGAGCACCAGAGGCATGCCGGCGGCCCACTCGCCGCCCATGCCGAGTCCGAACAGGGCCCGCAGCGCGAAGAGCATTGCCCACGACGTCGAGAAGCCGCACAGTGCCGCGAACAACGAGAACCAGATGATCGACAACGTCAGCGGCAGCTTGCGCCCGTATTTGTCAGCCATCGTTCCGGCGATCGTGCCGCCGACGAGGCGCATCATCAGCGTCACCGTGGCGATGAGGCCGGCGAGCGCATTGTCGATGCGGAAGCTCTGTTGAATGTCGATGACGATGAAGGCGTAGATGTTGAAGTCGAAGGAATCGACAATCCAGCCGAGCATGACGGCCCAGAACGCGCGCCACTGAGTGCGCGTGACATCACGGAGCGAGCGAGGCTCATTCGCTGTAGAAAGGGTTGCGGTCAGTGGTGCGCTCACGAATCAGCTCACAGTCAGGGATTTGCAGACAGCCTGCGAGAGCGCACCGGTGATGGCCGAGGGTGAGCCGGCTGCCGTTTTCGATCGCCACGCGACGAAGCCATCGGGGCGCACGAGCGCGATGTTGGTCGTCAGGTCGTAGGTTGATGCGAGCGCACCGTCCGGATCTTCGAAGCCGCCGAGGCCCGGTTGGTAGACGTCCACGCGGAACGGAACCTGTCTGCCATCGGCCGCGGCGAGGACCGCTTGCGTCCATGATTCGCTTTTCGCACCGCCAAGGATGACGAACCGGCGGCCGAACAGATCGAGTGTCGAGATGCGTTCGCCGCCGCGGACGACCCACGCATGCGGCGCGCGCGTGCCGGCGCGCGCGTGAGAGTCGCGCGGGTTCTCGTGCAGCGGTCCCGGGTCGCCGTCGTGGCAGATCGCGGCCGAGTCGTAGCGATAGCCCATTTCGACGTTCAAATCGCCCGCCACGGGCTCGATGCCCTCGGTGCCGAGGTAAGGCGCCGTGCGCGTCACGTACCGGGAGTAGGCCTGTTCGGTGGTGAACACACCGACCGGCCGGCGCTCCGCGTCGTAGCTGTCGAGCAGCTCCGGCCCGGCGTCGCCGCGGAGGACCATCGCCAGCTTCCACGCGAGGTTGTGCGCGTCCTGGATGCCGGTGTTGCCGCCGAAGCCGCCGTTCGGCGGCATCGCATGCGCGGCGTCGCCGGCGATGAACACGCGCCCCTGCTGATAGCGCTCGGCCCAGTTCGCCTCGGCGTTCCATGGCATCACGTTCTCAATCGTGATGCGCACGTCATCGGAGCCGAGCGCCAGCCGCACCCACTCGAGGCAGCGTTCCTCGGTGAGGCCATCGGCCACGTTGGTGATCGGGTTCGCCGGATCCCCGATGGCGTTGACGGCGAGAAATCCGCTGTCGAACGGCTTCTCGATCCGGAAGAAGCCGCGCAGCTGCGGATGGTTCACGTAGATCACGCTCAGGTTCCGCCCGCGGAGCAGGCCGGTGACGTCGGCGCGGAAATAAATAGTGACGCTGCGGGAGAACACGCCGCGGCCCTGGGTCTTGATGCCGAGCCCGTCGCGGACTCTGCTGTGGGCGCCGTCGGCGGCAACCATGTATTGCGCGTAGACGTCGTGCGTCTCCTCGCTGTCGCGGTTGCGGATCACGGCATGAACGTGATCCTGGTGCTGCTCGAACGAGACGAGATCCGTGGCGAAGCGCAGCTCGGCGCCGAGTTCGTCCGCCCGTTTCCGGAGCAGCGGCTCGAGCAGGCTCTGCGAGATGAAGACGCGCTCGCACGGGCTGACGTCGCGGACGCCCTCGTTCAGGTTGGCGATGAAGTAGCCGAGCTCTTTGCCCGCCAGCGTCTCGACGGCCATGATGGCGCCGTCCTGCACGAACTGCTCGTCGGACTTCTGCCGCACGATCTGCTCGATGCCGACCAGGCGCAGGATCTCCATCGATCGCTGGGTAATCTGGGCGGCGCGCGGATGGATCGCCGTGCCGCGATGATGCTCCACGGCTAGCGCCGGGACGCCGTGATGCCCGAGCAGCAGCGCCGTGGACATGCCGACGAGGCTGCTGCCGACGATCAGGACGGGGACTTCGATATCCGCCATTACGGACGGCCAGTCAGACAGGCTAATTCAGCTCTTTCCAAAGGACCTCGACGTTCGACTTGACGCGCGTCGGTGGCGTTTGCAGATAACCCGCCTGGATATACCGGTCGGGTAGTTTCCACGCGTTCACGACCTCGTCGATCGATTGGCCGGCCTTCTTTCCGGCGCGAACGTACGCCACGAAGTCACGGATGAACTCGGAATACATCCGGACGTCCGCGGTGGTCACGACCGTTAGGTTGTGGCCGGTGATCACGGTGTCGATGTTCGGCACGGTGGCGGCCTTCGCGATGGTGTCCGAGTAGCTGACGCCGCTGCCGCCGTTGTTGATGTCCATGATCGGCATGCCCTTGTTCGGGAACGCATCGCCGGTGTGCATCGCGCGAAGGGCAGGAAAGATCACGAATGCGTCGCCGCTGGTATGCGCGCGTCCGAAGTAGCGCAGCTCGATGCGGTCGTTGCCGGTGCCGATGGTCATCTGATCGGTGAAGGTCCGCTTCGGCAGGCCGCGGCCCTTGCTGTCCTTGAACACGTTCCTGTCCGTCAGCGTGACGCCGTAGGGAATCCTCATCTCCGGCATCAGCTTCGCGGTGTTCTCATGCGTCACGACTTCCGCCGTCGCGGGGAAGTCGGGGTTGCCTTCCGTGTGGTCGTAATGCGTGTGGGTGTTGATGATGCGCGTCACCGGCGCGCCGGTGATCTCCTTGATGCGCGCGATCAGATACGGCCCCCAGCCGTAGATCTTGGTGTCGACGAGCGTGACGCCATCGGCGGTAATGAACACGGCGGTGTTGCCGCCGCCGCCGCGGATCACATAGAGGTTGTCCTTCAGCTTGTCGACGGTCAGGCCTTCGAGGGACGGCGGCGCCTGCAGCCCGCCCCCGCCCTGGCGGCCTTGCGGTGCGGCCGGTTGCTGAAGGGCGGCGACCGTGGCCGACAGCGCGCCGGCGAGCACGAGCGATCCGAGCACGAGCGTTCGTTTCATACGAACTCCAACCGCCAGGTCCGCGTCGATGGCTCGTTCGCGCCGCGGAACCCGGCCGACAACTACTTCAATTCGGTGAATATGACCGCGGCATTGTTCCTGGCGAAGTCGGCCTGCGACAGATTCGGTCCTGGTCCTTCGCTCGTTACCGGCTGATACCCGGAAAATTTTGCCGGCGTTTTCCATTCCGCGGCGAACTGCGCGGAGGTCCTGCCCGCCGCTCTCGCCGCGCGGGCACCGGCGACGAACTCGCGGAGAAACGCCGCATACTCGCGCAAATCCGCGACGGTCGTTTGCGCGTCGGTGTGTCCGTTGATGATCGCGTCCACGCCGGTGAGTCCCTTGGCGGCTCGCTCGACCGTCTCCGCATACTGCAGGCCGCTGCCGCCATTGTTCTTGTCCATGATCGGCAGCCCCTTGTTCGGGAACACGTCGCCGGCATGCGCGATGCGATGCGCCGGAAAGATCACGAACGTATCGCCACCGGTGTGGGCCGGCCCGAAATAACGCAGCTCGATGCGCTCGTCGCCTTTGCCGATCGTCAGGGCATCTCGATAGGTTCTCGTCGGCAGGCCTCGTCCGCCGTTCTGCTTGTAGATGTTGGGCTGCGGTCCCTGCTGGACGCCGGAGACGGGATTTCCCTGCTCCATGTACGTCCTCGTGTTCTGGTGCGTGACGATCTCGACGTTTGCCGGGAACTCGACGTTTCCGCTGGCGTGATCGAAGTGCGCGTGCGTATTGATGATCGTCGTGACCGGCTTGTCGGTCAGCGTCCTCACCTTTTGAATGAGCGGCTGACCCCATCCAGGGAGCTTCGTGTCCACCAGGACGACGCCGCTGGCGGTCACGAAAACGGCCGTGTTGCCGCCGCCGCCGCGCAGGACGAACAGGTTGTTTTTGACCTTCTCAACCATCAGCGCATCGGCCGACGGCTTTTCCTGGCCAAACGGTGCGGCGCCACGCGCGCCGCCCTCGCGCCCCGAGGGCTGCTGAAGCGCCGCTACCGTCGCCGAGACCGTCCCCGCAATGACCAACGTTCCGAGAACGAGCGTGCGCTTCATGATGATCTCCTCGCGTGGTGTCCGGCTTCAGCCGGATAACCACTAGTCCATTCCAAACGCGAGCAGCACGTTGCCCGGGCGATTCAGAATGCCGCCGTAGCCGGCGTTGAAGAACAGCATGCCGTTGGCCACCACCGCGCCGGGCCCTTCGATGCCGCCGCCCGTCGCCATCACGCCGTTCACCGTGTCGAACGGCTTGTTGGTATCGAACAGCCAGAGGATCGAGCCGTCCTTGGTCGAGTACGCGCGCATGCCGCCGTCGAGCGATCCCGACAGCACCGCGCCGGGGATGACGGTCACCGCGCCACCTTGCGCCGCACGGCAGGACGGCTGCGCCGCGTTGCAGAGGCGCGTCTGCGGCTCCATGCTCCACACGATCTCGCCCGTGGAGAGGTTCAGGGCGCGCAGCCCGCCCGGCGTCTGCGTCTGCAGGTCCGACACGCCGACGTAGGCGTTTTGTTCGTCGGCCGCCGCTCCCCACTGGCCGCCGAGACCGCTGCCGCGTCCAACGCGCTGCTGCCACACGAGCCTGCCTTCGTTGTCGGGATCGAGCGCGTAGGTCACCCCGGACTTCTGCGGCAGCACGAGCAGATCGCGGCCGCCGGCGCGCACGAGCGACGGCGACGCGGAGAAGTCGTGGTCGGGACCGAGCGTCGCCGGACACGCCGGGTTGTCCGGATTCGTCGCCCGGCACCCCATCGTCCAGTTGTCGTTTGGCGTTGTCTGGTTGACCCACTTGATCGCGCCGGTCTTCATGTCGAGCGCGATGACGGCGTCGGTGGTCTTCTGCGCCGGATCGGCGTAGCCGTTGCCGGTGGCCACGTAGACGAAGCCGCGCTGCGGATCGACGGTTGGCGCAGCCCAGATGCCGCCGCCCGCTGGTCCCCACATCTGGACGCCGGCCTTGTTCTTGTCGCGCGGCTTCGGCTCGTCGATGGTGTAGGTCTTCCACACCACCGCGCCGGTGTTCGCGTCGAGCGCGGATACGCTGCCGCGGAACGTGCAGCACTGGTAGCCGCCTCGGCCGCCCTGGCCTTCCTCGTTCAGTCCCTGCACCGGCACGTAGACGCGCCCGTTGTGCACGGTCGGCGCGCCCGTGATGGCGGCCGAGGGATGCGCATCGACCTTGCGAACCCAGATCTGCTGGCCCGTGTTTGCGTCCACCGCGTAGACGTTGGCCTTCATGTCGCCGAAGTAGACCGCATTGCCACTGCGGCCGGCGTTCTTGTACGGACCGATCGAGAGCGCTGTCCGGATGCCGCCGTTGGCGACGAACGTCCAGTGCGTGCAGCCGGTCCTCGGATCGAGTGCATGCACTTCGGCGTTTTCACTTGCGGCAAACAGGCGGCCGCCGGCGTAGGCGGGCTGCGCGCGCGCGGCGTTGACGTTGGCGTAGCCGAATGCCCATTTCAGTTTGAGCTTGGGGAGATCCGCGGCGGTGAGGCCACCGTTTCTCGCGTATCGCGCATTCGAGGTCCCGTTGCCCCAGCCGTTCCAGCTCGCCCCGCGCGATGGGTCGGACATTGCGGGCGATGTCTTGCACTTCGACGGGGTCGCGGCCGCGGCGGTGCTGCCGAGCGCGCGGCCGGCCAGGAACTCCGACACGGCGCGGCGGTCCGCGTCGCTCATCGTCGACCCCTGCTGTTGCATCTTGCCGTTCACCAGTGCGTTGAGGATCGCTTCCGGGGTCATCGACCGCAGCGTGTTGCGCGTCGGCGCGCTGGAGGCGGTGTCCGAGTGACAGGAGGCGCAGTCGCGCTCGTACGCGGCCTGGCCCGGAGGAAGCGGCGGTGCGCCAAACGCGCCTGGCCCGGGACCACCCTGGCGCGGCCCCGCCGGCGGCGCCTGAGCCGGCGCCTGAGGCGCCTGTGCGGCTCCCGATACGGTGATGCTGATTGCCGCGAACGCGACGAACGCCCAAACCCGCATTGCCCCTCCAGACGACGTAGCTTCCGCCCTGAACCGTAGCTTCCGCCTTCAGGCGGAAGGCACATAAATAGGGCGCTATGATACGACGCGGTTCGAGCGGACTAGCTCTTTCGCTTCCTGCGGCGGGAGTTGTCGGCGGCTTGGGCGCGGCCAGGGAGCAGCCTGACGGGGCGATCATCGGCCGCGCGCTCGGCCCACCCTTCGGCGATCAGGACGTCCGCGTCACGCCTGGAGAGTTCGAGTCGATCGCCGACTTCCGCATCTTCGAGACTGACGCCATCGATCATTTCGGCGTACTTGCGAATGAGACGGACGGAGGCCGTGTCATTACTGCGCCGATCGTCACTCCGTCGATTGTTGCGTTGTTCGCTACGCGGCGACTCGTCAGCGAGACTCTTCCGTTTACTCGTGTGTTCCCGGTCCATTGGTGGGTCTAACGTATTGACAGCAAACAACATGCCTATTGTGGACGGAACTAAATTGGGCGGATCGGTGAGTTTGGCTTTGGGTGTCTGGCCGGGACGGCAGTTGTTTGCCCACGACGCGGCCCGCACCGTCGGTTTGGCTATGTCAGAACGGGCAGTCATGACCGTTTCTCATACGCGGCAACGGGCAGCCGCTGCCCGTCCACTAAAATTAACGCTGTGCTCGTGACCGCCGAACTGACCCAGCTCCTCCACGACGTGCTCACGAGCCGCGTCTACGACGTGGCGAGAGAGACGCCGCTCGACGCGGCGCCGCGGCTCTCCGAGCGGCTCGGCAACGAGGTGCTCTTCAAGCGCGAGGACCTGCAGCCGATTTTCAGCTTCAAGCTCCGCGGCGCCTATAACAAGGTCGCGCACCTGACGGATCGCGAGCGCTCACGCGGCATCATCGCGGCCAGCGCCGGCAACCACGCGCAGGGCGTCGCCTACTCGGCGAAGATTCTCAAGCTGCGTGCCGTCATCGTGATGCCGCAGACCACGCCGCAGATCAAGGTGGACGCCGTGCGCGCCATGGGCGCCGAGGTCGTGCTGTCCGGCGACAGCTATGCGGACGCCAAGGCGCATTGCGACACGCTGATCGAGCAGACGGGGATGACCTTCATCCACCCGTTCGACGATCCGCTCGTCATTGCGGGACAGGGAACGGTCGGGGCGGAGATCCTGCGTCACAGCCAGGATCGGCTGTCGGCGGTGTTCGTGCCCGTGGGTGGCGGCGGATTGATTTCCGGCATCGCCGGCTACATCAAGGCGCTGCATCCCGGTGTGAAGATCATCGGCGTCGAGCCGTTCGAGGCCGACGCGATGTATCGCTCGCTGGCCGTTGGGCGGCGGGTGCAGCTCGACCACGTGGGCATCTTCGCGGACGGCGTCGCGGTGCGCGAGGTCGGCGAGCGCACGTTTGCCATCGTGCAGCAGACGGTGGACGAGGTCGTTCGCGTGACGAACGACGAAATCTGCGCGGCGATCAAGGACGTCTTCGACGACACGCGCTCCGTCATGGAACCCGCCGGAGCGCTGGCTGCCGCCGGACTGAAGGCGTGGGTCGAACGGCAGGGTGCGCGCAATCAGTCGCTGGTTGCCGTGCTGAGCGGCGCGAACATCAACTTCGATCGGCTGCGGTTCGTGGCCGAGCGCGCCGAAGTCGGAGAAGCGCGCGAAGCGCTGCTTGCCGTGACGATTCCCGAACGGCCCGGTGCCTTCCGCGAGTTCTGTTCCGTGATCGGGCGGCGAACCGTCACCGAGTTCAACTACCGCCTCGCCAGCCGCGATCAGGCGCACATCTTCGTTGGCGTCGCGACCGAGTCGCGGCAGGACGGCGCCCGCCTGGCCGCGCAGCTGACGTCCGCCGGCTACGAGACGGTCGACCTCACCGGCAACGAGATGGCGAAGCTGCACGTCCGCCACATGGTGGGCGGCCACGCGCCCGGCGTGCGCAGCGAGCGGCTGTGCCGGTTCGAGTTCCCCGAGCGGCCGGGGGCGCTGACGCAGTTCCTCGAAAAGCTTGGCGGGCGCTGGAACATCAGCCTGTTCCACTATCGCAACCACGGCGCTGATTTCGGACGCGTGCTGGCCGGGTTCGAGGTGGCGGAGGCGGACCTTGATGCGTTCCGCCAGTTCCTCGAGGAGCTCGGATACCCGTACACGCAGGAGCACGAGAATCCGGCGTACAAATTCTTCTTAGGGTAGGGCCGTCACTCGCCATAACCACGAAGCCGCGAAGAGCGCGAAGAGCGCGAAGAACGCGAAGAACAGCTTTCACAAAAACGTTCTTCGTGAGCTTCGATATCTTCGTGCTCTTCGTGGTTAAAGGCGGGTGACAAACGCGGCGATGTTTACTTAATCAGCTGTCGGCGGGGAGATCGCTTCGACGACGAGCAATTCCACCGCGGCGCGGCGTGATTGCAGCTCGAGCCTCAGCTGTTCACGAAGGGCGACAGGCAGCGCAGGTCTCGCCTCGATCTGTTGCTTCGCTGCCGCCGTCAGGTCCGGGCTCAATCCGATATCAGGTCTCCACCGCAGATCCACGTCGAACGGTCCCATGAGGTTCGTTTCGTCGATGACCACGCGGCCGAGTACCCCGCCGAGGAACGCGGCGAGACGCGCCATCGGGATTCCGCCCATTCGCATCACGCCACCGTCGGCCGCAGCGATCCCGCGATCGCAGGCGAGGCCTCCGATTCCCGGACGCGTGCAATCGCGGCCCTGCAATCCGGCGCCGGGGCTGGTGCCGGCTCGGATCAGCGCATAGACAGGCTGTTCGCGTCTCTCGGTGCGCACCCGCAGTTCGAAACGGTCGGCCAGCAGCCGGCGCAGCCGGGCGCGTTTCTGCTCGAGCGACAGTGCGCCCTCGGCGCGCGCGGAGATGTCGAAACGGTCGCGCGACACCCAGGCCGGATCGCCTGTCAGCTGGAACTCGTAGAGCCCGAAGGCGAAGAGAATGACATCGCGCAGCCGTTCGTTGATGAGCGCGAGGCCATCAGGCCGATCGGCGGATTGACTGTAGGGAAGGCCCGACGTGTTTCGCCTGATGGACGCGGCTGAAAACGATGCCGCGTCCTGGCCGCCCGCGGCGGTCATGGCCGTGAGGACAATCGCGGCGCACGCGGTGACGAAACAACCTTTCATGGCCTTCATCTCTTCGTGATCTTCGATCCTTCGTGTTCTTCGTGGTTAACGCGGGTGACGAACGCAGCGAGTTCATGAAGCGTTTTGACACGCTGAACGTCATACCCCTCGTACAGATCGTGCGGATCGAACAGCATCGCCTGCAGCCCCGCGGCCCGCGCGCCGGCGACGTCCACGTGATACAGGTCGCCGACGTGCAGCGTCGTCTCCGGGCGTCCGCCCGCACGGGCGACCAGAATTTCGAAGAAGCGCCGGTCCGGCTTCTCGACGCCTTCCAGGTGTGAGTCGCAGATCACGCTGAAGTAGCGGCTGAGCCCCGTCCGCTCGAACACGCGGTGAACGATGCCATTGGCGTTGGATCCGATCGCCAGCGGCAGGCCGCTCGCCGCCAGACCCTCGAGCGCGGCGCGCGCGCCGGGCGGCACGTATTCCCAGAGGTTGTGTTCCGTGTGATACGCCCAGAGCTCGTCGAGGGCGCCCTGAACCGGCGCGTCGGGCGGCACCCCCGCGCGCTCGAACATGATCCGGAAGTACATCGACCCGCGATCCGCGTCGCTCGTCCGTGCGACGCGATCGGCCGTGTCCACCGCAAAGCGCCCGTGCGGATCGGCGGCGCGGAGCGCGTCGGGCGACACATGGATGCCGTGCCGCGCGAACGTGTCGCTGATTCGCTCGAAATTGGGAAAGATGAGCACGCCGCCCGCGTCGAGCGACAGGAGTTCGACCGCCACGAGAACGATCGTACTCGAACGATTCGAACGATTCGAACGACCCGAACGATTCGAACGATAAAATTCCCCAGTGCACGAACCGTTCATGCGCGCGGCCTTGGAGCAGGCGCGGCTGGCGCTCGCCGCTGGCGAGGTGCCGATCGGTGCCGTCGTGGTTGCTGGCGGCGAGATTGTGGCGCGCGCCTTCAATCAGCCGATCGCGGCGGTCGATCCGACCGCGCACGCCGAGGTGTTGGCGCTGCGCGCCGCGGCGGCGCACATTGGCAACTACCGCCTGACGGATACAACCGTGTATGTGACCGTCGAACCGTGCCTGATGTGCGTCGGTGCGCTGGTCCACGCCCGCGTCCGCGAGGTGGTCTTCGGCGCCCTGGAACCCAGGACCGGCGCCCTCGTATCAACTCTACGAGGCCACGAAATCCCGGGCCTGAACCACCGCTTCACGGTCACCGGCGGGGTTCTGGAGGCGGATTGCCGAGAGCTGATTCAGCAGTTTTTCCGCGAGAAGCGCCGCTGATCACGCAGATCACGCAGATCACGAAGACATCGAAGATCCCGGGTACACTTTCGGGTCCTTCGATCTCTTCGTGAACTTCGTGTCTAATATGGCCGACTCACTCATGATCTGGTGGTACTGGATTCTGCTCGGCTTGTTGCTGGCCGCGATCGAGCTGGCGACGCCCGGCGGCTTCTTCTTCATCTTCTTCGCCGTCTCGGCGCTGCTCGTCGGCCTGCTGGACGTGATGGGACTCGTCGAGTCCGACGCGCTGCAGTGGGGTCTGTTCTCGGTGCTCTCCATTGTCTGCCTGGCGTTCTTCCGCAAGCCGCTGCTCGAGCGGATGAACATCGCCGAGCGCGCTGAAGCGGTCGATTCGATCGTCGGCGAGCTGGCGATCCCGCTGGTCGCGATTGCCGGCGGCCAGCACGGTCGCGCGGAAGTGCGCGGCGCGACGTGGACAGTGCGGAACGTCGACGCCGTTCCGGTGGAGCCTGGTGAGCGGGCGCGCGTGGTTGCCGTCCGCGGTCTGGAACTGGACATCCGGTCCGAAAGGAGTCGCTGAGTTGGTAGATGGTGCGCTGATTGTCCTTCTCGTCATCGCGGTCTTCGTCCTCTTCGTCGTCTTCAAGACCGCTGTTGTCGTACCCCAGCAGAGCGCCTACGTCGTCGAGCGCCTCGGCCGCTATCACGCCACGATGAACGCCGGCTTTCACCTGCTCGTGCCGTTCATCGACGTCATCCGCTACCGCCACAGCCTGAAGGAAACGGCGTGGGACATTGCCGCGCAGGTCTGCATCACGCGCGACAACGTCCAGGTCGGCGTGGACGGGATCCTCTATCTCAAGGTGTTGAATCCCGAGCGTGCGTCGTACGGCATCTCCGACTATCTCTTCGCCATCACCCAGCTGGCCCAGACGACGCTGCGAAGCGAGGTGGGCAAGATCGATCTCGATCGCACGTTCGAGGAGCGCGGCACGATCAATACCCAGGTCGTGAGCGAGCTCGACAAGGCGTCGGAGGCGTGGGGCGTGAAGGTGCTGCGCTACGAGATCAAGAACATCACGCCGCCGCAGGACGTGCTCGCCGCGATGGAAAAGCAGATGCGCGCGGAACGCGAAAAGCGCGCCGTGATTCTGACGTCGGAGGGTCAGCGCGACGCGGCGATCAACAACGCCGAAGGCGCGAAGCAGCAGGTGATCAAGGCGTCGGAAGCGTCGCGTCAGCAGCAGATCAACGAAGCCGAAGGCCAGGCGCAAGCGATTCTCGCCGTTGCGTCGGCAACGGCGGAAGGCATCCGCCGCGTTGCCGAGGCGATTCGCACCGACGGCGGCATGGAAGCGGTTCAGCTGCGGGTGGCCGAACAGTATGTCGAGCAGTTCGGCCATCTGGCGAAGAGCACGACCTCCGTGATCGTTCCCGCGTCGGTGTCCGACGTGGCGGGCATGATCGCGGCGGCGATGAAAGTGTTCGGGTCTGTCCCGACGACGACGCCGCCGCGCGCCAGCGTTCCGCCACCGCCTCGCTCGTAGGGCGCCTCTTCTCGCAGGGCGCCCCTTCAGGGGTGCCGGCCGGGCGCGGAGCGGCTGATATAATGTCGTGTTCGCGCGCCCGCACGGGCGCGCGCCTACGACGTGGAGTCCGGCTTCAGCCGGACAACCGTCGCACACGACCCGGAGAGGTACCGAAGTGGTCGTAACGGGGGCGCCTCGAAAGCGTCTTGTCGGGTAACCGGCACGTGGGTTCGAATCCCACCCTCTCCGCCACTCCCGATGCGCTGATTTTCTTAATGTTTTCTCGCGAGCGCTGAGAATCGGTTTCTCTCAGCCATTCGCAACGTTTTCGCCGTTTTCTTCGACAATCGCCAGTGATCGGGTGGATTTCCTGGTCCGGGCGACATTGCCAGGCGACATTGAAGCAACATTTCGACGAGCGGAGCGCGCTGACTACGTGCGCCGAATCACCGTAAGGGGCACCGTCGTACGACGGTTGCTCAACGATCTCCGGATGCTATCGAGCACCATATCGAGCTCTTTGCCGACATCCTCAGCGAGGAAGCGGAGTACGAGATAGCCTTGTTCCTGCAGCAAATGGTCCTTACGACGGTCCCGCCGATACGCGACCGGATCGGCAAGATGCTGCGCGCCATCGATCTCCACCGCAACACGAGCATCAGCGCACAGCAGATCCACTTCGAGGCTGCCGACGCTATCGAAGGCGATCGGCAAAGAGACGTTGACCCGAAAGCGCCCTTTGGTTTCTGCAAGCGTTTCCAGGCGTCGATACAAGAAAGCTTCTGATGCACTCCGTGCGCGTCCAGCGTCGTTGGCATCTGCCAGTGTCGGCCTGGCCGATTGAACGAAGAGCTCGGCGAGAGGCACCTCGACGCCGTCGCGTACGAGTCTCCTCACGCTTGCAGCGTAATCGCGTTTCCAGGCCGGATCCGACGGGAGGACGACATCGGCCGGCCATCCGGGAATCGCACTGGCCGGCAGGACGATCTGGTATCCGATCGCCTCATACCCTTGGCAACGCCGGTCGAACATGCGGGCGAGCATCGGCACGTTGAGGTCCGCGAAATCGAAGATGCGCACCTCCTTCTTGCCTTCGCAGAGCCGATGTAATCGGCCGGCGTACTGGGCAACCGTACCACGCCACGACACGGGCAGAGTCAGCACCAGAGTGTCCAGCCGCGCATCGTCGAACCCCTCCCCGATGTACTTTCCCGTTGCGAGGATCACACGCGGTTCGTCGCGAGGAATGGCAGCCAAGCGATCAAGCGTTGCTTGCCTGGCCTTCTTCCCAAGACCGGCCCGAAGTACGACGAGATGACGGACCTGAGTCGCAATCAACGCCTCAAGGCAATCGAGGTGCTCGTTCCGCTCCGTCAAAACCAGTGGCGACCGCCCGCTGTTCGCTGCATCGATCACGACCTCGCTGATGCGACGACTCCGCCGTGTGTCAGAAATAAGGTCTTGATACAACGATTGGAATTCCACGCGCTTGTCGGCATCAGGACTCCGGCTCGGTACAAACGACGTCGGTTCGACGAGAACGATGTGGCTAAACGGCCGGGCAGCCGCCTGGACTTTCGCGTTCACTCGGTGGCGAACGGGGCCGCACTGCATGAAAATGATCGGATGATGACCATCCTTGCGGGCAACAGTTGCTGACAATCCGAGTACAAACCGAGCACCAGCCTGACGTGCGACGGCCTCGAAACTCTGCGCAGAAAGGTGATGGCACTCGTCGACGATCAGGTGGCCGTAGTCTGCTACGCGATCGTCAACGACTCCTTTCTTGACCAGGCTTTGGATGAGCGCCACGTCGACCTGTCCGGTAGGTCTCCTACGCCCACCTCCGATCCGGCCGATAGACTTTGCCGGGATGTCCAAGAACGCCGATAACCGCTCGACCCACTGATCGAGCAGCTGCTGCCGGTGCACTAACACCAGCGTGTTAACGCCGCGTCGGGCGATCAGTGAAGCGGCAACGACAGTCTTGCCAAATGCGGTCGTCGCAGCGAGCACGCCTATGTCGTGTGACGCGAGCGCCTCGGCTGCCACCGCCTGATCGGCGCGCAAGTCGCCGCGAAACGTCAGGTTCATCGGGGCACCGCCGTTGCGTTCGTCTCGGACGGTCGTACGAATAGCCAAGTCGCTCAGCGTCTCTTGAAGGTCGTCAAGGCACCCTCTGGGTAGGGCGATGTGCTGGGGGTGATCTTCGGCGCAGGCGATGACGCGCGGCTTTCCGTAGGTGGACAGTCGCATCGCTTGCGTGCGGTAGAACTCCGGGTTCTGAAAAGCCGCCAGACGCAGAATATGGTTGCGCAGTCCCGGGTCAAGTCCGTCCTTCGCAATATAGATCTGATTGCCGAGTACGAGTTCAAGCGTTCGCGGGAGGTTGCCGACGAGCGTCAGATGTCGGCGATTGTGCGACCGAGGAGCTCTCCATGGTTCATCACCGTCTTCCTCTTCTGGCGGGAGGCGAACGGCAAGAACGCGACCTCGCCGTTCAGCATCCTGCACGATGGTTTCGACTCGTGTGCGGTTGATTTTGCGCACGCTCGCCAGAAACGCCCACTGATCGGGCCAAGGCTCAAGGTGGTCATCCAGGAAGAGGCTATGGCCTTGCCCGCGGGGTCCCTTCTGCAGCGGCAGAGCGATCAAATTGCCAAATCCGCCATGGGGCAGCGTGTCTTGATTGGGGAACAGACGATCGTACGAATCGAAGCCGAGATCAGGCCGACGTTCCATTGCCTCGGTCACGATGTGCGAGGCGAGCCGTCGCCCGAGCGCCGCGGGAAGAGCCTCATCAAAGAAGAGCCACACATGAGCGCCTTGCCCTGAGCGTGATCGTTCGAGTGCGGCCGGAAGACTGAGCCGATTACATATGTCGATGAACGCAGCGGCATCGTCCCGCCAGCTACCCTTGTCGAAATCGATCGCCACGAAGAAACAGGTCTCATCGACGAGCAGCGGATACACACCGGCCACGAATGGCTCCCCAGCGCCGTCGCGACCTGACAGGTGCCATCTGATGACGTCATCGGTGACTGGTAGGAATCGTTGATGGGGACAGTCCCCGCATTTCACGCGAGGCTTTTCGCAGATGCCTCGGACCCACTCGTTGCCGCAGGCGGGCGCGTAGCCGGTCTTTCCAGTTCTTCGGTTCTCGAACCGACGCGGGTAGACGTCCTCGCGTCCGCGAAACAGCGAACGAAACAGAGCGATCTTGGCTTCAGGCGGAGCCGATTGATTCACGGCACCCAGGTCCTGCTTCCGCACGGCGGCAATTCTACCGACGTTGTGTGCCGCAAGGATCACACCCAAGCGTGGTGGACGCACCGCGCCCCGGTCTGGTCTTTACGACCGATCGATCCAGTAGGCCGGCCGCCGTTTTAGATTCATCACTGCAAGAATCCGTATGGAGTCACCGTGCAACCGGTAGAGCACCGCATATGGGAAACGGCGCAACAGACGACGACGAATGGCGCCGAGGACAGCCGGTGCAGCTTCCGGGTATTCGGTGATCTGTGCGCACGTGTGTTCGATTTCGGCGAGAAACGCAGCGCCCAGTCCGGAGCTTTCTCGTTCGTAGTACTGAGCGGTCTCATTAAGTTCTCGTTCCGCCAGCAGGTTGAACGAGACACGCATGTCACTTCAGCCGATTTCTGGCATCCCTCAGAACCTCAGTAGCAGGGCGGGCGGGCGTGTTGTCCCACGTGGCATCCCGACGCTGTGCCTCTTCAGCCCAGAGCTGTGCGTTTTCCTCGTCCGTGAGATTCTCCAGACTCTCCAGAAGACGTTTCGCGAGCCGTGCACGGTCGTGCGGCGCCAGCTTTAACGCTTCGTGTACCAGTTCTTCAGTGCTCATGGCCTCTTCTCAGAATAAATGGTCCTCGGTGGACGGCTCAAATCCCGCCATTAATCGACACTTCAAACCCCGCCATTTCGGAGCGGACGACCGAGACACAGGGAGTTCTACTTCGTGGCCTCCTCCGTGCGCAAGTCAGTGTGGATCTTGGTGCGCCAGCTGCGCGGCCCGCACTTGAGCACATGGGCGTGATGTCAGAGGCGATCGAGCAGTGCGGTGACGGCCGTGGTGTCGCCGAGGAGCTTGCCCCAATCATCGACCGGTCGGTTCGACGTCAGCAGCGTCGATGCGCGTTCATAGCGGCGCATGATCAGCTCGAGCAGATCCTCCGCCGCGGTGTGCGGGAGCTTCCGCATCCCGAGGTCGTCGATGATCAGCAGCGGCACGGTCGCCAGATCCGCCAGCACGACTGTGCGGGTGCCGTCCAGCGTGGCGTCGGCGATCTCCTCGATGAGCGCGTGGGCTTCGCGGTAGACGACGCGGTAACCCTGTTGGATGGCCGCGTGCCCAATCGCTTGCGCAAGATGGCTCTTGCCGGTACCCGGTGCCCCGAGAAAGAGCGCGTCTTCGCGCTGGCCGATGAAACGCGCCGTCGCCAGTTCGTGGATGAGCGCCCGATTCATCTTCTTGTTGAAATCGAAATCGAAACGGTCGAGCGAGCGGTCGGCGTCGCGAAAGCCCGCCTGTTTATGCCGCCGTTCAAAGAGCCGGTCTTGTCGACGCTGCAGTTCGTCACTGACGAGGGTGGCGACGAGGTCGAGCGGGGCGAGTTTCTCCGTCTGCGCCTGGCGCAGCCGCGTTTCGAGGACCGCCGCCATGCCGGAGAGGCGGAGTTTCCGGAGCGCGTGGTCGAGTTCGACGAGATTCATGGCTGGTCTCCTGTTTTGCGGTCAATGAGGTCGCGGTAGAGCGTGAGTTGGCGGATGATCGGATCGACCTGGCGGAGCGTCAGCGGCACGGGCGGGCGGCGTTCCACGTACTTCCGCACGAAGCGATACGTGGGCACCCCGATCTCGAGCGCCGCCGTGGCGGCGTCCTCCACGACGGCGACGCCGTGCTTCTTGGCCAGGGCGAGGACGCCGAGGATCCGGCGCACGCCGGCCGCCCCCTCGTGCTGATGGATGCCCGATGAAGCGACGGACGCTCGCATACCCGGCGGCGAAGCCGTGGTCGTCGACCAGGTCCTGCCAGATCGCCACCGCGTTCCGTCCGCGACCGAGCGCCTCGGCGACGAATTCACGATAGGGCTCGCAGGCACTCGCGGTCGGCGCGCGCGTCGGCGACGACCGTACCGAGTCGGTAGACAGCGCCACCGAAATGGTGGGATTTGACGACGAGGAGTCGGTGGACACCGCCCTCGTAATGGCCGGTTTTGCCGGCCCTTCGCCTGGCCGCCCTCGGCCGCGCACCGGGACCCCGGCCGCCCGGAGGTAGCCGCGGATCGTGATGCGGTCGACCCCGGTCGCCCTCGCGATCCGCCGCACCGGCCAGCCCAGGCGGCCAAGGCCAAGAATCTGTTGTTGTTTCTGCTGATCCAAGACGTTGCTCATCCGGGCGAGGGACCATGGGTCCGTCGCCCTCGTCAACGTCTCGGCCGTCGTCAGTTAATGGTGGGATTTGCGGTGTCGATTAATGGTGGGATTTGGGTGTCCACCGAGGCGGCAAGGAACGTAAACCTAGGCGAACGGAGGAAAAGGGACGAAAGCCGACGAAAACGCTAAACGTCGATTCGATCGGTGCTTAGCGGAAAGCTTATAGCACCGGCACGCATGCGCAGGCTGCCGTACATTCGGAATGTGGAGCGGACGCGGCAAGGCCTCGGAAAAGGGCCGCGGCTTAGTTCGGCGTCGGGCGCGTGGCGCTCTCGACTATGACAACGTCGACGCTGCGTCGTTGAGGTACAAGCTTTAGCCCGAATTGTTCGTCAAGAGCCGTGAACACCGACGGGCCCTCCGTATCACGAAAACGCGGGTTCAGCGGCGGTACCGGCAGCTGATTCATCCCGATTTGCAGATCACCGTCGAAGGTCCCCGTAAGACCCGTGGTGTCCACTATCAGGCGGTCTACATACGCATTAAGTGACCTCGTAATCCGCTCCATCGTCTCGCCTCGAAATCTCAACGTCGCGATCCCATCGGCGAACCGCATCGAGACAGATAGGCATGCGCGGAGATCGTCTGGCACGGAGGACCTATCGGCGCTCCCGAGGCTCTCGCGTACCTTCGCGCAATCAATCGACGCCGGCCGCAGGGCCGGACCAAGTGTCCTGTTCTTTTTTTCGAGTTCGAGCGTGTAGACCGGAGAGTCTCGTCGGACGCGCTGCACGGATAATCCGAACCGTTCCTTTAACGCTGCCTGCACCAAGGCACGGATGCGCGATTCAGAAGACGGCGTGGATGTCGTGCCGATGAACTCAAAGCGATCCGTGCGTATCCAATCAGGCCCTCCGGAGAGCTGGGACTCGAGCAGATCATAGGCGTATCGAATCAATTGGCTCAGTGTCACGTCTGCTTGGACGAAACGCGTTGCGGTTGAGCGCACAGTTTGCCGAGCCGGGTCTCCACTGCGCGCCCGTATCGATACGACATCGAAAGTCGACGCCTCGACCCCTTGTTGCGAAGGGTTGGCGTCTGTCGGGACGAGACAGAGCATCAGCAGAATCAACGCGGAATCCACACGACGATGGCTCATCGGCTAGTCCTCCGCCCCCAAGAAGGCCATGCCGGCCCAACGGCACCGCTGGGCCGGAACGGTCTCCGCACATGACCCCTTACGCGGTGAGCCCATGTGTCTCTACGACACGCAGGTGATATCCAGTTCGCAGCTGAACTCTTCGCACCATCCAACCGACGAATGGCAATGCCACTGTGAGCCCTGGCCTTGGCATGTGGACTCGCATCTCAATCCTGCTTCCGAGTGGCACCCTTCCTCATCATAGCCGCCGCACCAGTTTGCTTGGATGGCCGCCTGCTGAACGGACGCAGCTGAAAACATCGCAGCTGCAAGCGCCCATCGACGTAAGCTCCTGTAAATCTGAGCCATTGCACACTCCTATAGACTCTCGACACTATTTCATCGAGTCGCGCCCTTCAACGCAGACATCGCCGTAAATACGGTGGGAGCGTTCGCTCAGTACCGGCGGGTATCCTCAACAGCCTGGTATGTACGACACTTTCTGAATTGCGGGGGCTGCGGCTCTGGAGGTAGTTCCATGCTATGGAGGAGAAACAATGCGAACGATCCTGAAGCCCCTGTATTTTTCGGTGCTTGCGGTGGCACCTTGGCAATTGTGGCAAGCACCTGAAGCGGCAGCGGACTGTGGCGGAATAAGTTGTAGCGCCTGGGCCAAGGCATGCGAAAGCGCGTGTGCGGGCCACCAGGGAGTCGGCTCAATCGGGTGCGGATCGGAGTTTTATCTATGCCAATGCGGAGACGGAACCGGCCCGGCAACGTGGCCGTGCTCGTAGGGAGGTTGGGGTTCTTGACGACACGAGCGGTACTTCTTGTCACGGCTCTGACAGTCGGCTGGACGCTCGTTGTCACCGCGTCTCAGCAGCGGCAACCGTTGGCAGTTGTCGGAAATAGTCGTCCACTCGTGTCGTATGCACCTGGCAACACGGCGTGCATCAACTGGACGAATGCCAGACAAGCCGCTCAACAAGGGAACCGCAACGGGAACGAGCGCCTTCAGCAGTTCGACGCCTTTCTCAACGGTTTTGCCACTGCATACAACGCGTTCGGCCCTCTTCGCGATGGTCTCGATCCGACGCTTCCGTTCATGAACGTTCTCGAGGGTATCTCCGCCGCCCAATTGCACGTTTATCTCGATCGGCACTGCGGCGAGCGCCCCACGATCCCATTTGCGGAGGCGGTGCGGGCCGTCGTGCGGGAAGCCGCTGGTACGCGTTGAGTGCTGTCGATGGCGCGGATCCACATTCACCGCGTCGCCTTGGTGGTTGTCGCGCTACCGTTATCTGTGTCGACGTACTCACAGGCGCCGGCAATTCCCCCATCATTTGAGGTTGTCTCGATAAAGCGGAATAAGTCGAACTCGGACTCCGTCAATATCACTCAGCAATTGAACGGAGCCTTCAGCATGGTCAACGGGACGCCGGAGCTGCTCATAGGTCGGGCGTTCGGCGCCCCAGATCAGGTGATTGCATTACCCAGTTGGGCTCGCTCTGAGCGTTATGACGTCATTGCCACGGTGACGTCAGGAAGCCCGACCCTCACGGTGACGCAGCGCAGAGAACTGATACGCGGAATCCTCGTGGACAGATTCCGTTTGCGGGCGCATGTCGAGAAGCGGGAGCAAGCCTCTTTCGATCTCGTTGTCACGAGGCCGGACAAGCGACTGGGGCCTCGAATGAGGTCCGCAGATGCGGAGTGCCTCACTCGCGCGGCCTCGGGAGCGGCCGAGAGCCGTCCAATGCCGATCACGCCAATCCCCCCAACCGGACCAGTGCCACGGTGTCGCACGAGAATGACGAGAAACCGCATCGAAGGCGACGCCACCATGGCGACACTCGCGGCACTCCTGGGCACCCTGGCTGGTCAGCCGGTAATCGACAAGACTGGACTCTCGGGCTACTACCAACTGACCCTGGATTTCGAACCCGCCCGCGTGAGCGCCACGGATGGCGCCACGCTACGCGAGGGTCCGTCGCTCTTTACCTCGCTTCAAGAGCAACTCGGCCTGAGATTGGAACGTGCGCGAATACTCGTCGATGCGCTTGTAATCGACGAACTCGAGAGACCCACCGACAACTGACTCACTACGTGCAAAAGAAATCGCACGAGCAACCCAACTCACCCGGCGGGGGATTCGGGTCACAAGTGCAATTGTCCACATACGTACACTGCTCGGCAGGCCAGTTCGGGCAGATAAGCTCGGATTCGTAGGCACACATCCAGCCAGCTGCAACCAAACAGTAATCGCTGCTGTTGCATTGCGCCAGAACTGGCGCGGCCCTGAAGGAGGAGAGGATAACAACAACCACGAACGACAATTTTCTAACGAGCGTATTCATCGTCATCACCTCGAAGGTTTGGTCAGCGAAAGTTCCGGTCAATGATCCTCAGGCCGCAGTGGCTCGACCGATCGAACTCGTAGAAACTCAACCCGATTGCGTTCCCGCCGCAGTGTCAGTCCAAGTTGTTCTTCGAGAGCAGTAGTCCGCGAAGCGACAGCAGGCTGATCCCGGACATCTCGCGCCGGGAGCTGAGAGTCGGACAAGTACGTGAGTGCGATGTCGAACTGGCCCCTCAACCCGGTTCGGTTCAATACCGGCCTCGGGAACCCCGACAGGGCGTCGGCGAGGTCGTCCATGGTAACGGCGGAGTACGTCACGGAACGCACGTCGGTCCGGCCCAGGGCGACTCTATTTCGGGACTGCCGGCACGGCATCCGCGAATTCTCCGGAAACAGCCCCTTTCCGGAGCCCTCTCGCAGGCGGTTGGATTCACAGTCGACGCTGACCGGATGCATTCCAGGACCCAGCCGTCCCTTCGGGTCAGCGAAGACGAGCACGTCCGTGTCCACGTCCCGAGTTTCGGCCTCAACGGCCAATCGGAACCGCCGCTCGAGGAGCGTGCGCAGCATCGCGTACGCCCGTCCGGCGCTGGAAGACGGAGGCATCGTTGCCTGAATGTCGATCCGCTCGGTCATCGTCCAGTCCGGCACGTCGATGAGCTTCCATCGCGGCACCCCGTATGCGCGAGCGATCAGAAGATCCAATCGGAATGATCTCGCCTCGAAACGTCCGGGCAGGATGCGAATGTCAGAGGGGAGACTCGGCTCTGTGCGCTTTACGGAAGCCACCTCGAATTCGACGGCAGTCGTGGCTTGTGCAGGAGAGCTGGCCGCGATGCCCAGTTGGAACGCGTACGTGACAGCGAGCGCGAATTCAACTTTCGCAAGGAACATTCTGGGCCTTTCTCGGGAGCCCAGTGTATCCAGCACACTGCGATAGGGAAGACATAAAGGGCTGTACGGATCACGCACCTGGGCGCTGATGCGTTAACAAAAGTACGGCGGTTCCAACGGATGCAGCCGGTTGTGTTCTCGTGGTGGCGTTGGTAAGGTCCGGCACTCGCGCCAGTATCGGAGGACACAGATGCTGTGGAGAGTCGGTTGTCTCGTACTCCTTCTTCTTGGCTGTATCCCTGCCGCGACTCAATCACAAAACGTACAAACCGTATCCTGCCCACAGATTGCTCCCCAGCTCGCATCGGTGACGAGTGGTGTGCGTGAGCCGAAGCCGGTGAAACACGAAACGCCGACGATTCCCGCCGAACTGCGATCGGAGCAGGCGACCATCGGTCTGCAGGTGCTCGTGCAGCCGGACGGCAAAGTCGGGGCAGTGACGGTGGTCACTCCATCGAATCCGCGGCTGGCCCAGATGTTCGTCGAGGCCGCCAAACGGTGGGAGTACACCGCACCGACGATCCGGGGCGTACCGGTCTACGCGACGCTGTTCGTCGCCGTGGCGCTAAACCCGAAACAATGACGCGCCGCATCGGCCTCGCCGGCGCCATGACGGCCGCCATGCTCCTCTGCGCCGTGACGGGAGCGGGCATGAATGTCGCTCCCATTCTGCCGGCGGAGGAACTTCGGGCACCGCGAGGGGTCCGCATCGTTCCAGTACGCGGCACCCACGCCGGCGAGATCTTTTTCGCGTACGGGCGCATCTCGCCGGATGGCCGGCACCTCGCCTATACCTCGATGGTTCTCACCGCTCCGCCGCGGAGGAACCGCATGGTGACCGTCATCGACGTCACGACCGGCGACCGGCTGTTCAGCCATCCGGGTCTGGACGCGTATTGGTCTCCCGATGGGCAGCAATTCATCTTCATGAATACCGCCGGAACCAGAGACAGTGTGTCCATCGTGCGGCTGCGCGACCTGCGCCTGTTCGACGATGTGGCGCCGGCGGAGCTGGGCGACTACCTGAGCTGGGGGCGTCGTGGGGCGACAGACGTGGTCGCCACGATATTGGGCAATTACTACTACCTCGATGGCGTGAAGGCAGTACTGCCGGCGCGCCGAATCAAGGAGTGCGAGTTTGGCTTCGGTGAGCGGCCGCTGATATCCCGCACGGGGCAGAAGGTGTCGATCTTCGTCGAGGGCCAAATCGTCGTGCGGCGCGTGGACGATTGCGACGATGTCGTCGCCACCGGCGTCGACGGCGCGAAGGCGGATTTTTCGCCGGATGACCGTTTCATTGCCTTTCACAAACCCAAGGCGCGGGCGGCTGACGGGTTCGAGATTGCCATCGTTGATCTGGTGTTTAACGAACTGGCAACGTTGAGCCTGGAAGGATCTGCGTACTATCCGACCTGGACGGCTGATGGACGGCTTTGTTTTCAGTATGAAAGCGATACCTTCAGCGGTTTCGCAATAGCGTCGGGCATCGACTCGCTGCCGCGGATCAGGATTGCTCCGCGGCCGCTGCCGGGACGCGTCCCGTCGCCGGCACCGGTCGCTCTTCAGCAGATATTCCCCGAGGCAGCGGCGACCGAGCGATTCGTTGGTGTCGTCGTGTGGGCTCCCTGGAACGCCCACAGCATTGATGCGCTGATGCAGCTTCAGGCCGCGGAGGAGCAATGGAAGGACGGCGAGACCCGGTTCAAGGCGTTTGCCGCCGTGGTGCCGGACCGCCGGGATCGGGCGGGTTCTGAAGTAATCCGCACGCTCTCCTCGAGAGTGCCACAGCTGCATCTTCCAGCCGGCTCGCTGGACAGGACCGGGGCGCAAAACCAGGTCCCGGCCGTGTTGTTGTTCGATCGCGGCGTTCTGAAAAAGCGGCTGCTCGGGGCCCAATCATCAGAATCCCTGCTTCGTCACCTGAACGAGCTCGAGAAAGGCTGAGGCCAGGAAGGAACCATACTTATGAAACTGATCCGATTAGTGCTCACGATTGCGTTGTGTGTTGCCGGGCGTGCAATATTGGACCGGCCGACACAGGCAGGCAGCGTCTGTGACGCCCTCTGTCAAAGTCTGGTGGGACCGTACGGATGGTGCAAGGGATGCTTCCCGATCCAAAACGCCCCGCCGGGGAGTGTCTATTGCGGGCAGTGCATGTGCACACACGAGAACTGCAGCTAGGCGCGGGCGTCTGACGCGAATTGCAAGAGGTGACATGAAGAGCCTCTACGCATCGGGACTGATCGTCGTGGCGATGCACGTCACGTCAGCGACGTCCGCACAGCAGGACGCCACCTCGCAGGCAGCGCTGCCGATGTTCGAAGTGGCGTCCGTCAGGCCCAGCGCCGTGCGGGCGGGCGAGCAGTTTTATATCCAGGGTGGAGAGTTTCTTCCGGGCGGCCGGTTCCTGGCTCAGAATTCGGAGCTGCAGACCATCATCCGCCGTGCCTTTCCGGAGTTCGTCAGGCCCGAGTACATCGACGTGCCCGCGTGGGTACGGACCGAGCGTTTCGACGTCGACGCACGGGCCGGCCGGGACGCGCCCGAGGCGGAGTTGCGCCTGATGCTGCGCCGCCTCCTGGCGGAGCGCTTTGCGTTCAAGGCGAGGGTGGAAGCTCGTGCGGTTGATGGTTACGCGCTGGTGCTCGCGAATCCCGCTCGCGGCCCTGGAGCCGGGATGCGCAAGGTGATGAGGACGTGCCGGACCGGCGTAGCCGCCGCCGCGACGGTCAACGGGACGACCGTCGAGATCAGTGTGGATGAGCGTGACAGTCTTCCGTGTGTGTACACGTCGCGGATCACGGATGGAGTACAGATCGACGAATTCTCCGCGCGGCCGATGTCGCACGTGGCGTTCATTCTTCAGAACAGGGTCGGCCGTCCGGTTGTCGACCAGACGGGCCTCGCCGGGCAGTTCGACATTCGAATCGAGTCGTCACCGAATCCGGCATCGACTGCGTCCGATGCCGTGCCGAAAGGTGCCTCGTTGTTCACCGCGCTGAAAGAACAGCTCGGCCTCAAGCTGAAGGCGACGAAGGTGTCCGTCGATTTCCTGGTGATCGACAGCATCCAGCGGCCACTGCCGAACTAGGCGCGGAGCCTGAACCCGGTTCGGTGGCCCGGTCCGATCACTCCGGCGCCACGCTGCGGCGCGGTCAGCGGCTGACGACGACGCCTTCGGGCTCCTCGACGCCATTCGGGACGGGCCCCTCGACTCCGCTTGGGACAGGCGGTTCGATGCCAAGGCGCTGGCGCTTCAGATACAGTCCTTTGCGGGACAGTCCAAGGCGCGCGGCGGTTTCTTCCATTCGGCCGCCGCACTCCTTCAGTGCGTGCTGCAGCATCGCGCGCTCGAGGTGCTCCGTCGCGGCTGCCATCGGCTGATCCATGCGCACGACCACTTCAATCGGATCCAGCGCTCGTTGCGAGGCGGGAATCGTCCGCCTGGATGCGGCGATAGCCGGGGAGAGGTGCTCCGGCATCACCACGGCGCCCGGCTCGCACAACGCCGCCATGCGCCGCATCTCGTTGGCCAGCTGACGGACGTTGCCGGGCCACTTGAAGAGCACCAGATACTCCATCGTCTCTTCGGCCAGACGCAGATTCCCTTTGGCGTACTCGGTGCCGTACTTCTCCAGGTAATGGTGAGCGAGCGCGGGAATCTCGATGCGGCGCTCGCGCAACGGCGGGATGTGCAGGTGGACGATGTTCAAGCGGTAAAAGAGGTCCTCGCGGAAGCGGCCCTCGGTGACCAGCGTGTCCAGATTCGCGTTCGTTGCGGCGATGACCCGTACATCCGCGCGAACAGGCTGCGTTTCGCCTACCGGGTGGACTTCGCCTGATTCGAGGAACCGCAGGAGCTTCGGCTGCACTTCGAGCGCCATGTCGCCAATCTCGTCGAGGAACAGCGTTCCGCCGGCCGCACCGCGAATGATGCCCGGGAAGTTTTCGATGGCACCCGTAAACGATCCGCGCCTGTGGCCGAAGAGCTGCGAATCGAGCATGTCACGCGGAGTCGATGTGCAATTGAAGGGAACGAAAGGCGCCTTCGATCGATTTGAGTACGCGTGAATTGCGCGTGCGAGCACTTCTTTCCCAGTCCCTGTTTCACCGCTGATTAGCACGGGCACATTCGTGACCGCAATGCGACGCGCTGCGGCCAGGAGAGTCTGCATCTCTTCAGCAAGGAAAAGCGCCTCGGCCTTCGTCTCGATTGGATCTGCTGGCCACAAGGCGGTTCTCTGCCGACGTTCACGCCTTACCGATTGGAGCATAACTGCCGCCCCAGCTATCCTTGCCACTTCCGACAGAACAATCATCTGTTCTGGGCGTGACGGGATTTCGAAACGCAACGCGGTTTGCTGATGGCCGTTCGTTCCCACCGGGAGCAAGACATGGTCTGTAGAACCGTGAGCCGAACCCTTGGCCTGTACGGGTTCCACGCTCGGTGAACACTCGAGGAGCTGCGTCAGCTGAGTAAGTTCGTAAGCCAGTAGGTCGGGCGCGTCAGCATTCGCCAAAGCACTTGTCACAGTAGTCAGAATCAGAAGCGGCATGTCTTCTGACCGTGCCTTGGCCTGAGGTCCGGTTTTGATTAATGCTTCAAGATCAATGTCACCAGCTTTGTTTCCTTGGTATAGACAAATCTGTCGTGCTCGACGATACAGACTAGCTCCGACCACTGGACGTGTCGCGTTGACCACGGAGCCCAACGCCTTGTAATAGGTCGCGTCGAGGTTGCCGACCGCGGCTGGATCTCGCGTACTCAAATGCAGCAGCTGAGATGCAGCAGAGGATGCGTTTCCAGCGCTAACCGCTGCCTCGGACGAGAGACATGTCAATTCGCTGATCAAGATCTTGTCGGACAATCCAAGCGCAAGCTCGAGGAAGCCTTTCGCGGTAGCAGCGGCTTCGGTCCAGCGTCCTTGCTTGAGTAACAGGCGGCTGCGCGTTGACGCGGCCCATCTTCCAGCGAAGGCCAATGCCAGATTCCGGTCCTCTAGCAGGAATGCGTCATGAGCGCCCAGCGTCTCTTCGCAACGTGAAAGATTTCCTGTGGCAAGGAATACGCGAGCCAAACCCTCCAACGCGCTGAATTTCGTTAATGGAGTTCCATGTTTGAGAACGTGCTCGAAGTAAGCCTCCGCCGGCTTGAACCGTCCTAATACCAGCATTGCGTGTCCCAGATTGCACTCGATCACACCTGCGTCTCTGGCGCCAGTGGTCGAGGCTAATCGCCGCGCAGAGTGCAGATGCTCAGCAGCACTCTCATACTTGCACTCAAAGAAATCCACGAAGGCTGCGGAAATCAATCCGATTTGTTCCAGTGCCGCGTTCGGAAATGTACGAATTAGTGAAGCGCTAATTTCAAGATGCCGTCGAGCTTCCTCGGTTCGGCCATTTGACGCTTCCATCAGAGCGACCGCATCGTGCATGTGTGCCGCTGCGTGGGGGTCGCCGGCCTTGGCAACGTATCTCCGAACCTCTGCGAGCATCGGCGCCAGTTCGTCGCTTGAATGTAGTTGAGCAAGCAACCTAAAGCGATGAAGTGACGTCCAAGCTGTCCTGAGATCGTCGCGTTGCTCTCGGGCTATTTGGAACGCGGAGCTGTGATGCTGAAGAGCCTTCAAAAGGTGGGCGCTCTGTCGACATAGCATTCCAGCTAGTAGTTCGTACTCACTCCTAACGATCCCAGTCGTCCGCTCACGCTCAATCTCAACGATTGCGCGGGCCCTCTCTGTGTGACCCGCTTGGAATAGCGCGTGTGCAAATAGGGCCCGATGCTCCGCATGGAGTGTCGCCGGTTCTGGAACCCCGCGGCTGACGATGTCAACATAACGGCCAGCCCTGAACAAGTGTTGTGTTTGCTCAAAAGTTAAAGGCACATGCCCTCGCTTTGGCGAGATCGCATCCTTACGTGCAGCGATAAGCCACTCAATCCGTTGGCCGAGTTAACAAAAAATCGGCATTCCGTCGGGGCGACAGGATACGCGATCATGCACCCGAATGGAGGATCGATCTAGTGATGCGCCGTCTTAGGAAATGTGCGAATTTTGCTGATGCTCTGGCCGATCGAAGTCAAGCGTGCATCAAGAAGTTCAGCCACGCGTTCAACGGCGTATCGATGGCGCTCGTCAAATGGGGTGTCCTGGCTCGAGTACCCGGTAAAAACACCGCTCAGCCGTCCATCTTGCAGCAACGGAGTGCAAATCGTACTCCTCAATGGAGGTGTAAATCGCGACGCCATCTGCACTAGGTCCAGATAAGCATCAGAGTTCATGACGGTCTTCTGATTTGCTGCACACCACCCACTCACTCGCTCACCAAGTCGGATAACGAGCCCCGGAAGCAAATTGTGCGAGTCACCCGCCGAGCATTGACATATCACC